>JBAUWJ010000291.1:0-22695 GCA_049583715.1 Arenicellales bacterium | reverse complement strand
TATCGCCCCCATGTTGGCGATATACGCCAGGCCCTCCGCGTTCTCTATGACGAAATACCGGATCTCGCGCTGCGATCCCTCGCTCCACAGCGTCTCCAGGCGGATCCAGTCCGGCGCGTATTCCGGCGCGTCTTTCTGATAGAAGGACTTCCCCGTGATGCCGTCCGGATAGCGCGTCAGTACGAGCGGGCGGTCCTTCAGATACGGCAGCAGCCAGGGGGCCACGGCGCGGTAGTAAGCGACCAGGTCTCCCTTGGTGTAGCCTTCTTCCGGCCAGAAGACCTTGTCCGGATGGGTCACCTGTACGCTCGCGGCGGCCCGTCGCGGCTCGGACGGTACTTCGGGCAAGGGCTTGTCCTCCCCGGGCAGCCAGCAGTCCTCCGGTCGCTTGTCGTCGCGGAGCGCGACGAAGGTCGGCTGTCGCAGCCTGCCGGCGGTGGTCCGGTCCTTGTACTGCACCTCGACCACCAGCGCCGGCTCCACCCACCGTGCCCCGGGAGCCGGCTCCGCATCCCGGGGCGGGTGACCGGCGTGCGCCCGCGAGAGACTGTCGCCGATCACCTCGAAGTCGCGTTCGCTGAAACCGCCGCCGACACGGCCGGCGTAAACCCAGCCGTCGACCCCGCGCTGTGCCAGGAGCAGGGCGCCGAAGCCGGTGCGCCGGTTCTTTCCCGGTGTATACCCCGCGACCGCGAAATCGTCGCTGGAGCGCGCGCTGACCTTGATCCAGTCCGGTGAGCGGCGGCCGACGTAGGTCGAGTCGGCGCGCTTGGCGACGATACCCTCCAGGCCCATCGCCTTGAGCTGGTCGAACATCGCTTCGCCCTCGCCCCGGATATGCTCGGAGATCCGAATGGGACCGACACTGGGCAGCGCCTCCGCGAGCAGATGTTTGCGTTCGAGCAAAGGCAGTCGGCGCAGGTCGTACTCGCCGAACAGCAGCAGGTCGAAAGCGTACAGGGTCGCGGGCCACTGCACGGCCGCCCGGCTGATGTCCGACTCGCGCGTCAGCCGCCCGCGCTGCTGCAAACCGGCGAAGCTCGGCAGGCCTTCGGCGTCGTGCACCACCGCTTCGCCGTCGATGAGAAAGTCGTCGAACGGCAGCGCCGCGAGCACCTCGGCGATCTCGGGGAATACACCGGTGAAATCGTGTCCATTGCGCGAGACCAGCCGCACTTCACCGTGCTCCTTGCCGGCGAGCAGGCGGTAGCCGTCGTACTTGATCTCGAACACCCAGGCGGGATCGCTGAAGGGCTCCCCCGGGCTCGCGAGCATGGGCCGCACATCCTGGACGCGCACCCGGCCGACCTTCGCACCGGCCTCGCGGCATTGCCCGGCGAGCGCGGAGGCGGGATCCTCGCCCGACGCGACCTGCTCGACCGTGCGCCCGGACAGTACCGAGTCCTCGGGCAGGGCCGCCGCTTCGCCCTGGCGCGCCAGGCCGTCGCGTTCCTTGATCAAGAGCCAGTCCTTGGGACCACGCCGCGTTTTAACCAGGGTCCAGCGCCCCCGAAGCTTATAGCCATGGAGATCGAACAGCAGCTTGCCTTTCTCCATCCCGGCGTCGAAGTCCGCGACCGGCTCGAAGCGGCCCCGGTCCCAGACGATCACCGCCCCCGCGCCGTAATTGCCCTCGGGGATGCGGCCTTCGAAGTGAATGTAGTCGACGGGGTGGTCCTCGACGTGCACCGCCAGGCGCTTGTCCGCGGGGTCCATGGACGGCCCCTTGGGCACCGCCCAGGACACCAGCACGCCCGCGTGCTCCAGGCGAAAATCATAGTGTCGCTGCCGGGCTGCATGAAGCTGCACCACGAAGCGCGAGCCCGGAGCCTCACGGCTGTGGAAAGGTTCCGGCGTCGAACCGGATTTTCGCTTCGCCCGGTAAGCCGAGAGCCTGGATCTGTCTTCGGTAGTGCTCATGGTGGCAAGACGCTGGGCCGCGACACCCTGCCGTCGCAGACACGGAGATCAGCATATAGGATTCCCGCCTCCCTGCGCGACCTCACTCGCACCTGGGGAACTCGGTCGAACACGGGATGTCGCACTTACAGAGCCTGAACAGGCGGACCGCGTGCTTCGAAGCAGCGGTCCAGGCTCTAACAAAGCATCGACAAAGGGCTTTCCCGCCCTTTGTCGATGCGCCGGAGCCGGCACATGTCCGTATCCGGCTACGCTGAATCAAGCACTTGCGGTGCCTGATTCGCGGCAGGACATCCGTGTCCCGCACTGGCAGGCCGTTTTCAACAGCCTGCCGATTCAACGATCCGCCGCGCGGGCTGCTCTCGAGTGCGCGGCGCGTTCAACAATCAACGGGAATCGAGCGCGCATTGCTGCTGCGCTCCACCCGCTTCCCACATTGCGACCGTGCACGGGCCTGTCCGAGCCGGTCTTCCATTCAGCTTCGAGCAATGGTGGCATGAGCGATCAGAGCGCAACCAATCCGCAGATGGATTCCGTCAGTGCCGACGCGCCCGGCGACGCCGAGCGACGGAAATTCCTTCTTGGGACATCCGGGGTTATCGGCGCCGCCGCCGCCGGGCTGCTCGCGGACGTACTGGTCAACAACATGAACCCGGGCATGGAGGTCGCCGCGATGGGCGCGCCGGTGGACATCGACGTGAGCAGGATCGAGCCCGGCCAGCTCATCGTCGCCGAGTGGAAGAAGAAGCCCATCTGGATCCTGCACCGCAAGCAGTGGATGCTCGATACCTTGTCCAAGCCGGGTCTTCTCAGACGTCTGCGCGACCCGCACAGCCGGGATCCCCAACAGCCGGCCGCGCGCTACGTGAACGGCAACTATCGCGCGATCAAGCCCCACATCTTCGTCGCCGTGGCCTTGTGCACGCACATGCAGTGCGTCCCGGACTACCGGCCGGCGCAGGGCAGTGTCACGCGCTGGTGGTACGGCGGCTTCCATTGTCCCTGTCACGGCTCCACCTACGATTTCTCTGCCCGCGTGTTCCAGGGCTCCCCGGCGCCCATGAACATCCCGGTGCCTCCCTACTACTGGACATCCGACACCGTGGTACGCATCGGCGAAGGTGACGCGAAGGGCGCACACAAGAGCTGGGCTCCGGCGATCTGGTGAGCCCGTGTCCTGACCATGCCGCGAATCCGGACATCAACACCTTTGCTCCTCGGGCTGCTCGTCGTCAGCACGGCCGCGCCTGCCGCCGCACCCTATATCGGAGTGACCCGACACGGCACGCCCGATGACGCCAAGGACACTGTCAGCAAGACCTGCTCGGGATGCCACGGGATGCACGGCGTGGTCTCCGCCCCGAGCTTCCCGAATCTCGCCGGACAGAGCTACAACTACCTGCTGAAGCAGCTCGAGGACTTTCGAAGCGGCGCGCGCCAGGCAGCGCCGATGAGCAGCATGATCAAGACCGTCCCCAAGGCGAAAGACGACCGTAATCTCGAGAACCTCGCGGCCTATTTCTCGTCTCAGAAGCCCGGGCGCGGGCACGAGCAGGGCGCGGCATTCGATCGCAGCGTAGTGGAGCGAGGCTACCGCGTCTATCAGGAGGGGGACCGCGCGAACAAGGTGCCGGCGTGCGCCGCCTGCCACACGCGCGCCGCCACCGGCATGGCGCCGATGGCGGTTCCGGCCCTGGCGGGGCAGAACGCTGCCTACCTCAGCGGGCAGCTCGAGAGGTTCGCGCAGGGCAAGCGCGACAACAGCCCTGGGCACGTCATGCAGCTCATCGCCGCCCGCCTGGACAAGAAGGAGATTCAGGCCGTATCCGTGTACCTCCAGTCCCTTCATCCCATGCAGCTCCCGAACACCTACGCCGCTCTCATCAAGGACGCGAAGAAGGAGCCGGTGCCGGGCGTGTCGCCCTCGGTGATCAAGTCCGGCTCGGGGCAGGGACAGCAGCAATGATCCCGGGGGGAACACGGTTCGGCCGGGCACCCGGTATCGCGCGACCCGCGGAGACGGGGTGAGCCCGGTGGCCGTGCCGTCCAACGCCCCGACCCGCAGCATCGCCGACTGGTTCGACGAGCGCCTTCCCGTGCGGGCCTTCTGGCGCGATCACGTCGCCGCGTACGCGGCCCCGAAGAACTTCAACATCTGGTACTTCTTCGGCTCGTTGCTGCTGCTCGTACTGGTGCTGCAGCTTGCCACGGGGCTGTTTCTGGCGATTCACTACCAACCCAACCCGGACCTCGCCTACTGGTCGGTGCTGCGCGGCATCATGCGGGACTCGAACTGGGGCTGGTTGATCCGCTACATCCACATCGTCGGCGCCTCGGCCTTCTTCTTTCTGGTTTACCTGCACATGTACCGGGCCATCCTGTACGGCTCCTACAAGAAGCCGCGCGAGCTCCTGTGGCTGATCGGCGTCGCGACCTACCTGGCGTTGGCCGCCGAGGCCTTCCTCGGCTACCTCCTGCCCTGGGGCCAGATGTCCTACTGGGGCTCCAGTGTGGTGGTGAACTTCTTCACGGCAATCCCCCACATCGGCAAGCCCATCGCCACCTGGCTGCGCGGCAGCTTCGTCACGGGCCTTCCCACGTTGAACCGCTTCTTCGTGTTCCACGTCTTCCTGGTCCCGTTCCTGCTGCTGGCCCTGGTGCTGGTTCACGTCATTGCCCTGCACCAGGTCGGCTCCAATAACCCGGACGGCGTCGAGATCCGGGACAACCGGAACGGCAGCGGTTGGCCCCGCGACGGCATTCCGTTCCATCCCTATTACACCGCCAAGGACGCGTTCGGCGTCAGCCTGTTCCTGCTCATCCTCAGCGCTTTCGTGTTCTTCGAGCCGGGGGGCTGGGGCCTGATGATCGACAAGCTGAACTTCACGCCCGCCAACGTCATCCACACCCCCGAGGACATCCATCCGCTGTGGTTCTTCCTGCCGTTTTACGCTGTGCTGCGCGGCATTCCCAACAAGACCTACGGGGTGGCGGCCTTTGCAGGCGTGTTCGTCCTGCTCACGATCCTGCCTCTTCTGGACCGCAACCCCGTGCGATCCGTGCGCTATCGTTCCCTGCTCTATAAGCTGAATGTCCTGGCGCTGCCCGCGAGCTTCATCGGTCTCGGGCTCATCGCGAGCGGCAAGGCGACCCAGGCCAACATGGTCTTCGGGCTGCACGTGACCGAGGTGTTCTACGCCACCTTCGCGCTGCTGCCCTTCTTCAATCGGCCGAGGTCGCGCGCCGCAACGCTGGCGTGGCTGGTGGTCTTCGAGGCGGCGGTGTGGCTCATCGACTACTGGATGTATATCAGCAACGCCCACGGGTGGGCGCTGATGCTGCGCACGGACTGGATCCCGGCGCTGTACGTGCTGGTCGTGCTGGGTGCGGCCCTGGCCGTGCCGCGGCTGACCCGGGACGCGCCCGGGCTGCCGGAGCGGCTGACGGCGGGAGGCCTGCTCCATTGACCTCCGACGTGACACGCACGGTGGATGCGGGCCGGCGGATTGCCGCAGCCATACTGGTGGCCGCGTTGCTGGTCCCACCGGCCGCCGCCCGGACCCGGAATACGCAGCCGCCCCTGGATCACATGACGGTCGATCTCCGGGACCGTTCCGCGCTGCGCGACGGTGCCCTGGCGTTCACGCATCAGTGCATAGCCTGCCACAGCATGAAGGGCCAGAGATTCGCGGAGCTTGCGAAGCCCCTGGGGCTGGATCGCGAGTCCATACAGACGTATCTGAACACCACCGGCCGGGGCTATCTGGATACGATGATCTCCGGCATGCCCCACGACGTCGCCGGGAAATTCCTTCACAAGCAGCCCCCCGACCTCACGGTGATCGCCAAGCGCCGGTCGGTGGACTGGCTGTATACCTACCTGAAGTCGTTCTATCTGGACCCCTCCCGTCCCACCGGTACCAACAACGTCGTGTTTCACAACGTCGCGATGCCGGACGTCTTCGCCGGTCTGCAAGGCCTGCAAGAGCCCGTAACCCGGACCGGCTACCGAAACGGAAGCAAGCAGCAGGTGGCGGTGGGCACGAAGCTCGTCGAGGCCGGCTCGCTGTCACCCGCACGGTTCGACACGATGGTCCGGGACCTGGTCAGCTTCCTCTACTACTCGGCCCACCCTCATGCGCTCGAGCGCCGCTACGTCGGCGAGTGGGCGGTGGCCGTGTTCGCCGTGCTTTCGATCCTGACCTGGCTTCTCTACCGTCTCCACTGGCGCCGGGTCGTGCCGCCGGAGGGCGGGCGATGGTGGCGGTACTGGAAGTGATGACGGGGCCGTCCGCCGCGAGTGCGTCCACGCCGCCCGCCGGTCCCGCAGGCCCCTCGGAACGAGGCGCGAGGGGACACCGCCGGGCGCGCTCCCTCGGCTGGCTGTCCTACGCTGCGCAGGTCGCCGGTCTCGTTCTTTACGTCGTGACGATCTGGGTCCAGGTCTATGTGGATACGCGCCGGATGGGCGAAGTTGCCTGCGACTGGTTCACTGAAAGCCATCGCCGATGGCGCCTTCGGAGCTCGCTCCTGTTCCTGACCTGGACGGTCCTCGGCGGCCTCGCGATTCCCCTCGGCATCGGCTGGGCGCTGCTGGTCCCGGCGTATCTGTGGTACGTCTACCGGCTCGCGAGGGGGAGCGCGTGCTATGCCCGCGGACGTGTGATCGCCCCATCCCGCAACGCCCCCCGGGCGGCGGCCTTCGCCGGGCCGCCATGAGCCATCGTAGCGATGAGCAATGCGGGCCGGACCCCGAGCCGTCGCCTGCGTTCGAGGCGCTGCTCGGCTACGAGCCCTCCCCGGGGCGGCTGGCCGGACGTGTGATCCTCGTCACCGGCGCCGCCCAGGGCATCGGTCGGGCGGTGGCGGCAGGCTGCGCCCGGCATGGGGCGTGTACCGTCCTGGTGGACTGCGACGAACCGCGACTGGGTGAGGCCCACGAAGAGTTCGTGCGCCGTGGGTGGCCGCCACCCGCGTTGTGCCCCATGGATCTCGCGAGATGCACGATCGACGATTTCCGCACGGTGGCCTCCGGCGTCGGCGAACGTTTCGGCCGACTCGATGGCCTGGTCAACCATGCAGGCTGGATAGGCGAGCTGGCACCGTTCGAGCATGCGATGCCGTCCGTCTGGGGGCGGGTGATCAATGTCAATCTCGCCGCGCCCTTCTTCCTCACGCAATGGTGCATGGGGCTTCTGCGGCGTTCGTCCGGCCCCGCGGTCGTGTTCTCGCTGCACGATGTGCGCCGTGCATACTGGGGCGGCTATGGGATCGCCAAGGCCGGACTGGAGGGATTCATGCACATCCTCGCCGACGAATACCACCCGTCGAGCCCCTGTGCCCTGCGGGTGACGGGAATCGATACCGGGCCGGTCATGACCGCGGATCGAAAGCGGCACTATCCCGGCGAGCGTCGCGGCACCCATCCGGCTCCGGCGGAAGTCGTCGGGCCGTACCTGTGGGCACTCGCCCGCGAAGGGGACGACGGTGGCTGCCGGCTGGTGCGCGCCATCCGCGCGGACGCGTCGGCTCCCCGTGTCCCGGCGTCGGCGCGATACTGAGGCCGGTGGCCTGAACAATGGCAGGCCCGATCGGCGGGAGCATCGGGCCGGTCACTGACGCGCGTCGCAGCGAACCACCACACGCTCGGCGAAGAAGACACCCAGCCCGTCGTCGGTGGCGCCGGTCTGGTCCAGTGCGATCGCTTCCTCGACCTTGGAAGGATCCGGGTGGGGCTCCATCAGCTCATACCGGCAATCGGGGGGTGCGCCGACGAGCCGAATGGCGTCCTGCCCGTGGGCGTGGACCATGTCGATGTAATAGGTCGGATCATAGATCGAGTACGCGAAAGGCCGTTCCGACGCTGAGATCGGTTCTGCCAACGGGAGCTTGAACGTTATCTCGAGCCGGTTGCCGATCATTCGTGCCGACGGGTTCTCGGGCAACGCGAGCTCCAGCTCCGTACCGCCGCTGTCGACTCGTGTCAGGTAGTGGAACGCGGCGAGGTTCTTCATCGCGAGGCGGGCAAACTTGTCGAGACCGTCGGCCGTAGGACGGCCCCCGCTGTCACGCGCAACGTCCTCGGTGACCATGACGGTATAGATCTCGTCGAACAGCCAGGTGTCGCGCAATGCCGTGATGCGGCCCGCTGCGTCGAAGAGGACCTCGACTTTCATGTTGATCCGCACGTGGGGATGCGCGTTGGCACTGCCCGCCGCTGCCAGGGCCAGCAGGAGATACACAACGATCTTCGCGAAGCGGCCGTGCAGGGCCGCAGTTGTCACTGCCATAGTAGTCTTCGACCGGGTCTGGAATTCGACGCCTATCAGGTGTCACCCATGTATCTTCTCCATGCGGGAATGCAACGAACGACGCCATATGTCCTGTCGGATACCCGGCGTATCGTGAACATGGAATCCTATCGGTGACACCGGTGCGGGGCAAACGAATTCATGCATGAGGTGGGGCACCGATGTCAGGAAGTCGGGTCATCCGCGCGTAAGCTCCGGCCGGACTCCCGGCTCGATGCCCGGGCCGCTTCCAAGGGTGGCTCGCGGGCGTTCGTCGAGCGGGTATCGGAGACGGGGCCGTATTCCGGCTCGCGCTTCGACAGGAACAGCCACGACACCGCCTGGTAGGTTGCCGTGGCGTACGCGACACCGAGCACGACATCGAATACGTAGTGCTCCCCCAGATACACGATACCTACCCATATGGAAACCGGGTAGAGCGCCAGCCACCACGTTCGACGCCATCCGAAGGCACGCGCCGCGAACAACACCATCAGTGCAGGGTAGGCGGCGTGGAGAGAGGGAACAGCCGCCACCTTGTTCGGCGACATGTGACGGTATATCTCGGTGTATTTCTTCATTCCCATCGCCCGCCACACTTCGCCGACTATATAGTGCACCGGTTGTATGTAGCCCTTCTTCGCCGCCAGCCAGGGCGGTGCGGCCGGGAAGAGAAGAAACGTCACGAAGGCCGCGAACGAGAGCATGACGAATGCCCACACGTAGGGCCAGTAAAGGTCACTTCTCCGCCACCAGATCAAAAGCGCCATCAATATCGGGGCCAGGAAGTGAAAGCTGTAGAGTGAGAAGAAGTAGAAGTCGTACCAGCTCGCGTGGCCGACCCACCATGAGTTCTGCAGCCACTCGGTCGGCAGAACACCGTCGAACACGAACTTGTCGAAATCCGGCATGACGAGAAAATGCACGGACCGGTTCAAGTTGTCGGCAATGCTGCGGAATGAATCGTATACCAACAACAGGCCGATGAATGGTACGAATCGGCGCAGAAATTCGCGGGCCCTGCCGAAAGCCAGGGCTGGAACGAGCAGCACGACAAACAACGTGTCCGGCAGCCAGAACGTGCGCACCAGCAGAAACAACGCGGCGGTCAACGCGACGGCAAACGTCTGCACCCAGAAACGAACGGGATGAGCGCGGCGGTGCGCCTCCAGGGATTTCACCAGCCGCCGCAAAGTCAGCACCGGGCTACCCGACGTTCAGGAAGCTTGCAGGCTCGTGCCCCTGTGATTTCCGGACGCGCAGCGCCGCATGTTGTCATTGTCTGGAGAATCCGCTGTTTGTCACAGGACGACCCTTCTTTCGCCATATTAACAAAAGGGGGTAACAGCGGCTCCCCCCTCAGGGGTGAGGTTCATCGGTGCGTTGCCGCTGCGCGGCCGGGCTGGACACCGGACGCTCGTGATGCGAAGTATAATCAGGGAATGATCAGTCGATATGCAATGCGATAGTGCGGCGGGTTTCGGGAGACAGCTCGCTCTGATTCCTCGCACACCATCGCACTGTTGAGTCAATCTTGATCCACTCGCGATTACCTCGGGCCGCCGCCCGCAACGCTGCTCTCGCGCCCGTGCGGTGCATCCCGTGTCGTTACGCGGGTCGTTCCCTGGGTCTTTCCGTGGCTCTTTGGCTGGTTCTTTGGCTGGTTCCTTCCTGGGGCGTTTCAGTAGGAGAAGCGGCCGAGCCGGACAATGCCGGAGGCGGGACCTGCCGCAATCCGGCCCTGGCGCGCTACGCGTCGCAGCCCTATGCGACGGCTTCGGGCATCCGCCGGCGCTGCCGGCTGCTCGAGGACATCGAGCGCCATGCCCAGCCCTTGCCCGCCGAACTTCGCGAGCGTGTCTCCAGGGAGCTCGCCAACCGGTATGCGGTGGAGGTGGACTTCGCCGGTGCCGTAGATATTCCACGCCGGGCCGTGGACTATCTTCTTCAGCACATGCCGGAAGCTGCCGACCTCACCAGGATGTACTCCCGAAAGGAATACACCGCGACCCAGAGCGACCCTCCCTATGGTCCGGGTCGCTTCTTCGTGACCGACAACAGCAGCTTCGCGGCGGACTTCACGTACCTGCTTTCCAGCAGATCGGCCGCCGTCAGCGAGTACATGTTCTTCGAGACCGGACGTGCCAAGGTGTTGTTCTGGATGGTATGGGGAAACTCTTTCATTCACTACGAGCTGCGGCAGGACGGAGATGAGGCTTCCCGCTACGACATCAGGATTCATGTGTTCACGGAGTCCCGCCTTCTGCGGGTACTCCTGGGCTCCGGGCTTTTCCATCATTTCGCGTCCCTCATGTTCAAGGACGTGGTGCGCGACGTGGAGTCCGCGGTACACAGGTTCGACGCCGATCCAAGATCCGGCGAAATCCTGCCGCCGTACTTCGTGCAGGGCCTGAAGACGGCGCTGCACGCAGAGCCGCCGCATCGCGTTCCATGGTCCGGCACTTCGGGCCGCTGAGGCCGTCGCGGGTCTGCGGTTCCCCACCGTATCGTTCGTCTTGTGCTACCTTGAATGAAGAAACAGGTATGCAAAGCCGACGATGACATTCAGACGGGGGGTCGTTCTCATTACCTTGGCGATGCTGCTCCATGGAGTGGCAGCGGCGGCGTGGGCCGACAACTATCCCAGCATATCCTTCAACGGCTTCGGCACGCTCGGCCTCGTTCATTCGAACGAAGACCAGGCGGACTTCGTCTCCAACAGCCTCGTTGACAAGGGCGCCGGCTATTCGAGCGCGTGGAGCGCCGATGTCGACAGCCGGCTCGGTCTGCAGCTCACCGCCGATCTCACGTCGCGGCTTTCCGGTATCGTCCAGGTCGTCGCGGAGCGGCGGTATGACGGCACATACACGCCGGCCCTGGAGTGGGCGAACATCAAGTTCGACGTGACGCCGGATTTCGACGTACGTATCGGCCGGGTGGTGCTCCCGGTCTTCATGACTTCCGAGTACCGCAAGGTGGGATATGCCAACCCCTGGGTCCGACCGCCGCAGGAGGTCTATCACCTCGTCCCCGTCACCAACATCGACGGTGTCGAAGCCAGCTACCGCTACCACTTCCAGGGCTTCACCAACACCCTGCGCGGTACGTTCGGGAACCAGGACAACAATATCGCGGGCGGCGGCGTCTCGAAGGCGCGGGATGGAGTCACCGTCGTCGACAGCCTGGAGTGGGAGGACTGGACCGTTTTTGCCCGGTATTCCGCCTTTCGGTTGACCATAGACAACCTCACCCCGCTGTTCGACGGCTTCAGGCAATTCGGAGCCGCGGGGCAGGCCATCGCCGACCGGTACGACGTCAAGCGCAAAGCGGTCCACCTCATGTCCTTCGGCGCCCGCTATGACCCCGGGACCTGGTTCGTGATGGGCGAATGGGCCCGGCTCGACAGCCGCAGCTTCATCGGCAAGAGTCACGGGTGGTATGTGACCGCCGGCCGCCGCTTCGGAGCCGTCACGCCGTACGCGACCCTGGCCGGCGTTGCCCTCGACAGCGCCAGCTCCACCCCGGGACTGTCCGCAGCGGGCCTGCCGTCGCCGCTGGCGGCAACGGCCCGCGGCCTCGACACCGGACTCAACCAGCTCCTGGCGATGCAGGCGACGCAGACGAGCCTATCACTGGGCACGCGGTGGGATTTCGCACGCAACATGGACCTGAAGGCGCAGTTCGACTATCTCGATCTCGGCGCCGGATCCGCAGGCGTTCTGACCAACGTGCAACCGGGTTTTCGCCCCGGAGGCTCCGTGTCCCTGTTCAGCATTGCGCTCGACTTCGTGTTTTGAAATGGCGCGTCTGTCAAAACGACTGTTGGTTGCGGGCTGCGGATTCGCACTGGTCCTGGCGTTCGGCGCAGCGCGAGCCGACGTCGTGGTGGTCGTGTCGGTCGACAGTCCGGTGAAGACCCTGACCCGGCAGCAGCTCACGGACATCTACCTGGGCAGAACCAACCGCTTCCCGAATGGGGACACGGTCGTGCCCATCGACCAGCGGGACGGCACCCCCGCGCACGCCGAATTCTACAGCGAGTACCTGGGGCGATCGGAGGCACAGATCAAGGCGCACTGGTCGAAGCTGATATTTACAGGCCGGGGTCAGCCGCCGCCGAGCGTTCCGAACGGCGCTGCTGTCGTCGACGCCGTGTCCCACAACCCCCACGCCATCGGCTACGTCGATCTCAGTCGGGTCGACGGCCGCCTGAGGGTATTGTCAATTGAATAGCGCCGTAGATCGCGAAGGCGGGCACGGACCGCCGGATTCCGAGAGCGGTATACGACGGCGGCTCCAGCATCTGATCGAGCCCCGTTACCTGTTCACCGGCATCGCCATCGTCCTTGCATCGGTGATCTGGGGCACGACTCTGGATCTTGCCTCCCGGGTGCATGCCTCGGCGGAGCGCGTCGCCGCCGCCGCCGCCGCGGACGAGGCCGACACCTACGAAGCCCAGGTGGTGCGGGCCCTGCGGGAGATCGACACCACCCTGAAGCTGGTGCGCTACAGCCTGGGCGAGAACGCGCCCCGCGGCGTCTTGAAAGAGCTGCGGGCCCGAGGACTGCTGCCGCCGGATCTCTTGTTCACGGTCAGCATCACGGACGCGCGGGGCCGCGTCGTGGCCAGCACGCGTCCGGACGAGCGGAAGAACGTCGCGGGCCTCGACTTCTTCGAGAACGCCCGGGAGGGCGACGCCATGGTGATCGGGATTCCTCGACAGGAGAAGACCAAGGGAGAGTGGCGGCTTTATTTCAGCCGGCATCTGACCAGGCCCGAAAGACACCCGGCGACGGGAGTCGTCATGGTGTCGGTGGACGCAGCTTATTTCGTGAGCGCCTATGAGTCGGATGTCATGGGGAGCCACGGGGTGCTCGGCCTTCTCGGCACGGACGGCGTCTTTCGGGTAAGGCGGACGGGTGACGAGGTGTCCGCGGGCGGGCGCGTCGATTACCGTTCCCTGGTCAGCCGGGACAAAGGCGAGGACGAGACGACGGTACCGCTGGAGGTCGACAAGTGGGATGGTGTGCCCCGGTACACGATCGCCAGGAAGATCTACGAATTCCCCCTGGCAATCGTCGTCGGTCTTTCACGCGCGGAGCAGACCGCTCCGGCCGCGCGGCTCGCGCGGACATACGTCTGGAGGGCGGCGGGGGCGAGCGTGCTGTTGATCGCGGTGGTGGCGCTGCTCGGACGACTGAGCTCGCAGCTCCACCAGGCCAGGGCCCGCGTCATGGAGGAGCGGGTGGCACATGCGAGGCGCGTCGAGTATCTCGCCTATCACGACAAGCTCACGGATCTGCCGAATCGGGTATTCTTCAGCCGGTTGCTGGCTCAGCAAATACTCCACGCCCAGCGCTACGGCAAGCACTTTGCGCTGTTGTTTCTCGACCTCGACCGCTTCAAGACCATCAACGACACGCTGGGCCATGACGCGGGTGACAACCTGCTGAAGGAAACCGCGGCGCGGCTCCGGGAAGCCGTGCGGGAAAGCGACATCGTCGCGCGTCTCGGCGGCGACGAGTTCGTCATTCTGCTGCCGGAAGTGGAGGGGTCCGACCATGTCTTTCCGGTGGGCGACAAGATCCTGGCCGCGGTCCGCAAGCCCTTCGCGATCGCGGGCCAGGAGTTCCGTATCACCGTGAGTATCGGTGTCAGTCTCTTCCCGGTCGATGGCCGGGACGAGCAGACTTTGATGAAGAACGCCGACATCGCCATGTACCACGCCAAGGAACACGGCAAGAACAACTACCAGCTCTTTTCCGAGGAGCTGAACGACGAGTCCCTCGAGCGCCTGTCGCTGGAGTCCAGCCTGCGCAAGGCGCTGGAACGCGACGAGTTCCGGCTCTTCTACCAGGCAAAGGAGGATATGGCCACGGGCCGCATCATCGGTATGGAGGCGCTGTTGCGCTGGCAGCATCCGGACCTCGGGCTGGTCCTGCCCATGCAATTCATCCCCCTGGCCGAGGAGACCGGCCTCATCGTTCCCATCGGGCGCTGGGTGCTGATGGCGGCATGCCGGCAGAACGTCGCCTGGCAGGAGCAGGGACTGCAGGGATTGACCATGGCCGTGAACCTTTCCGCCCGCCAGTTTCTCGACGAAGGCCTGGTTGACGACATCGAAACGGCGCTCAGGGAAACCGGCATGGATCCCCGGCTGCTCGAGCTGGAGATCACGGAGAGCATGGTGATGCAGGACATGGAACGGACGATCCATATTCTCAAAGACCTGAAACGGATGGGTATTCGGGTGGCGATTGACGATTTCGGAACGGGATACTCGTCGCTCTCGACGCTCAAGCAGTTTCCGCTCGACACCATCAAGATCGATCGCTCATTCATTCACGACGTGGTACACGAAACCGAGGACCAGAGTCTCACCGACGCCGTGATTGCCGTAGGCAAGAGTCTCGGACTGACGGTCATCGCTGAGGGGGTCGAAACCGAGGATCAGGCCAGGTTTCTGCGCAGCCGTGCCTGTGACCAGTTCCAGGGCTTTTACCTCAACAGGCCCATGCCCGCGGAACAGTTTCTGGGCCTGGTGCGCGACCGGATATCTGAAACCAACGGCCATCGGGCGAGCGAGGCGTCCGCGTAACCGGTCCTCATCGCTTTCACGGGTTTCGCCCGGCCGGCGGCTCCCTTCATGCCCCCCCTGTGCTCGATGGGCCGGACCGGTGCACCCCACTAACCCGTATTGCGTTCCGCGGGCCTGGTTTCGAGCTCTTCGAGCGGTCGCGGCACGGCGATGTGGGAACCCTGGCCGTAATCCACACCGATGCCGCGCAAGGCGGCGAGTACCTCGGAGCTCTCCACGAACTCGGCCACCATCTGCTTGCCCAGAGTGCGTCCCACCTCGGTGATCGCGCGTACGATGGCCGCATCCGTCGGGTCGTCGGCCAGATCGCGGACGAAGGCGCCGTCGATCTTGAGGTAGTCCACCGGCAGGTGCTTGAGATACGAGAAGGAGGAAAGCCCGCTGCCGAAATCATCGAGGGCGAACCGGCAGCCGAAGGCACGCGCCTTTTCGATCAGCTCCGTTGCTTCGGCAAGGTTGGAGATGGCGACGGTCTCCGTAATCTCGAAGCACAACGATTCGGCAAGGGGCCCCAGCTCCTGGAGGCGCTCGACGAGAGAGCCGACGAAGGCGGGCTCGTTGATTGTTGCGCCGGACAGGTTGATCGACAAGCGACAATTGCCGAAGCTTGCCCGGTTGCGCGTGAGCCACTCGATCGCGGTTTCGATGACCAGGCGATCTATCCTCGGCGCCATGGCGTAGCGTTCGATGGCGGGCATGAAGGCACCGGGGAGGATGGTGTGCCCCTGGTCGCGCAGGCGGATCAACAGCTCCACCCAGACAAGCCCTTCCTCGCGCGCCGCGATGCTGACTATCGGTTGTCCCACGAAGTAGAGGTCGCCCGCCTCGATCGCATGGGTCACACGCGGCACCCACTGCATTTCACCGTGGCGTCTGTACAGACGATCATCGTCCTCATGCCAGATGATGAACCGATCCCGGCCGGCGTCTTTTGCCGCGTAGCACACCGTGTCTGCAAGCTGCAGAATTTCCGAGGTGCTGTGAAACTTGTCGGCCTCGATCTGGACGCCGCCGATGCTTGCCGAGATGCGGAAATTGCGATCCTCCCACGTAAACACGAATTCCTGGATCGTATGCAACAGGTTCTCGGCGATGCCCCGCATCGCCTTCTCCGAGCAGCCGCGCAGGAGCACTCCGAACTCGTCGCCGCCAAGGCGCCCGATCAGGTCGGAAGACCGCACCTGCTTGTTGAGCAGCGGTGCGAGCTGCTGCAGCAGGGCATCGCCCGCTATGTGCCCCGCCGTATCGTTCACCAGCTTGAACTGGTCCAGGTCTATGTAGAGGAAGGCACCCACGGTGCTGTGCTTGTTGACGTCGTCCAACAGGTTGGCGAGCTGGTGATCGAACTCGCGCCGGTTGATCAGACCCGTGAGTGCGTCATGCCTCACTTCGTGGATCAGCTTCTCGGAGAGCTCGCGGGCCTGCGAGATGTCCTGGGCGACCACGACGAGACTGTCCACACGGCCCTGGCCGTCGCGAACGGGTCCGACTGAGATGTTGATCCACACGGTGTCCCCGTTCTTGCGCAACCATCTCTTCTCGGTATAGAAAGCATCCTGCTCTCCGGCAAGCATCGCCTTGAAGGCACGCTCGCTTTCGGCGAGATCGTCGGGGTGCGTGATGTCACGAAAGCTGATGTGGCGCAGCTCGTCGGGTGAATAGCCGAGGAGTCGGCTGAACTTGTCGTTGACCCGAACGTAGAGGCCGTCCGTCGAGACGTGGGCCATCCCGACAGCGGCCCGCTGGAAGGTGGCGCGATCCAGGGCCGCGCTGTGCGCAAGGGCCTGCGACCGTCCGGCCTGCTCGATGGCGATACCGGCGATGGACTGCGGACCCGAGATGACCTCGAGCTCCTCGTCGCTGGGGTGCCTGGGTGCGCGATAGTAGATCGCGAAGCTGCCGAACACGTTCTGGTTCGAATCAATGATGGGCACCGACCAGCAGGCACGCAGGTTCTCCGCCCGCGCGAGCGGCCTGTAGCTCTCCCACAGAGGATCGGTCTCGATGTCGGAGGTGATCACCGTCTTGGCGTAATACATGGCGGTTCCGCAGGAACCTGCGGCCGGTCCTATCCTCAACCCATCGATCGCTCGTCGAAAATCTGCGGACAAGCTCGGCGCCGCCACGTGGCGAATGCGGCGGGTGGCGGCATCGAGGAGCAGAATGGAGCAGAGCGCTCCAGGCAGCACCTTCTCGACCACGTGTGCGAGGCTCTCCAGGGTACGCGGCAGCGGCTGTCCGTCGGCGACCAGGCGAAGGGTCTCCGTTTCCCCTTCACGCAACAGCTCGAACTGCTTGCGCCGCGTGATGTCTTGCACCGCCCCGCGCACGAAGATGCCCCGGTCGCTCGGAAGTCTGGACAGGGCAACTTCGGCATGGAACGGCTCGCCGTCCAGGCGGCGGTGTTTCCACTCGAAGACGATGGGACCGTGATCGATCGCGTCTCGGATGTACCCGCGCGCCGCGACGGCGCTGTCGCGGCCGTCCCCCTGCTTGTCCGGCGAGAAATCCGCTACCGTGTAGGTGGCACGGGACTGCGGCTCGACTCCGAACAACTCGTGGAACTTGGGGTTACCGCGCACGATACGCCCGCTGAGATCCATCACGCAAATGGCTTCCGGGGCATCGTCGACCAGGGCCTGGTAGTGGGCGTTGGCGTGGGCCTCCAGGGCGTCGCGCAGTCGTAAGTTGCGATCGCGAAGCCGTCCCAGCAGCAGGGCGATGGCTACCACCACGGTGATGCCCGCGAAGTCGCGAGGCAGGGTCCCGATGAGGGCCGCGGGCCCGAAACCGATGAAATACGCGTACAGGATGTAGGTGCCCCCGATACCGCCGCCGATCAGGGCGCCGCGCTGGCCGTCGATGGTCGCGGCCGCGACTACGCCACCGAACAGCAACAGGAACGGTACGGGCGGTGTCACGCCGGACTGTCGTAAAGCCTCGATCACGAGGATGACAATGACGGGCAACAGCGAGGCCCAGAGCCGATGGAACGACAACGCCCTGTCCTGGTCGTTCGGCAACGGAATACCTTTTTCGAGGAGGTTCAAGCCAGAGAATAGACGTATACGGGACCCGTCACAACTCCTCGCCCCCGACAAGCAGGGCCCTGCGCGCATCCGGCGATCGCCACCGCTACGCAGGGACTCCGCTCCCGTGGCGGCACGCACCTGACAACCCTGTAAGGTCCCCCCGGACAGTCCAGGGCGCGCCGTGAGTGTGTTTCGGCCCCACGGGGCGTGCTCTATAATTCCTTTTCGAGATCACGCAAGAAACACGACCAGATTCACCCCGCGACGACATAGTCTCGTCTCGACAAGGTCATAGTCACGTCCAAGCAGAATGCGCCGCGCAATCCCGACGTCCCCCGCCTGTCCTGCGAGATCGCTGTGCGTGGAAAAGGGCTGCAATGCCGGTGCCGATCGATATCCCGGGGGCTGCAGCGGTGATGATCGAGGTTGCGTTCCATGAGTATCACGATCACCGTGGTGGTCGTAACCTTCAACCGGAAAGAGCTGCTTCAAGTATGCCTGCAGGCGATAGCTGCCCAGACGAGAAGGCCCGATCGTCTAGTGATCGTCGACAATGCGTCGACCGACGGCACGCGGGAGATGCTCGCGGACCAGGGCTGGCTGGCGCGGGGCGACACGGAGCTGTTGGCGCTGCGTGAGAACACCGGCGGTGCGGGCGGCTTCGCGGCGGGGATCGAGCACGCCGCCGGCAGCGGGACGGACTGGATATGGGTAATGGATGACGATGCGGAGCCGCACCCGGACGCACTCGCCGAGCTGGTCGCTGTCGACCCCGATCCCGGCAATCTCTATGGGTCAGCGGCAGTGACGGGCGATCGCCTGTCCTGGCCCATGATGCCCATGGACGGATCCTGGCGGGATACCATCTACCTCGCCGCCGGTCTGCCGGAACGCGTGGACGTGCAGTTCATTCCCTTCCTCGGTTTGTTGATCAGCGCAGCTCTCGTCAAACGCATCGGCCTGCCGGATCCCGACTTCTTCATAGCGGCTGATGATGTCGACTACTGCCTTCGCGCGCGCAAGGCGGGATGCAGAATCGTTCTGGTGGGTCGAAGCCATATCGAACACCCGGCGTCCGAGCGATATCACGTTCCATTGCCGTGGCGGCCATTCTACTCGCTGCGGCTTTCTCCCTGGAAGCGATACTACGACGTTCGAAACCGAATCTTCGTCGCCCGCAATCACTATGGTGCGGCCCTGTACTACTCGACTATCCCCGGATTGTTCTTCCGCCTGTTCGCGACGCTCTGGCATGAGGGCGATCGCCCGGCACAGATCAAAGCGTTTGCCGCCGGCATGTATGACGGCTTGCTGGGACGCAAGGGATGCCGTCACAGGAAGTGGGGCATAACAAAATGAGGCACGTCAGCAGACTGTTCGGCTGCTCCACGGTATTCGGGGCAAAATTCCGTTTTGAGCCCCGCGTTTGGCCACTGCGGGCGCTTCGCGAGACGGGATTTACTCCCCTTCGTTGATCTTCTTCAACTCTCGCGCCAGCGACCTCGACAAGGGTATCTCGCCGCGCTGTACGAAGCGCTCGTGGTTGGCGATGAGCTCGTCGGTGTCGTAGAGATAGTTCGCCATGACACCGAACGCGATATCGCGGCCATGGTCGGACTCGTCGGCGAAGGGGTTGATGCGCTCCAGCCTCGCCCCGTTGGTGAGATGAAATCGGGCAACCGGATCGAGCGTGCCGCCTTCGTCGTTGGCGGGTGTCGTCAGGTACGCCAGCGCCAGGCGCCGCAATACCGCGCCCAGCAGCTCTCTGTCCGGATCGGGGTCCTGTTCGATCAGGCGCAGCGCCGCGGCGGTCGGACCGTCGGAGTAGGGGTACGCCGCCCCGAGTGAACCGGCGAAGCCGGACAGTGCGTGGTGCAGCCGCTCCTGCGCCGGCGTCTCGTCACCGGACAGCGCGCCACGCACTGTCCTCGCGAAACCCGGCAATGGAGACAGTGTCGAGAAGTCGCTGATGTGCGGCAGTTCCTCGCGCAGCGCCTCGACCACCCGCTTGATCAGGAAGTCGCCGAAAGATACCCCACGCAGACCGGTCTGGGTGTTGTTGATGGAGTAGAAGATGGCAGTATCGGCGGTCCCGGGATCACCGACCGCCGCGACCGGGTCGAGCAAGGGCTGCACCCGTCCCGCAATACCGTTGACCAGCGCCACCTCCACGAAGATCAGGGGCTCTCCTTCCAGCGCCGGGTGGAAGAAGGCGAAGCAGCGCCGGTCGGCGGCGAGTCGGCGGCGCAGGTCGTCCCAGCCCCGGATCTGGTGCACGGTCTCGTACTCGATGAGCTTCTCCAGGGTTCGGGCCGGGCTGTCCCAGTCGATGCGCTCGAGCTGCAGGAACCCCGGGTTGAACCAGGACGAGAGCAGGTGGCGCAGATCGAAATCCACCGGCGACAGCGCGGGGTGCGCCCGCAACACCTGGAGAAGTTCCGAACGCATCCGGACCAGGGCGGACGTCCCGTGGGGCGAAGCGTTGAGCCGTCTGAAGAGCTCCTGGCGGCGGGGCTCGGCGAGCTGCATCAGGTGCTTCCACCGCTCCGGTGTCTGGTCGAGCCGGCACGCGTGCGCGGTCTCCTCGATTGCGATCACGTCCACGCCGAAGTCGGTCTCGAGCCCCTCGAAGAAGCGCAGGCGCTCGGAGTCGTCCATCTCCTCGTAGGCGGTAAGTATGTCCTGGGCCAATGCCAGGCCCGACGCGACGCCGCGGCGGTCGATGAGGATCGTGCACAGTTCCAGGCATCGCGCGGCGCCGACACCGTCGCCCCGCAAGCCGAGGAAATCACGGCCACGCTCGGCGATGGAATCCAGGAGGGGTTTCAACCAGACTGTCTTCACTTCTCGAATCTCCGGGGCTTTGGCGCGGCACGATCCCGCGGCCGGATGCCTCATGATAGCGCGGTCGCGGCGATCCATGGTCTTGACGGTCAACTGTCACAGAACCGTGGACATGAAATGCGACGAGCCGTTCCCGGGGTCCCCGCCGGCGCAATGCAGATCGCGCTCGATGATGGAGGGGTCGCTGAGGGTCCGCGCGCGATTCCGTGCCATCGTCCTACGCGCTCCTTCGGTGTAACATCGTGGCTGGACGAGTGGTCGGCGCAAAGCGTCCGCTCGATACAGCGAGCGCCCCAAACCACCAGGCCGGACCTCAATGTCCTACATTCTTGCACTCGATCAGGGCACGACCAGCTCGCGCGCGATTCTCTTCGATAGCCGCGGCGCCGTGGTCTCGTCCGCACAGAAAGAATTCGAGCAGATATTCCCGGAGCCGGGCTGGGTCGAGCATGATCCCAACGAGATCTGGTCGTCGCAGGCCGGCGTCGCCGCCGAAGCCCTCGCCAAGGCGAGCGCCGGCGCCGGCGACGTCGCGGCCATCGGCATCGCGAATCAGCGCGAGACCACCGTGGTGTGGGATCGCGCGACGGGCAAGCCCGTCTACAACGGCATTGTCTGGCAGGACCGTCGTACGGCGGCGTACACCGACAGGCTGAAGAGCGAGGGGCTCGAGGAGAGGTTCAGGGAGAAGACGGGTCTCGTCCTCGATCCGTATTTCTCGGGCACCAAGCTCCTGTGGATACTCGACCATGTCGATGGCGCCCGGGATCGGGCCGAGAAGGGAGAGCTGGCGTTCGGCACGGTGGACTCCTGGCTGGTCTGGAACATGACCGGCGGCCTTCATATCACGGACGCGACCAACGCCAGCCGGACACTGCTCTACAACATCCACGAGCACAAATGGGACGAGGAGATTCTGGACATGCTCCGCATTCCCACCACCATGCTTCCCGAGGTCAGGTCGAGCAGCGAGGTGTACGGCCGGACGTCCGGCAGATTGTTCAGCCGCCGCATCCCGGTTGCCGGCGTTGCGGGCGATCAGCACGCGGCCCTGTTCGGCCAGGTCTGCGCACGACGGGGGATGGTCAAGAACACCTACGGCACGGGCTGTTTCATGTTGATGAATACCGGCGCTGTGCCGGTCGCCTCGCGGCACAAGCTGCTCACGACCGTGGCCTGGGAACGGGATGACGCCGTTGATTATGCCCTGGAAGGCAGCGTGTTCATCGGCGGTGCCGTGGTGCAGTGGCTGCGCGACGGCATGCGCCTCATTTCCTCCTCGGACGAGATCGAGAGGCTCGCGGGGGAAGTGGAGGATTCCGGCGGCGTCTACGTCGTACCCGCGTTCGCCGGTCTCGGGGCGCCGCATTGGGACCCCCATGCCCGCGGCACCATCACCGGGATCACGCGAGGTACGTCGAAGGCCCACCTCGCGCGGGCATGCCTGGAGTCCATCGCCTTTCAGTCGGCCGAGCTGCTCCATGCGATGCAGGCCGACGCCGGCATCGAGATAGAGGAGCTGCGCGTGGACGGCGGGGCATCGGTGAACAACCTGCTGATGCAGTTCCAGTCCGACCTCCTGGGCGTGCCCGTGGTGCGCCCGCGGGTGACCGAGACGACTGCCCTCGGCGCCGCTTATCTCGCGGGGCTGGCGGTCGGTTTCTGGGCGGACCGTGACGAGATCGCGCGCCAGTGGAACATCGACCGGGTCTTCGAGCCGCAGATGACCTCCGATCACAGGGACGATTTATATGCGGGATGGCGCCGCGCAATAGAGCGCGCCAAGGGTTAGCCCGCATTTCTCACCGGGCGGACATCGATGAATCAGCAATGCTCGATATATCGAGCCCTTACATGCATTGTCGCGCGGCGGAACGAATAACAGTATGTCCTATCCGGTTTTTGGAACAATCTGGCTGTGTATCTTGAACGATCGCCCTTGAGCCATAGCTACGGCTATGGCTCGGCGGACGATCGTTCAACCTGCCTTGCCAGCTTGCCCCAAAATCCC
>JBAUWJ010000290.1:0-10870 GCA_049583715.1 Arenicellales bacterium | reverse complement strand
GCGCGCGCCCGGCAGGCGAGCTGCACCGCCGTGCGCAGCCTCGCGTTCAGCGCCTGCCCTCTTTCTTGCTGCTGGCATCGTAGGCTTCGATGATCCGCTGCACCAGGGGTGGCGCACTACGTAGCGGGGCTGAAAGTGCGTGATACTGACGCCCTTCACCCCGGCCAGGGTCTGAACCGCGTGGCGCAGCCCGGACGTGGTGCCCGGGGGCAGATCGGTCTGGGTCATGTCGCCGGTAATCACAGCCTTGGAGCCGAAGCCGATGCGGGTCAGGAACATCAGCATCTGCTGGGTGGTGCTGTTCTGGGCCTCGTCCAGTATCACGAAGGAGTCACTCAGGGTTCGCCCCCGCATATAGGCCAGCGGCGCGAGCTCGATGACGTTCTTCTCCATCAGCCTCGCCACCTTGTCGAAGCCGAAGCATTCGTAAAGCGCGTCGTAGAGCGGCCTGAGGTAGGGATCGACCTTCTGGCCGATGTCGCCCGGCAGGAATCCCAGGCGCTCACCGGCCTCGACGGCGGGGCGGGTGAGGACAATGCGGTGCACTTCGTCCTGCACCAGCGCCTGCACCGCGCAGGCCACCGCCAGGAACGTCTTGCCGGTCCCGGCCGGCCCCACGCCGAAGCACACGTCGCCTGTCAGGATCCGTTCGATATACATCCGCTGGCGCTCGTTCTGTGGGCGCACCTGCTTCTTCGGCGTTCGAATACCGCTGTCGCGGCTCGTCTCTGCGCTCTCGCCATTGCCGATGCTCTTCAACACCAGCCGCACCGTGGCTTCGTTGAGCTCCTTGTCCTTCTCCGTCGCCGTGTAGAGCTGCTGCAGGGAGCGTTCAGCGCGCTGGGCGTGATCGCGCTCTCCGCTGATGCTGAAGACCGGCCCCCGGTTGTTGATCTTGACGCCGAAGTACTTCTCGATGTGCCTCAGGTTGTCGTCAAACTGGCCGCACAGCAGCGCCAGCCGGTGGTTGTCGGCGGGAGACAGGGAGAAGGTGAGTGGCGGGTGGTCGCTCAACGACTCTTTATATCGCGGCTTGGGCCGAGGCCTTCAAGGGGGTGGACACGGGTCGCTCCACGGATCGGAGCCGGCCGCGAAGAGAATTGGGCAGAGCTTCGGTGATCACGACGTCCGCGAAGCGGCCGATCAGGCCCCGGGGCCCGTCGAAATTCACGACCCGGTTGTTCTCCGTTCGCCCGGAGAGCTGGGCCGGATTCTTTCGCGCCGGCCGGTCCACCAGGACTCGCTGCACCGACCCCACCATCGCCTCGCTGATCCGGGCAGCCTGGCCGCCGACCACGGCCTGAAGGTGGGAAAGCCTGCGCTTCTTGGTCTCGAGACGGATGTCGTCCGGCAGGTCGGTCGCCGGCGTGCCCGGTCTCGGGCTGTAGATGAAGCTGAAGGACTGATCGAAGCCGACGTCGTCGATCAGGTCCATGGTGGCCTGGAAGTCGGCCTCGGTCTCGCCCGGAAAACCCACGATGAAATCCGAGGACAGCGACAGGTCCGGTCGCCGGGCGCGCAGGCGCTTCACCAGCTCGCGATAGGAATCCGCGGTATAGCGCCGCTTCATGGCCGCCAGGATGCGGTCGGAGCCGGACTGCACCGGCAGGTGGAGGTGGCTGACCAGCTTGTCCAGCTCACCGTACACCTGAACCAGGTGATCATTGAAATCGATGGGATGCGAGGTCGTGTAGCGGATTCGGTCGATGCCGTCAATCTCCGAGACATAGCGCAGCAGCAGGGCGAAATCCGCCTCATCGCCGCCGTGCATGCGTCCGCGATAGCCGTTGACGTTCTGCCCCAGGAGAGTGACCTCGCGCACCCCCTGCTCTGCCAGCTCCACCACCTCCGTCAGGACGTCGTCGAAGGGCCGGCTGAACTCCTCGCCGCGGGTGTAAGGCACGACGCAGAAGGTGCAGTACTTGCTGCAGCCTTCCATGACGGACACGAAGGCGGTCACGCCGTCCCTGCGCGGCGGCGGCAGGCAGTCGAACTTCTCGATCTCGGGGAAGCTGACATCCACCTGGGGGCGCCTGGAGGCGTACACCTCGCCGAGCAGCGCCGGCAGCCGGTGCAGCGTCTGCGGCCCGAACACCAGGTCGACATAGGGGGCGCGCGCCACGATGGCGTCGCCTTCCTGGCTCGCCACGCAGCCACCGACCCCGATGACCAGGTCGGGTCTGTGCTCCTTCAGCTCACGCCAGCGTCCGAGCTGGGAGAACACCTTCTCCTGGGCCTTCTCCCGCACCGAGCAGGTGTTGAGCAGGAGCACATCGGCGTCCTCCGGCCGTTCGGCAACCGACATGCCGTGGGCCGCGCGCAGGCCGTCCACCATGCGCGCCGAGTCATACTCGTTCATCTGGCAGCCGAAAGTCTGCACGAATACCTTGCGGGTCACGGGCGGGGGCAGCGGGCGGCGGCCCGCCGAAGGGTGGGTAACTTCAATTTGCGCAAACGAGCTGGGTCGAACTTCCCGGACCGGAGAAACTGATCATGCTCAAGTCTAATCGCTGAAACTTTGCGAACTCAAGACAAAATCGCCTTTTGTTGGGGCTAACGGCCGCACCGTCCGCCGCCGCCTCGAAACGACGATCCACCGAGGTCGCATCCATTTGGGCCTCCGACCGGGGATCGTCCTCTCTCCGGCGGTCGGAACAGCGTTCCCGCTCCCCGAGGGGGAGGAAGCCTGTCCCTCTCCGCCGCCGGGTTGGGGCGAGGGCGTTCCAAACACCGCCCCCTCACCCCCGCCCTCTCCCGGAGGGAGAGGGAGAACGGTTTCCCTCTCCCACTGGCGCGAGAGGGTTAGGGTGAGGGTGGTTCCAAACATCGCCCCCTCACCCCAGCCCGGAGGGAGAGGGAGCACAGTCCCCGCTCCGCTGGGGGGGGTCAGGGCGAAGGGGTCCCAGACATCGTCGTCCTCACCCCGGCCTGTCCCTCTCCGGAAGATAAAGTGGAGAGAGTGAGTCGTGCGTTCCATAGCGAGCAGGCGACAGGCGCAGGCGGTCCGGCTATCGCCTGGTCCGGGCGGCCATGGTATGGTCCGCTGTCCTTTCGCCGACCTTCTCCTTGACGAAACACCGCGCGACCATGCCTGCCGAGCCGACGACGACCGAGCTCGAAATACGCGACCTGGCCTGCGTTCGGGGGGATCGCCTGCTGTTCCGGGAGCTGGACCTCGCCCTGGCCGCCGGTGAGCTGGTACAGGTCACCGGTCCCAACGGCTGCGGCAAGACCAGTTTCCTGCGGATCGTGTGCGGATTGGCCCTCGCCGAGATCGGGACGGTGCTCTGGCACCGCGAGGCCACGCGCAGCTCCGAGCGCTTCAAGCAGGACTGCGCCTACGTCGGGCACCGCGACGGCCTCAAGGCGGACTTGAGCGCCCGCGAAAACCTGTCGTTCCATTCGCGCCTGTCGGGCGGCGATCCGGCAGCGGTGGATACCGCCATCGAACGCCTGGAGCTCACGGCCTGCCGGGACATACTCGCCGGCCACATGTCCGCCGGCCAGCGGCGCCGCACGGCCCTCGCCCGGTTGCTGCTCGCCCGGCGCCGCCTGTGGATCCTCGACGAGCCATTTACCTCGCTCGACGTCCGCGGGCGGGGCGTCGTCGAGGATCTTCTGATCGAGCACCAGAGCGCCGGCGGCCTCAGCCTTTTCGCCAGCCACCAGGCTTTGCAGCGCCCCGAGCTCGGCCGGCTGTGCCGGGAACTTTCGCTCTCGGCATAGCTCCATGTTTACAGCGATTTTGAAGCGCGAACTCAAGCTTGCCTACCGGCGGCGCGCGGAGTGGATCAATCCGCTGGCGTTCTTCGTGATCGTGGTGTCGCTCTTTCCGCTCGGCCTGGGGGTCGGCCCCAAGACGCTGGCGCTGATCGCCCCTGGTATAATCTGGGTATCGGCTCTGTTGGCCACGCTGCTGTCGCTGGAGCATATGTTCCGGTCGGACTACGAGGACGGTGCGCTGGAGCAATTCGCGCTGGCCAGCTATCCGCTGTACGCGGTCGCCCTGGCCAAGGTTCTGGCGCACTGGATCATCACCGGCCTGTTGCTGTGTGTGCTGTCGCCCATCCTCGGAAGCGCGTTGTTTCTGCACGGCGAGAGTCTCGAGGTGTTGTTCCTCACCCTGGTGCTGGGCACGCCAACCCTGAGCCTGGTGGGCGCCATCGGGGCCGCGCTGACCGTCGGCCTGCGACGTGGGGGGATCCTGCTGGCCCTGCTGATTCTGCCCTTGTACGTGCCGGTGCTGATATTCGGGGCGGGGGCGGTGGACCTGACCGGAAGCGGTTTAAGTGCTTCAGGTCAATTGTACTTGCTGGCTGCCTTGCTAGTATTGGCCCTGACGCTGGCGCCCTTCGCTATCGCGGGCGCCCTGAAGGTCGCTCTGGAATGAGCGGCGCGGCCCGGTCCTGCACGACGCCCGGAGGAGCCGGCGCCGAGCATTCAACTAGCGGATACGATCACAACGAAACAGCGTAATGTGGATTTGGTTTCATCGACTCGCGTCTCCGCGCGAGTTCTTCACCACCGCGGGCAAATGGATCCCCTGGCTGGCGGGCGTGGCGGGCGTGCTGATGGCCGCCGGCCTGTATCTGGGCCTGTTCGTGGCCCCGCCGGACTATCAGCAGGGCGACAGCTACCGCATCATGTTCATCCACGTGCCCTCGGCGTGGATGTCCCTGTTCATCTATACGCTGATGGCGGTCAGCTCCGCCATCGGTCTCATCTGGCGGATCAAGCTCGCCCACGTGGTCGCCCTGTCCTCGGCACCGCTCGGGGCCTCCTTCACCTTTCTGGCGCTCGCGACCGGCTCCCTGTGGGGCAAGCCCATGTGGGGCACGTGGTGGGTGTGGGACGCACGCCTGACGTCCGAGCTGCTGCTCCTGTTTCTTTATCTCGGCGTCATCGCGCTCTACAACGCTTTCGAGCAGCGTCAATCCGGTGAGCGGGCGGCGGGCATCCTGGCCATCGTCGGGGTCGTCAACGTGCCGATCATCCACTACTCCGTGCAGTGGTGGAACACGCTGCACCAGGGCCCGACCGTGACCAAGTTCGGCGCCCCGTCGATCGCCATGAGCATGCTGATACCCCTGCTTCTGATGGCGCTTGCCTTCATGTTCTATTATGGGGCACTGCTGCTGTTCCGGGTGCGCTACGAGCTGCTCGCGCGGGAGCACCGCAGCCAGTGGGTCGGAGAAGTCGTGAGGTCGTTATGAATTGGACCGAGTTCTTCCGCATGGGCGGATACGCATTTTATGTCTGGACATCCTTCGGGCTCGCTCTTATCGTGCTGTCCGGGAACGTGATCTGGGCCGTGAAGAGAAAGCAGCGCGTGATTGCAGATTTGAAACGGGCCGCGATCGCCCGGGGAGAGGCCTCGTGAGTCCCCGCCAGAGGCGGCGGCTGATGGTCGTCATTCTGATCGTCGTCGGCATCGGTTCGGCGACCGCGCTGGCGTTGACCGCTTTCAGGCAGAACCTGCTGTACTTCGTGACGCCCACCCAGGTCAAGGCGGGCGACCTGCCGACGAACAAGCGATTCCGAGTCGGCGGCCTGGTGGTGGACGGCAGCATCAAGCGCAGCGGCGTCAAGGTGCAGTTCGACCTCACCGACGGCAGGCAGACGGTTACCGTCCGGTACAAGGGGATCCTTCCGGACCTGTTCCGCGAGGGGCAGGGCATCGTGGCCCAGGGCGTGATCGGTCCCGGAGGGATCTTCCACGCCGACCAGGTCCTGGCCAAGCATGACTCGAAGTACATGCCGAAGGAGGTCGCGGACGAGCTGAAGCACGCCACGCCCAAGGAAATCGCCGAGAAACTCAAGCAGGGGCACTATCAATGATTCCCGAGATCGGTCATTTCGCGTTGATCCTGGCGCTCGGCGTCGCCCTCATTCAGTGCATCGTTCCCATCGTAGGTACCGCCAAGGGCTACGGGAGCTGGGTGGCGGTGGCACGGCCCGCGGCGCGCGCCAACTTCCTGATGGTGGCGATTTCATACGCCTGTCTCACTTACGCCTTCGTCACCCACGACTTCTCCGTGGCGTACGTCGCCAACAACTCGAACGAGAACCTGCCCCTCATCTATCGCATCTCCGGGGTATGGGGCGCACACGAAGGCTCGCTGATGCTGTGGCTGCTGATCCTGGGAGTCTGGACAGCGGCGGTGTCGATATTCAGCCGCAGCGTGCCGGAATACCTGATCGCCCGGGTGCTGGGGGTGATGGGCTTCATCAGCGTCGGCTTTTTGATGTTCACGCTGTTCACCTCCGACCCTTTCGCTCGCCTGCTGCCCGCCGCCACGAGCGGCCGCGATCTCAACCCGTTGTTGCAGGACCCCGGTCTGGCCGTGCATCCCCCGATGCTCTATACCGGCTACGTCGGCTTCTCCGTGGCCTTCGCCTTCGCGGTGGCGGCCATGCTGGGCGGCCGGCTCGACTCCGCCTGGGCAAGGTGGACCCGTCCCTGGACGCTGGTGGCCTGGCTGTTTCTCACCGTCGGCATCGCCGGCGGGAGCTGGTGGTCCTACTCCGTGCTCGGCTGGGGCGGGTGGTGGTTCTGGGATCCGGTGGAGAATGCTTCGTTCATGCCGTGGCTGGTGGGTACGGCCCTCATCCACTCTCTGGCCGCCACCGAGAACCGAGGAGTCTTCAAGGCCTGGACCGCGCTGCTGGCGGTCTTCGCATTCTCCCTGTCGTTGCTCGGCACCTTCCTGGTGCGCTCCGGCGTGCTCACCTCGGTGCACGCGTTTGCCGTCGATCCCTCGCGCGGGGTGTTCATACTGGCCTTCCTGGCGATCGTCATCGGCGGCTCCCTGGGCCTGTACGCGTGGCGGGCGCCGAGTATCCGTTCCCACGTCAGCTTCGATCTGGTCTCGCGTGAGACCTTCATCCTGGTGAACAACCTCCTGCTGGTGGTGCTGGCGGCGATGGTGCTGCTGGGCACGCTGTATCCGCTGGCGCTGGATGCGCTCGGTATCGCCAAGCTCTCCGTCGGGCCGCCGTATTTCAATACCATGTTCATCCCGCTGGCGCTGCCCCTGGCGCTGCTGGTCGGAATCGGTTCGCTCAGCAAATGGAAAAAGGACAGCTTCCTCGAGCTGGCGTGGCGTCTGCGCTGGCTGATGGCGGGCAGCATCGTGCTGGGCGTCGCACTGCCTTTCGGCATGTATGCCGGTTTTTCCTGGACCGCCTCGTTCGCCTTGATCGTCGCCCTGTGGGTGATCTCGAGCGTCGCCTACGGCGTCTATGCCCGCCTCGCCAACAAGCAGAACAAGCTGTATGCGCTCAAGACCATCCCGCGGGGATTCTGGGGCATGAGCCTGGCCCACGCCGGAATCGGCGTGTTCATCATCGGGGTGGCCTTTACCAGCGTCTACAGCATCGAGGATGACGTCAGCCTCGCGCCCGGAGACGTCTATCACGCCGCGGGCTACGACTTCATGTTCAAGGGAGTGTCACAGATCCAGGGGCCGAACTACACCGCGCGCCGCGGGCGCGTCGAGGTGTTCAGGGGCAACAAGCATATAGTGACGCTCAGGCCGGAAAAGCGCGTCTATGACGTGAACAGCAACCCCATGACGAAGGCCTCCGTCGATCCCGGTCTCACCCACGACCTGTACGTCTCACTGGGAGACGCGGTGGGGAAAGACGGCCGCTGGACTTTGCGTGTGTACTTCAAGTCGTTCGTGCGCTGGATCTGGATGGGCGCGGTATTCATGGCGCTGGGCGGCGGGCTCGCGGCCAGCGATCGGCGTTACCGGGCGGCCCGGCGTGAGGCCGCGCGGGCTGCCGAAGCGCTGGCGGGCGCGGCGGGGAGCGCCGTGTCGTGAGGCTCGGAACGCTGAAGTTCTGGCTGCCCGCCCTCGTCTTCGTATTCCTGGTCGCGATCCTGGCGCGGGGATTGTTTCTCGACCCCAGAAAGGTCCCGTCGCCGCTGATCGGCAAACCCGCGCCGGCCTTTCGGCTGGCGCGGTTGTCGGACCCCGGCAGCCGCTTCGGCCCGGAAGACATGCGCGGCAAGGTCTGGCTGCTCAACGTGTGGGCGTCCTGGTGTGTCTCCTGCCGTGAAGAGCAGGGGGTGATGGACCGGCTCGCGAAGAAGCATCTGGTGCCCATCGTGGGATTGAACTACAAGGACCATCCCGACGACGCCAAACAGTGGCTGGCCGAGTGGGGTGACCCCTACCTCACCTCGGTGATGGACAGCGACGGCCGCGTCGGCATCAACTGGGGCGTGTACGGCGTACCGGAGACCTTCCTCATCGATCGCCAGGGCGTGATTCGCTACAAGTACATCGGACCGGTCGACGACTCCGCTTTGACGAAAGTCCTGATTCCCAAGATCAAGTCCCTGGTGCAGCAGTCTTGATGCGGGTCCTGGTCCTGGCAGTGCTTCTTGCCGTCAATTCGATGGCGTACGCCGTCATCGAGGTGCGCCACTTCGACGACCCGGCCAAGAAGCAGCTCTACGAGAAGCTCACGTACGAGCTTCGCTGCCTGGTGTGCCAGAACGAGAACCTGGCTGGATCGGACGCGGACCTGGCAGCGGATCTGCGGAACGAGATCTATGCAATGGTCCGCAAAGGCAAAAGCGAGAAGGACATCCTGGATTACATGGTCGCGCGCTACGGCCAGTTCGTGCTTTACCGCCCGCGTGTCGAGTCGACGACACTGCTGCTGTGGGGCGGCCCCGGCCTGCTGCTGGTGCTCGGGCTGATCCTGATCATCGTCATGGCGCGCCGCAGGGCCGCTTCGGCGGGGGACGTCGGCGACGACGAGCGGCGGGAAGCACGCAAGCTGCTGGGGGACTGACACGTGATTGGATTCTTTATCGCGGCGGTGGTGCTGCTGGTGACCGTTCTGGCGCTGGTGCTCTATCCCTTGATACGCCAGCGCGATCCCGCCGCCGAGGACCGGCGCGGCGACGTGGTGACCTTGAGCCGAGCGCGCCTCGAGGAGCTCAAAGAGAGGAAGGACAGCGGCGAGATCACGGACGCGGAGTACGAAGAGCAGGTCCGGGACCTGGAGACCCAGCTCGCGGACGATCTCCATTCGCAGTCGCCCTCCAGTGCCGCCGCCGAGCGCGGCAGCGGTCGCTGGCTGACCCTGACCGTGCTTGTCTTCATCCCCGTGATGAGCGGCCTGCTCTATCTCACTCTGGGGCAGCCGCGCGCCCTGTTCCCGGGTGCGGAGACGGCCGCGGCGACCGCTTCGAGCCCACATAACGTCACGCCTGCGGACGTGGAAGGCATGGTGGCGCAGCTGGACGCGCGGCTTCAGAAGAATCCCAACGACGCCGACGGCTGGTTCATGCTCGGGCGCAGCTACATGGTCCTGAAGCGCTACCAGAAGGCTGCCGACGCTTTCCACAAGCTGCGCGAGCTGGTAGGCGACGAACCGGAGGTCCTGGTCCGCGAGGCCACCGCCCTGGCCATGGTGAAAGGGGGCGACCTGTCCGGAGAGCCGACCCGTCTCGTCAAGCGCGCCCTGGACAAGCAGCCGAACGACGCCCAGGCCCTGTGGATGGCGGCGACCGCCGCCTATCAGGCGCAGGACTACAAGACGGCGCTCACGTACTACCAGCGGGTCGAGCCCCTGCTGGACGGCAAGCCGCTCGATCAGGTCAAGAACATGCTCCAGGATCTGGCCGCCAAGGGCTACGGAAAAGGCCCGGCGACCGGCTCCGGTACCGCCACGGCGAGCAGCGGGCAAAGCAGCGCGCCCGTGCCTGCGTCCAACGCCGCCAACGCCAAGGGCACGTCACTCAAGGTGAGCGTGGACCTCGCCCCCTCGCTCAAGGACAAGGCCGAAGCCCAGGCGAGCGTGTTCATCTTCGCCAAGGCCGTTTCCGGTCCTCCCATGCCGCTCGCGGTGGTCAGGAAGACCGTCGCGGACCTGCCGATCACCGTCACGCTCGACGACTCCGAGGCGATGATGCCGCAGCTCAGGTTGTCGGGCTTTCCCCAGGTGACGGTAGGCGCACGGATCTCCAGCAGCGGCCAGCCCATCGCCCAGCCCGGCGACCTCGAAGGCCAGACGGGGCCGATCAGCACGGGCAAGTCCCAGGACGTCAAGGTCACCATCGACCACGTCGTACCGGGCGGCGGCTGAGAACAACGCCTTCGCGGAGGGATACTTGCCACGCCCTCCCGTCCAATCGGGAGGGATCAAAACCCGTCCGCTCCGGCCGGTGACGGATGGGGAGATGGGGACGACACTCCCCACCTCCGAAGTGGGTCGGTCGGATCTCGTTCCCGACGGTCTCCGACACTCCCCACCTCCTTGTGGGTCGGAATTCATTCCGACAGGCAGTGTTTGAAGATGCTGCGCTGTTGGGGCTTGCTGGGCTTGTACGGGAATGCCCCGCATGAACCGGGGAGGGCCTTTGTCAACACGCCGCAAGTACCTCCATGTAGGCTCGCTCTCGGCTCCTGCCTCGAGACGGTCGACAAAGACCCTCCCCGGTTCATGCCCTGACGCCGATCCCTTCGCTCAGGATCAGTGTCGAGGAGCGTGGGGAACGTGCCAAGTAATGCCGGCGCCTGGTCAGGCGCAAGGAGCCAGACGGACCGGTTTGCCGTGAGGGGTACGCTCGTAAGCTTCGGTCCACGCTTCCTTCAGGCTCGCGAGGCGGCCGGGCTCGGCGAGGCCTTTCGCCGCCAGCAGTGTCTCCAGGGCGGCTAGCCAGTGCTCGTAGTAGGTCGCGGGATCGTTGGGTTGCTCGTCGCGAGCGGTCTCCAGCTCGGTGCCGAAGACCTCGGCCCACTCGGCCCAGGTGAACTCGCCCGCCTCCGCCAGCTTCACCGTCATGGCGAAGGCGCCGGCCTGCCACGGCTCGGCGAAGACCGGGCCGTCGTCGTCACGCGGCAGCGGG
>JBAUWJ010000289.1:0-3138 GCA_049583715.1 Arenicellales bacterium | reverse complement strand
TCTATCCGGTGACGGCGGTCATGATCGTGATGCTCGCCTTGCTCAACGACGGTGCCATCCTGTCCATCGCCTATGACAACGTGCATTACAAGGACCAGCCCGAGGCCTGGAACATGCGCCTGGTGCTCGGGATTGCCACGGTGCTGGGCCTTGTCGGTCCCGTCGCCGCGTTCGGGCTGTTCTTCCTGGGCGATCGGGTCTATCACCTCAATCATGCGCATCTCCAGACGATGATGTATCTGATGCTGTCGGTAGCGGGGCATCTGACGATTTTCCAGACGCGCACGCGTGGGCCATTCTGGTCGATACGCCCGGCGCGGATTTTGTGGGGGGCGGTACTCGGCACCCAAATGGTGGCGACGTTGATAGCGGTTTATGGGTTGTTCATGACACCCCTGGGCTGGAAATGGGCCGGGCTCGTGTGGACTTATGCGCTGCTGTGGTTCTTTGTGACCGACCCCGTGAAACTGCTCGCTTATCGGATTTTTGATTCAGTCAAAGCCGAGGCTAAACCCTAGACCGAGACCAAGGAACCGATGGTTACACGACCGCGTTGCGTTGTCGGGTCTTGGGCGGCGCCGATCAGCGACGCTTCGATGAAGCCGGTGCGATCGTCGGCACTGGACCTGGTGCGCGGCGGCCTCGGCACGGTGTGGATCTACGTGGTGGCACCGATTCTGGGCGCGCTGATGGGCGTCGGCTTCGAGTGGATTCTGAAAGGCAAGCCCACGACTGCCGGAGCGGGTGCGGCGCAACGACCGCCCGGGGTCGATGATTCGACGCCGACACGAGCGCGACAAGTAAACCAGGAGCAGGTGTTCGGTGCGCGCGGACAGAGTGCAACGTTCTGCGGCACGAATTGAATTCTCTCATTTGTCCAGATACGAGCGATGAATAACGAAATGAAGATGAAAATAGATGCCAATGAATTCCGCCTGCCGGCGGGCGAAACGGTCAATCTCAAAAAGTGGCCGACGCATGTCGAACCTGTGTACAAGTCGAAGAAACAATACAGCAGACTCCTCCGCCGACACGTCGAGGAGCTAAGCGCGCTGCAGGGCCTTCACTATGCGTCCAACCGCTATGCGTTGCTGCTGATCTTTCAGGCGATGGACGCTGCCGGCAAGGACGGCGCAATCCGGCACGTCATGTCCGGGGTCAATCCGCAAGGCTGTGAGGTGTTCAGCTTTAAACACCCGAGTGCTGACGAACTGGAGCATGACTTCCTGTGGCGCACGACCCGCTGCCTGCCGGAACGCGGCCGTATCGGTATCTTCAACCGCTCGTACTACGAGGAGGTGCTGATCGTCCGGGTGCATCCGGAGATACTGCGCACGCAGGGGCTGCCGGACGCGCTGCTCGAGGAGGGCTCCGTCTGGAAGCAGCGGTATCGCTCCATCGTGGACCTGGAAGATCATCTCTACCGCAACGGAACGCGGATCATAAAGTTCTTTCTTCACTTGTCTAAGGAAGAGCAGAGAAAGCGATTCCTCGAGCGCATCGATGAACCGGATAAGAACTGGAAGTTCAGCGCCGCGGACATTCACGAGAGGAAATACTGGAAGCATTACATGACCGCCTATGAGGACTGTCTGAGCGCGACAAGCACCGATCAGGCGCCCTGGTACATCGTTCCCGCCGACGACAAGGAGAACGCCCGTTTGATCGTTTCGCAAGTCATCCTGGATGCGTTCAATGAACTTGACATGGCCTATCCCAAGGTCACCGCGAAGCGACGGCGGGAATTGCAGTCTATCCGCAAGCTGCTGGCGACATGACGCCGGCAGCCGCTTTGGCCGGACGTTGGCCGTGTCAAGGATCATATCGTGGCGCAGCACTGAGTCGATTGCGCGCATTGGTGCGATACCGAACAGACATGGCCGGCAGTGACGAGTAATTTCGCAGGCTGCGCCTAAGGGCTCATTTCAAACGATGCTAGTCCTTCGTATCCAGGGCCGTCTCTGCGTCGTGCACGTTCCAGAAGATAAGACGTGGAGTGACGATCCTGATTCCGAATTCGATGGTCGATAGCCTGAACCCCTCCACGACTCTGTCGCTCGCGTTCGCGAGCAAGGCAGTGTCGGATCCATCCGCTCAGCCCCTCCCGGCTAAGGCCGCAGCCGGATCGGCTTGATGAAGACCAAGGCCGGCAAGCATTGGACGTATATAGGCACACAGCGGCGCGGCCAATGTTGGAGGTCGGGGAACCAGCTTGCTTGGGTCGGATTGCGGCATGAAATGAGTTTGATCCGTGGACGCAATTAGTCCGCATATAGTTGGTTCGCGCATGCTGACGTCAACGGAGGCCCGTCGAGGCACCAAGTTCGCGCTGTTCGAAGCGGGTGCCAGCAACGGAACCACGCATTTGTTCAACCTTGAACGGTAGTTTAACTATGAAACGCATTGACTTTCGCAAGACCTTGAGCGCCGCCGTTTTAGCAGGTGGGGTGATCGCGTCAACAAGCGCACTGGCCCAGTCGCAAGGCAGCTACGGCATGATGGGGGGCCAGGGCAACGGCTGGATGGGGGGCCATGGCAACTGGATGGGCGGCGGCTACGACGGGTTCTTACTGCTTGTCTTGCTTGTCGTCGTGGTTGCCGGCCTGGTGGCCTGGGTCGTCGTGAAAAAGACAAAGTGAATCGCGGCGCCCAACCCGTGGATCGACTATGAAGAGCGGCACACTCACGCCGGAACTGCTGCGGAAGATGGACGCTTACTGGCGTGCCGCCAACTATCTGTCGGTCGGCCAGATCTATCTTTACGCGAATCCGCTGCTGAAGCGACCGCTGGCGCTCGCCGATGTGAAGCACATGCTGCTCGGACATTGGGGCACGACCCCCGGGCAGAACTTCATTTACATGCATCTGAACCGGATCATCAAGAAGTACGACGTCGACATGATTTACGTCGCCGGCCCCGGGCACGGGGGGCCGGCCGTCGTCGGCAACACCTACCTCGAGGGTACTTACAGCGAGATCTATCCCGACATCGGCCAGGACGAGGAGGGCCTCCAGAAGTTGTTCAAACAGTTCTCGTTTCCCGGAGGTATTCCCAGCCACGCGTCGCCGGAGTGCCCGGGCTCGATTCACGAGGGCGGCGAGCTGGGCTATTCGCTCAGCCATTCGTTCGGGGCGGTG
>JBAUWJ010000288.1:0-3925 GCA_049583715.1 Arenicellales bacterium | reverse complement strand
GAGGATGGCCTGTCATGCGGCTGTTTCCGTGAATGATGCGTCGGTGTTCTTTCGGTCTCTGACGTTCGGGCGCTGATCAGCCGATCCTGGCGACCTGTTCACCGGGCGGACGTGGCTGAGCTTGGGGACCCAAGGAAAGGCGGTTGAATTTGGACAGGCCGAAGTCTACAAGGTTTCACGCGGCCGGTAGTGCTCGCGCGGGAGCAAGGGCACCAGGCGCGCATGCACCTGTGACCAGTGCCTGCGGCAAGCTGGTAACCGTCCGGCTTTATTGATATTGATTTCTCAATATCGTACGATGCGACGACAACCCGGCAACGGAGGTTCGCGGTGCAGGACCGTAATACGAGACAAAAACAGGTGATCGCCAACCTGGTGCAGGCGGCTGAGCGGCCGCTCAGCGTGCAGGAGATACTCACCCTGGGTCGCAAGCGCCTGCCGGGGCTGGGCGTGGCGACGGTCTACCGATCCATCAAGCGCTTGAAGGATGCCGGGGAAATCCGGGCCGTGACCATTCCAGGCGACACCAGCCGCTACGAGACGGCCGGGCACCATCATCACCACTTCAAGTGCAGTCGCTGCGACAAGGTCTACGAGATCGAAGGCTGCGTCAATGAGCTCAAGCGCCTGGTGCCCAAAGGATTCACGATAGAAGACCACGACCTGACCTTCTACGGCCGCTGCCGGAACTGCGCCTGAAGGGGAACCTTCCGGCCTCCCCATCCCACAAGATCCAATCCCAACAGCCAACCCCGGCGCGACCCGCTGGGATCAGCCACCGCCCATGAATCCCCGAGCCGCTGCGATGAACACGATCACCACGGGCTGCCTGATAGTCGGGCTCCTGCTGTCCCTTTGCGCTGGCGCCGCTCCACCCGCTCCTCTTAAGGTGGTGGCGGCAGAGAATTTCTACGGCGGCGTTGTGCGTCAGATCGGCGGTGACCGGGTCGCCGTCACCGACATCCTGAACGATCCCGACCAGGATCCCCACCTCTTCGAGGCCGCTCCGTCGGTGGCGCGGGCCCTCGCGCAGGCGGCGCTGGTCGTCTACAACGGCGCGGGCTACGATTCCTGGTTTGCCAAACTGCTCGGCGGCGGATCCGCCACCAGGCGGGTAATCAACGTGGCCGAGCTGACTGGAGTCGAACCCGGCGCCAACCCACACATCTGGTACGACCCCCGTACGATGATTCGTCTCGCCCGGGAGCTAGCAGCATCCTTCCGGACCCGGGACCCCGATCATGCGGGCGACTACGACCGGCGACTGCAGGGGTTTGTGAAGGACATGGGGACTCTCGAGAAACAGATTCACGCCATGCGGGCCAGCTATCAGGGTGCTCCCATCACCGCGACCGAGCCCGTGTTCGGGTATATGGCCCGGGCTCTCGGATTGAAAATGCGCAATGTCGGCTTTCAGATGGCGATCATGAACGGCACCGAGCCCAGTGCAAGCCAGGTGGCGGCTTTCGAGGACGATCTTCGCAACCGCGAGGTGAGGGCGGTGATCTACAACGTCCAGGCGGCCTACGGCACCACCGCGCGCCTGCGCGAGCTCGCCGGATCCATGTCCATTCCGGTTGTCGGGGTCACCGAGCTGCAGCCCCAGGGAAAGACCTACGTCGAGTGGATGCTGGGCCAGTTGAATTCCCTGGCGCGGGCGCTTCAGTCGGCCGACCAATGACGAAGAGCACCCGTGTCGATCCCCTCCTGTTGAGCGGCGTGACGCTCAACAGGGGTGGAACCTCCGTCCTGGAATCCGTCAGCTTCACGGTGCGCGAGGGGGAGTTCATCGCCGTACTCGGCCCCAACGGCGCGGGCAAGTCGACCTTGTTCCGGGCCATCCTCGGTCTGCTGGCGCCCACGCGCGGCAGTCTCGAGGTATTCGGAGAGCCTCCCCGCCGCGGCAGTGATCTCATTGGCTACCTGCCGCAGGTTCGCACGGATTTTACGCAAATCGACGTCTGCGCCTGGGACTTCGTCGCCAGCACTCTCAGGCCTTCCCGCTGGGGCCTGCCGCTGCATGGCGCGAGGGCGCGCCGCGATGTGGAGGAAGCCTTCGCCGCCGTCGAGGCCGGGGACCTGACGCGCCGTCCTCTCTCGGCCTTGTCGGGTGGGGAGCGCCAGCGCCTGTTGCTGGCCCAGGCGCTGCTCGGCAACCCTCGCCTGCTGCTGCTCGACGAGCCCCTGATCAGCCTCGATCTTCGCTACCAGGAAACCGTCGTGAACATGATCAGGCGCATACAGCGCGAGCGCGGGATCACGGTCTTGTTCACTTCCCACGAGCTGAATCCCCTCCTCGACGCGATCGATCGCGTCCTCTATCTCGGAAACCACCAGGCCGCAATCGGAAGCATCGAGGAAGTCATCACGGCGCCGGTATTGTCCAGACTCTACGGCCTGCCGATCGAGGTGATACGCTCCAACGGCCGCCTGTTCGTGGTAGCGGCAGAATCCGGTATCCCGGCCGAAGCGGGCGGGCATCATCATGCTTGACTACGAGTTCATGCGCACTGCCTTTCTGGCCGGGGCGATCGTGGCGCTGGTGGTGGGACCCATCGGCTACTTCCTGGTCCTGCGCCGCGAGGTTTTCGCCGGACACGCGCTTTCCCACATCGGCTTCGCGGGCGCGACCGGCGCGGCCCTGGCAGGGGTCGCCCCCCTGTGGGGCCTGCTGCTGTTCACCCTTGCCGGCGGCCTGGTGATGGGGCGCCTCGGCGAACGGGCGCGCAATCGCGACCTTGCCATCGGCATTGTCCTGGCGATGGCGCTCGGTCTCGGCACGCTGTTCCTGCACTTCTACACCAGCTACGCGCGCGAGGGCACCGCGCTGCTGTTCGGCAACGTGCTCGGGATCAGCCACGGCATGTTGACGGCTCTCGCGGTCATGGCCGTACTCTGCCTGGGCGGCCTGGGTCTCATCGCCCGGCCCCTGCTGGCGGCGTCCCTGGACCCCGATATCGCCGAGGCCAGGGGCGTGTCACCTCGCCTGTTGTCCATGATGTTCCTGTCGCTGGTGGCCCTGGCGGTGTCGGAAACGGTGCAGGTGGTCGGCGTGCTGCTGCTGCTCTCGCTGCTGATCGCGCCGCCGGCGACCGCCTCGAGACTGACCTCGAAAGTCTGGAAGGCCGTCACTCTGGCGGTTCCGCTGGCGCTGCTCGAGACCTGGGCCGGTCTCGTGTGCGCCTACTACACCGATTGGCCCGTCAGCTTCTGGATCAGCGCGCTGGGTGCGGCTCTCTACTTCGGTGCCGGGCTCCTGCCCCCCTACCTGCTCGACCCCGTCCCGCCTGGATCCGCTCCCGGCGGCGGCCGGCACCCGCATCATTGAGCGGCCGGCCAGCCCGGTCCAGGGTCTTGCGACACGGGCTCGAGGCCACTTATCAACGGGAGACGGGTGGTTTATTCTTCCCTTCCCCCGGCGCTCGGGCGCCGGCTTCGACTCCCGGCGCCAGGCCCGCCGGTGGCGCCCTGTTTCTTCACTGATACAAGGAAATCACCGACGTGTTCATCTCTTTCTTTCCCAAGCCGGGGGCATTGTTCACCTCGGCGGCACTATGGAGCCTTGTCGTAATCGTATTCTGGTACCTCGCCGGCAAACAGCTCGGCGCCCATTTCGGGCTGCCGCCCGCCGCACCGGGAACACCGCCGATCATCGGCGTCCAGATCTTCTGGTCGAAGCCGTTTCTCTGGTTCTACGTCTATTTCGCCGCTGCCGTCGCACTGTTCGCGGCTTTCTGGTTCGTCTTCGTCCCCCATCGCTGGTCCCCGTGGTCCATCCTCGGATCGGCCCTCATCCTCTTCGCGACCTATTTCCAGGTCGAAGTCAGCGTCGCGATCAACAACTGGTATGGGCCCTTCTACAACCTCATCCAGGCCGCGGTCTCCAAATCCGCGCCCGTCACGTTGAGCGATTTCAACGGCTACC
>JBAUWJ010000287.1:0-6363 GCA_049583715.1 Arenicellales bacterium | reverse complement strand
ACCACGGTGTGGTCCAGGGTCTCGCCCCGCACCGTGTGCAGCACGGCGGTCTTGAGGCCGCTGAAGCTGAAGTCGAGCCCCGGGCGGTCGGTCATGGGACGGGGGAAATGGAACCGTCCCGGCTCGCCGCGCTCGGCCGCCGCCGCGATGGCCGGTCCGCCCGGATAGCCGAGTCCCAGCAGCTTCGCGGTCTTGTCGAAGGCCTCTCCTACGGCGTCGTCCAGGGTTCGGCCGAGAAGCCCGTAGCGGCCATGGCCGGCGACTTCCACGATCATGGTATGGCCGCCCGAGACCAGCAGCGCCAGGAACGGGAACGCCGGCGGCTCGTCCTCGAGCATCGGTGCGAGCAGATGACCCTCCATGTGGTGGACCGCCAAGGCGGGAACGCCCCGGGCGGCAGCCAGACCGTGGCTCAGCGCGGCACCGACCAGAAGCGCGCCGACGAGACCGGGACCCGCCGTGTAGGCGACCGCATCCACGTCTCCGGGGCCCGTACCGGCCCGGCCAAGCACCTCCCTCACCAGGGGCAGCAGCTTTCGGACGTGATCGCGCGCGGCCAGCTCGGGCACCACCCCGCCGTACAGCGCGTGGGTCTCGATCTGCGAGAACCGGCAGTGCGACAACAGGCCGCGCCCGCCGTCATACAGCGCCGCCGCCGTGTCGTCGCAGGAGGTTTCTATGCCCAGTACCAGCATGCCGGTCTACCTGAATCGTGGAGTCTTTGGTGAGGGTGGTCCCAAGTCCCAGGCACCGCCCCCTCACCCCTGCCCTCTCCCGGAGGGAGAGGGAGTCACGTCCCCTCTCCCGCTGGCGGGAGAGGGCCAGGGTGAGGGTGGTCCCAAACACCGCCCCCTCACCCCTGCCCTCTGAGAGGGAGTGATGTCCCCTCTTCCGGGCGTCGGGAGAGGCAGGTACCATGCCCCTCGGGCGCCCGCAGCCTGGATATTCACCTTGTTCGGACGCCCACCCTTGATTTAGAATCCGGCGCCTTCCATGCACCTCAACCTCGAGGAATTCTATGCCAAGTGTGAAAGTCCGTCAGGATGAGCCCTTCGACACCATTTTGCGCCGATTTCGCCGCGCCTGCGAGAAGGCCGGGATCTTTACCGAGATGCGGCGCCGCGAGCACTACGAAAAGCCCACCACCACCCGCAAACGAAAGGCCGCAGCAGCCCGCAAGCGCGAGCTCAAGCGTATGTCCCGCCAGCGCAACCGCTTCCAGCGTCCCCACTAGCTTCAAGACACCTTCCATAGAATGACCCTCAAGGAACGAATCGCCCAGGACATGAAGCAAGCCATGAAGGCAAAGGACACGCCCCGGCTCGACACCATCCGCATGCTGCGCGCCGCCATCCAGCGCAAGGAAGTGGACGAGCAGGTAGCCCTGGACGATGACGGCGTGATTGGCGTCGTCGAAAAGCAGATCAAGCAGGCCCAGGATTCCATCGTCCAGTTTCAGGCCGGCAAGCGCGCCGACCTCGCCGACAAGGAACAAGCCTCGGTGCACATCCTGTCGGAATACCTGCCCGAGCCCCTCGACGAAGCCGTGCTCGACACCCTGATCCGGGAGGCGATCTCGGCGAGCGGCGCCGCAAGCATGAAGGACATGGGCAGGGTCATGGCCCGCATTAAGCCCCAGGTCCAGGGACGTGCCGACATGGGGCAGGTCAGCACCAAGGTCAAGGCGCTCCTCGGCTGACGCCCGCTCATTTCACCCCAACCAACCGGCCGGATCCAGGTTGTCAAACTTCCCGAGCTGCTCGTACAGCTCCGGCAGGCGCTCGAACCCCACCCACGCCGCCTTCTCCACCAGGTCCGTCCGTTCCTCGATGATGGACGAACCCTGATTGGGGTTTTCGTTTTTCGCAAGACCCCACTGGATCGCCAACGCCCGGCACACGGATAAGCCGCTCGGCGTGGTGATGGCTCGTCATAAGCATCGGTGCGCGGGCTGTTCAATGATCGTAGATCTCGACCAGCGCCTGCGCAGGTAGTGCCCATGTCATTACAGCTCATCGCCTGGGCGTGCAACAGTTGCTGTTCTATAACGTCACGCGTTATAGTTGCGTCAATGATCAAGGGTTTCCGGGACAAGGAGACAAGGAAGGTCTGAAATGGACGCTTCTCGAGGAAACTGCCGCAGTCCATTCAGCAGGTGGCGCGGCGCAAGCTCAGGATGCTGAATAATGCGATCAGCCTCGAGGATCTACGGATTCCGCCTGCAAACCATCTGGAAGCTCTTGGTGGCAACCGCGCGGGCAACACAGTATCCGAATGAACGAACAGTGGCGGATCTGCTTTGTCTGGGACGACGGCGCGGAAGCCGTTGAGATCGTTGACTATCACTGACTCGAGGCTGATCCGGAAGCCATCCCCCGGAGCGAACCCATGAGCGAACTACCGAACATCCACCCCGGCGAGGTCCTTCTGGAGGAGTTTCTCAAACCGATGAAGGTGAGCCAGAATCGCCTTGCGCGGGATATCGGGGTGTCGCCGCGCAGGATCAATGAAATCTGTCTCGGCCAGCGCGCTATTACGGCGGATACGGCGGTACGGCTGGCCGACTATTTCGGCAACAGTGACCGCTTCTGGCTGGGCCTGCAGATGGATTATGACCTCGAGGAAGCGCGCAAGCGGCTGCACGCAGCTAAAAGTTAAGTAGCTGCGCCACGCAAGCGTATCGCCCTCTCAAGCCTTCCAGGCGGCCGGATCCAGGTTGTAGAACCTTCCGAGCTGCTCGTACAGATCCGGCAGCTCTTCCTTCATGAGCTCCGGCGTCTCGAAGAACGCCTCCGTTGCCACTGCGAAGAACTCCGCCGGAGAGACAGCACCGTACGGGTCCAGCACCGAAGCCGCTCCCGCGCGCACCTGGTGCCTGAGCGACGCGTACTCCCTGCCCAGGACCTTCGCCCAGTCGGCGTAATGCGACCGGTCGCTGAGCACCGGCAGGCCGTCCATGATGTCGTTCTCCTCGTCCAGCTTGTGCGCGAACTCGTGAATCACGACATTGCGGCCGCTCCATCCGTGATGCGCCTGGCTCACGATATCCGACCAGGCCAGCACCACGGGCCCGCGCGGCCACGACTCGCCGGATCGGACACTGTCTTCTTGAACCTCCACAAAGCCTTCGTACCTGGTGTCTCTCGCCACGTAGGTATCCGGGTAAACGAGTATCGTCTCAAAACCCCGAAAGCTGCGCCGTTCGCCGCCTAGCAGCAGCATCGCCGCATTACCGGCGATGGTGGCGCGAACCTCGTCGGTGATCGAGAACCCGCCGCAGCCCACGAAACGCTTCTCATCGAGGAAGATATTGACGAGCCCGTGCAGGGAGCCCCGAAGCTGTTCCGGCAGGCGGTGATAAAGCGGGACGTTACGCTCGATGACGGCGCGCCAGGCGGCCGGAATCGGTTGCCGGAAGAGTTTCGCCCTGCGCCGGCGGCGCAACGCCCGCCACCCCAACCAGGCGACGCCGATGAGGACGATCAGTCCGATGATTACGATTACTGGCAAGGGACGTGACGTGTCACCACGTTGAGATACGATGCTTCAAAGCCGACGGTGCCGCGCCGGATGAGACCGGCCTGCATCCAGACGACCGGAAGGGTATCACTATTGCGGGTACGGGGCTGTCGCTTGGCCGCTGGACTAAAACCGGTCGTGGAGTCGATCGTGCTTCCGGCGCATGCCCAGACAAGCACCATTTTTGCGGCGTCCACGACTTTTACTATCGTTTAACCGCGCCACGCCGAGCGGGACACTAGAGTGGCCACAACAAGAGTATGCGTATCCGGCGGGATGGCGGAGCTATTCATCAACGGCACCAGCTTTGCCATGGGCGCGGTGAATGGGGCAGGGAATTTTAGTGTTGCCGGCAACCGTTCGGGCGCCACCGTAAACGCTGTCGGCAATACGGGCACCGGACTGGTGGTGTTTACCATCAATGCGGGTGGCCCGACGGTTGTGAGCTCGCGAAACCTCATACAGGATACCCAAGGGCTGTGCTCCACATAGTGTAGTCTGGGAGAAGCCGCTTTCTAAGAACGCAAGTGCTGGTCAAGACCACGACTCTGCAAGACTGGGTCGCCGAGGTCACTTTTCATGTGGAACCCCCTGTGAATTTCAAGGGGGTTCCGCGTCCGTGCGCGGTCACTCAGTACTTCGGGCCGCTGCGCGACCGCTGTGCACGGCCAACGTCAGCATTCAGTTCTGTCGCGCCCTCCTGCGCGAATTAGGGGAGTCTGCACTGGCCGTGCAGAACGACATCCCCGGCGGCTGGATAGAGCCCGATCTTCAGAAATACTCGGGTTTGGACCTCCAAGCGCCAGTTGCGATCTTCTACGGCGTGCCGGTAGATGTACCGGAGTTCGTCTATGGGCACCCCGTCAAGATCGGCGGCTTCGTCTGTGAGACCGATCTCATCGATGCCAACTGGGTCACAATCTGCAACCGATTCGACCTCATCATTGTCCCGAGCCGCTGGTGCCGAGACACCTTTGCGCGATCCGGCGTCACAACGCCCATCACGATTATCCCCCACGGTCTGGAGCCTGAATATCAGCCCAACGGCATTAGAACGCCGCCGGAGCCCTTTACGTTCTACAACACGTTCTATGCGACCTCATTCTGCTCAAGAAAAAGCTTGGAAGAGCTGGTGCGCGCCTTTCCTTTAGGGCATTCCCGGGGCGCAAGGACGTGGTGCTGAGGCTGTGCACCGACAGCAAGCAAAAGGTTGGAGAGCTGCGCCGGAGCTACGAGTTCGGCGACCTGATCTGGGTCGACCCGACTGTCGATTGCCGCACCGAGGACTTCGCACGCATCTATGCACATGTGCACTGCACGGTTCATCCGTCGAAGGGCGAAGGCTACGACATGGTGCCGTTTCAGTCAGTGGCCTGCGAGACGCCGGTGATCGCGTCGCACGCCACGGGCTCGGCGGACTACCTCGACGAGACAAACAGTATTCGCCTAAGGACCAGCGGCCGCGTCGAAGGCGAGCGGGTCGGCAATGCCGCAGGCACCCACTTCAGCACAGACGAGGACCATCTGGTCCACTGCCTCCGCCACGCCGTGGACAACTGGGAGGAGGAATATGCCAAGGTGCAGTGCACTGGAGAGGCGTTTCGCGAGAGGGACCGATGCGACTTCGTGCTGAAGGACTCTATCTCCCTCGTTGGAGAGCTCTTGTCCGCCCGGGAGGGACCCGACAGGCAGAAACTCGCCCTTACGCGCTCCACCACTACGACCGACCCCTGAGGGCAGGGGATCGAAGATCGAGATGAGTTGTATAACCACCTCGCTCTGCTTCGCGCTCAGAGAATACAGCTACGCAGTCCATACAGCGACGCGAAACTGTCATACGCATGCTCGTTGCCGTCAACGAAAAAATGCATGGAGGCGGGCAACGTGCCAGTGTACCCCTCATGCAACCTATCGAGGTGTATTTCATACAGAGACGGGTCGTCGGTGCCAGCGTGGCAGTTCGCGACCAATGCACGGCGGTAATCGACTGTTGCCTTGCGGCGATTTCGGTAGCGACAGAAATACAAACCCAATGCGTGTTGGTCCGACACATGTCCAAAGCGAGTCCAGTCCTCGAGCGCATAGCCTCCTTCCAGCGCATTGCGTCGGTCGCCCCCCGGTCCGATCACCATACCGGCGTTGCCCCAGCGCCAGAGTTCACTGTTGAAGTCTTCGGGTACGTCGTAGGCATGGGTAGGATATGGCCCGCGCTCGGCCCCCAGCACTACGGAACGCCCGTATCCTTCATACCGCTCGATCACGGCTGCGGGTCTTCACAGACAAAGGCATCCAGACAATCAAGATAGAACACCAAGCAGTCTGCGGGAATACCTGAAACATGATCGAGCATCAGCCGATTGGTACAGAACGGCACAAATGTCTCGACCCCGGCCCCCACGACATCGACATCATAGCCATATCGCCTCGTCCATCCAGTTGTCGAAGGCAGGCACGGGGCACCAACCATGATTCCGAACAAGACCAGCACGCTATCCCAGCTCGTTTTCGCCGATCAGGAGCCGCACTCTCGCCGGCCGAACGACGACTTTCTCGACCTCCACGTCGCAGGTTCCGTGCCAATATACTCTGAATTCCACTCTCTGGTATCTGCTACACTCACAAAGCAGGACGTACCTCCGCACGACTCCCAAATATGTCGCCTCAAGTATATCCTCAATCACCAGTATCCGATCGTTGCTGTTATCGTAAACATCGAGTGTAACAAGGGGAGTGTCCGTGTTGACTACCTTGATAATCGACAAGTAGAACTCGATGTCGTACAACTGAGTGCTCTCAACAATGTGTTGTTGACCAAACATGCAGTGCCCACGGTCGGACCTCTAT
>JBAUWJ010000286.1:0-1506 GCA_049583715.1 Arenicellales bacterium | reverse complement strand
TGATTTTTCCCAAGCCTTCCATGCCCATTGAAGACGAGCCGTTCAAAGCGGTGCAGTGGCGGGACGACCGCCTGGTCCTGTTGGACCAGAGAAAGCTGCCCGGCGAGGAGGTGTACCTCGACGTGCGGGACGCCCGGTCCACGGGAGAAGCGATCCGGGACATGGTCGTGCGCGGGGCGCCGGCGATCGGTATTGCGGCGGCCTACGGTGCGGTGCTGGCGGCGCGTGCGCGCCGCGAGGGGGGCCGCGTGCTGCGCGACGAGCTGGAACACGACCTCGACAGGCTGATTCTTGCCCGGCCCACGGCCGTCAATCTCGCCTGGGCCGTCGAGCGCATGCGCGGGATCATCGAAGCCACGGCGGACCAGGACCTCGATGCCGCGCTGCTGGCCGAAGCGCGCTCCATCCACGAGGCCGACGCCGCGGCCAATCGCCGCATCGGCGAGCTCGGGGCCGGCTTGATCGACGCGCCCTGCAGCGTTCTGACCCACTGCAACGCCGGCGCGCTGGCCACGGGTGGCTACGGCACCGCCCTCGGGGTGGTGCGCAGCGCCTTTCGCGCGGGCCGTATCGAGCGCGTCTTTGCCGGCGAGACGCGGCCCTGGCTGCAGGGGGCGCGGTTGACGGCCTGGGAGATGGTGAAGGCGGGCATCCCGGTGTCCTTGATTCCGGACGGCGCCGCGGCCTACCTGATGCGCCAGGGGGTGGTGCGCTGGGTCATTGTCGGGGCCGACCGGATCACGGCGAACGGCGACGTGGTGAACAAGATCGGCACCTATTCCCTGGCGGTCAACGCCCGGCACCACGGGGTGAAGTTCATGGTGGCCGCGCCGGGCAGCACCATCGATCCGAACCTCGAGCGGGGAGAGGACGTGCCCATCGAATTCCGGGATGCACGCGAGCTGTTGGACTTTTCCGGGCGATCGGTCGCGGCCGCCGGCGCCGAGGCGTGGAATCCCGTGTTCGATATGACGCCGGCGGAGCTGGTCGATGTCATCGTGACCGAACGCGGCGTGGTGACTGCGCCTGCCGGGAAAGGGGTGTTGAGCCTGCTGGAATCGTAGGGTTGTTGATTGCGGTGGGCTGGAACTTCGTTCCAGTGTTTGTTTGATGTCGGAATGAATTCCGACCCACAGGGAAGTGGGGAGTGTCGGAGATGGTCGGGAACGAGATCCGACCGACCCACAGGGAAGTGGGGAGTGTCGGAGATGGTCGGGAACGAGATCCGACCGACCCACAGGGAAGTGGGGAGTGTCGAAGATCGTCGGAAGTGGGAGCCAGCCGACGCACGGGGGCCGGGGTTTCGAAATGAATTCTGATCTGCAGGCCATGGTTGATGAGCGGCCGGATTGCCTCTCTTCAACATCCCGCCGGGGGGCTCAGCGGCTGACCAGGTGGTTGCCGTGCATGAACTGCCAGGTGCGCGTGATGTGCAGGATATCCACATCCTTTCGGATATCCGGCGGAAAAGGCTCGTAGGGGGCCGCCAGCTCTACGATGCGCGTT
>JBAUWJ010000285.1:0-5619 GCA_049583715.1 Arenicellales bacterium | reverse complement strand
GGGCGCCGGTGAATTGCCTTGCCGGGGGCCTGATATCTCTGGTATAAACCCCGCCTCCCGCGGGTGCGGGAAGCAAGAGAGTCCGTCCAAGGTCGAAAGCGAGAGCCATGCCCAGAGTCTGTCAGGTCACCGGAAAGCGCACGACGCGCGGGAACAACGTTTCCCACGCTCACAACAAGACCCGCCGCAGCTTCGTGCCCAACCTGCATTACCGCAGGTTCTGGGTGGAGAGCGAGAAGCGCTGGGTGCGCCTGCGCATATCCAACAAGGGTCTTCGGATCATTGACAAGAACGGCATCGACGAGGTGCTGAAGGATCTGCGCGCCCGCGGTGTGAAGGTCTAGAGGAGACAGCCATGCGAGACAAGATCAAGCTGGTATCGTCCGCCGGTACCGGACATTTCTACACCACCACCAAGAACAAGCGCACCACGCCCGACAAGCTGGAGATGAAGAAGTACGATCCCGTGGCGCGCAAGCACGTGATCTACAAGGAATCGCGGATCAACAAGTAGTCGCGCCGCCGGCGGCACCGGCCCCTGCCCAATGTGGGTCGCCCGGATCCCGCTCCTGGCGGTCTCCGGCACTTCCCACATCCCTGTGGGTCGGAATTCATTCCGACAATTCTCGACCCGTATTCGTGTCCGTGCCGACCCACGCCTGTCGGGAGGAATCCCGACCCACAGGAGCCCGGATCGGTGCTGACGGCCTCGCCGTATGGAACGGCGGCAAGTTTCTGCACGCCGCCTCATCCGCCACGATCGACCATTCCTGCATCGCGCCGGCAAGGCGCGCGGGAGAGCCTGCGTTCCGCCGGATTGGTCCCCGCCTTCAGTTCCTGCCGATCGACAGAGGCCCCGGCCCGTTGGCGACCAGAAACAGGAAGCCGCCCGCCAGGGCGATATCCTTGAGGAACAGGGTCATCTGCATCTGGTTGCCGAGATCACCGTGGAAGATCACCGCCGTCGCGATGCAGAACAGTGCGAATATGAAGGCGACGATACGCGTGAACCAGCCCACGATGATCGCGATGCCGCCCCCCACCTCGAGCAGAATCACGAGGGGCAGTAAGGTACCCGGCAGGCCGTGGGCTTCCATGTAACCCTGAGTGGCCGCGTAGCCCGTTATCTTGTGGATGCCGAAGATGATGAAGAGCGCAGCGATGAGTATCCGCCCCAGCGGGCTCGCAATTCGTGCCATTAGTTCCCTCCCGTCTATTGATGAATTTATTGTTGCCGGCGCGCACGGTCCACCGTGGGTGAACCGTTCGAGGCTTGATTCGGCGGCCTGGAATGACGTCTTCCATGCTATTCGACGCCGGTGAAGGCAGCCGGTTCATTTGCCATTGTCGCCGCCTGAAGCCGGAGTGGCAATGACCGATACGCCGGACTCGCTGTTTCACAGGCTGGCCGCGCAGGGGAGCGACAAGCTGCCCCCGGTGCACCTGTGGCATCCGAGCCAGACCAAGGACATCGGAATGCGCATCACGCGGGACGGTACCTGGTGGTACCAGGGCTCCCCGATACAGCGGCCTCGTCTGGTGCGCTTGTTCTCGCGTGTTCTGCGTCGCGAAGGCCCGGAGTACTTCCTCGTTACGCCCGTGGAGAAGGTGAGGGTCGAAGTCGAGGTGGCGCCGCTGCTCGCCGTGCGCATGGAGATCCGGAACCCGGGCCCGGGGGTCGAGATCGCTTTCGAGACCAACGTCGGCGACATTGTGGTGCTCGGACCCGGGCACCCGATCGTGATGCGCGGCACGGTCGAGGCGCCGCTGCCCGTGGTGCTGGTGCGTGATGGTATCGAGGCCTTGATCGCCCGCAGTGTCTACTACGAGCTGGTGGATCAGGGGGAGATTGTCTCGCGCGACGGCCGCGAGACCCTGCTGGTGCGCAGCGGCGGAGCGTCGTTCGAGCTCGGAGCTTTGTGATTCGGCCGGCTCCCGGGAGGAGACGCCTCGCTGCAGGTTCCGATCCGAAAGCCGTTCGAGTCCGCCGGCGAGCGCAAACCGCTTGTGCTCGAATCGCCAGCGGGTCTACGAGTCGCCCTGAAAGATCTTGCCGGGATTCATGATGTTGAGCGGGTCCAGGGCCTGCTTGATGCTCATCATGACCTCGACCGAATCGCCGTGCTCGTCCAGCAGCTCCCTGCGTTTCGCGAGGCCGACGCCATGCTCGCCCGTGCTGGTGCCGCCCATCGCCAGTGCGCGTGCCACGAGTCTCCGGTTGAAGTCGTCGGCGCGCTGCATCTCTTCCTTGCTGGACGTGTCCAGCACCATCACCACGTGGAAGTTGCCGTCGCCGACGTGGCCGACGATGGGCGCGGTCAGGCCGCTTGCCTCGATGTCCCTGCGGGTCTCGGTGATGCATTCGGCGAGCCGTGAGATCGGCACGCACACGTCCGTGGGCCACATCTCGCAGCCCGGGCGCAGCGCCTTGCAGGCGTAGCCGGCATCGTGGCGGGCTCGCCACAGGGCCTGGCGCTCGTCCTCGTTCACCGCCCACTGGAAGTCCCGGCCGCCGTGCTCCGCCGCGATCTCGCCAACCAGTCGCGCGTGCTCCTTGACGCCTTCTTTCGTGCCGTGAAACTCCATCAACAAGGTCGGGGCCACCGGATAATCGGTTTTGGCGTAGCGGTTGATGGCGTCCACCTGCGCCTCGTCCAACAGCTCGATGCGCGCGACCGGGATGCCGAGCTGGATGGTCTCGATCACGGAATTGACGGCGTTCTCCAGCGTGTCGAAGCTGCACAGCGCCGCCGAGATGCCGTCGACCTTGCCGTACAGCCGCACCGTGAGCTCCGTGATCACGCCGAGGGTTCCTTCCGCGCCGATGAACAGGGCGGTCAGGTCGTAGCCGGCCGCCGACTTGCGGGCGCGGCTCCCGGTCCTGATGACGCGGCCGTCCGCCAGCACCACGGTCAGGCCCATGACGTTCTCGCGGATGGTGCCGTAGCGCACGGCGTTCGTGCCCGATGCCCGCGTGGAGGCCATCCCGCCGAGGCTCGCGTCCGCCCCCGGATCCACGGGGAAGAACAGGCCCATGTCTTTCAGGTGGTGGTTGAGCTGCCGGCGGGTGACCCCCGCCTCGACGCGGGCATCCAGGTCCTCGGGATGCACTTCGAGGATGCGGTTCATTTTCGACAGGTCCACGCACAGGCCGCCCCGCACCGCCATCACCTGGCCCTCCAGGGAGGTGCCGACCCCGTAGGGAATCACCGGGATGCGGTGCTGGTGGCAGATGCGCAGGGCCTTGGCGACTTCCTCGGTGGTCTCGGGGAAGATGACGCCGTCGGGCGGCTGGGTGGGCAGGTGCCCCTCGTCGCGGCCGTGCTGCTCGCGCACGGAGCTGCCGGAAGAGAAGCGTTTGGCGAAAAGGGCCTCGAGCTGCGGGGACGCGCTCGAGAAATCGTGGGTCGCGGTGGGATGGGCTGTCGTGGGCATGGGTGCGCGGACGCGGATTGAGTGTGACCGTTCATTTTCGGCCACATCCGTGGAGCAGGGCAAGCTTGCGCTGATTTTGCGGTCTTCAACGCCGTCGCCGGCCGTCGGGGCGGGACGAGCGCCGTGGGGGCTCGGAATTTGTTGTATCCTTGAGGTAGACGAACGAGCAGCGGGGAGTACGATGAAAGCCATGATCCTGGCCGCGGGCAAGGGAACCCGGGTCCGGCCGCTCACCTACGAAATGCCCAAACCCATGGTGCCCATCCTCGGAAAACCGGTGATGGAGTACCTCGTCGAGGAGCTGGCCCGCCACGGCGTCGACGAAATCATGGTGAACGTGAGTCACCTGCCGGACCAGATCGAGCATTACTTCGGTGATGGCCGCCGCTGGGGTGTGAATATCGGATATTCCTTCGAGGGTTATATCAGCGACGACGGCGATATCGTCGCCATGCCGGTGGGCTCGGCGGGCGGCATCAAGCGCATCCAGGACTTCAGCGGCTTCTTCGATGACACCTTCATCGTCGTGTGCGGGGACGCGCTGATCGACCTGGACCTCACCAAGGCGGTACGCCGGCATTGGCAGACCAGGGCCGTGGCCAGTCTGTGCGTGCACAAGGTGCCGCAGTCCAGGGTCTCGAACTACGGTGTCGTGGTGAGCGACGCGGATGGGCGCATCCAGTCCTTCCAGGAGAAGCCCACCATGGCAGAGGCGAGATCCAACCTCGTGAACACCGGCATCTACATTTTCGAGCCCGAGGTCATCGACTTGATCCCTTCCGAGCAGGACTACGACATCGGCGCCGAGCTGTTCCCCCGGATCGTCGAACGGGGCCTGCCGTTTCATGCCATACACGAGCCCTTCAACTGGATCGACATCGGCCGCCTGAGCGACTACTGGGAGGCCAACCAGCAGCTCATGCAGGGCAAGTTGAGGGACATCCGCATGCCGGGCAAGGAGGTGCAGCCGGGCATATGGACCGGCCTGAACGTGCGGGTGGACTGGTCGAACGTCCATATCGAGGGGCCGGTCTATATCGGCAGCAGCTCCCTCATCGAGGCCGGGGCGGAGATCGTCGGGCCGACCTGGATCGGGCACGGCTGTCACGTGGAGGGCGGCGCTTCGATCTCCCGCAGCATACTGTTCGAGCACACCCATATCGGCTCCGCCGGGCGCGTGCGGGACCACGTCGTGTTCGGCCGCTACTGCGTGGACAAGGACGGCAAGCCGGCGGACGACACCAAGGGAGAGATCGACTGGGTCGGCGACGCCCGCGCCCGTAACCGCCAGGGCCGCATCAGCGCCATAAGCTGACACCGGAAACCCGGCTCGACTCTCTTGTGGTCGGCCGGGTCTCGCTCCCGGTAGTCTCCGGCATTCCCCACATTCCTGTGGGTCGGAATTCATTCCGACAAACGGCTCGAGAGTGCCGCGGCATTGGGCCCTACCGATCTTTCACGGGAGTACCCCGCATGAGCCGGGGACCGTCTTCGTCGACACGCCGCAAGTACGTCCGAAGTAGGCTCGCTCTCGGCTCCTGCCTAGAGACGGTCGACAAAGACGATCCCCGGCTCATGCCTTCACGTCGCTCCCTCCGCCCGCGTTCTTGTCCTATCCAGTCAGATTGGTCGGTTCTTGTTCCCGGCGGTCTCCGGCACTCCCCACATCCGAAGTGGGTCGGAATTCATTCCGACAAATGGCTTGAGAGTGCCGCGGTGTTAGGCCCTACCGATCTTTCACGGGAGTGCCCCGCATGGGCCGGGGACCGTCTTCGTCGACACGCCGCAAGTACGTCCATGCAGGCTCGCTCTCGGCTCCTGCCTCGAGACGGTCGACAAAGACGATCCCCGGCTCATGCCCTCACGCCGCTCCCTTCGTTCCGGATCGGGACAACGCATGGGATTCCATCTTGTCAGACTTGGCAACTGTGGGTCGGAATTCATTCCGACAGCAGTATTCGAGGTGGCCCGCGCAGTCATCCACCGGCAGGCCGAGCCACACGGGAGCGGGTGGAGTCCGGAGACTCCATCTGAGGAGTGGTTGGTGCCGGGGGTAAGCGCTGCAGTCGGAATGAATTCCGACCCACGAGGCTACGGCGTAATGATCCTCGACCGCTCCGGCTGCTTGCCGCTCAGCAGGGCGTTCACGCGCTTCACGTAGGCCGCCGGCTCCTTGAGCTGGGC
>JBAUWJ010000284.1:0-40260 GCA_049583715.1 Arenicellales bacterium | reverse complement strand
GAAGTGGGGAGTGCCGGAGATTGTCGGGAACGAGATCCGGCCGACCCACAGGGAAGTGGGGAGTGCCGGAGATTGTCGGGAACGAGATCCGGCCGACCCACTTCGGAAGTGGGAAGTGCCGGAGATTGTCGGGAACGAGATCCGGCCGACCCACTTCGTCGAAGCGCCGGCTGACAGATTGGCAGATGACCCCGGGGCCGCGGACCCGACTCCGTGTATCCTCGGCACAGCCTCCGTGGGTCGGAATTCATTCCGACTCGAGACAATCCGGGCGCATGCCCGCCCTCCGATCGAGCCACCATCGAAGCAGCAAACGTTCACCCGAACGGGTGACGGATTCACCGGCGGGATCTCTATCATGAATATTACCGGCGATACTGTCGTCGCCGTACAGCCAAGCGCTGTTTCACAATCACTTCTGGAAACACGGAGGTCGTGTCATGAAGACGAAAATGCTGCTCGGCTCCTGCATCGCGGGAATGCTGCTCGCATGCCAATGCCTCGCATCGCCGGTAAACATCAACAAGGCCGATGCCGCGACTCTCGCCAAGTCTTTGAGCGGCGTGGGTGCGGTAACGTCGAAGGAAATCGTCGCCTACCGCAAGAAGAACGGCGCGTTCAAAAAGCCCGAAGACCTGATGAACGTCAACGGCATCGGGCAGAAGACCTTCGATGCGAACAAGAAGGATATCCGCGTCAAGAACTAGCCGGCTCGCGGCGCGTCCGCGGCGCCTGCTCCTTCCTCTTCTCAGTGACTCCGGGGGCTCCGGCCCCCTCCCTCTTTTCCTCCTTGCAGAGAGCCAAAGAGGACTTGACACTTGTTATGTTGCGCTCTCGCCAAGACGCCAAGACGCCAAGCACGCCAAGGAGACGTTGGCAAGGAAACGCTCCTCAGGCATGGGATCGCCCGGATGGTCAGTCATTTCCGTGAAGCAGCCTGACTGACTTCTTGGCGTGCTTGGCGTCTTGGCGAGAGCATACGTGTGGTCGAGTGACCACAAACTCCGTTGACGGCTTTCTTTCCCACGTCTGCAGCACCAGCCCGAGTCCGGGTGCGCGGAGCAGCAGGCGGCGATCCGCGCCTGCGAATATCCCACTCGACACTGTCCGAAAAAAACGGATAATACCGGGCGCCGCCGGGGCGGACCGGCCGCGTTCTCTCGTCATGTCCACGACTTTGCATATCCTGAAAGCTGACCGAGACTTATGAATATCACTATTGTGGGAACGGGCTACGTCGGCCTGGTGACCGGCACCTGCCTGGCTGAAGTGGGGAACCACGTAGTGTGCGTCGATTCCGACCGGGGGAAGATCGATGCGTTGAACAATGGCGAGATCCCGATCCATGAGCCCGGGCTCGACGAGCTGGTTGTCGAGAACGTCAAGTCCGAGCGCCTGAGCTTCACCACCGATATCCGCGAAGGCGTGGCCCACGGGGAGATCATTTTCATCGCCGTTGGAACGCCTCCGGACGAAGACGGCGCGGCGGACCTGCGCCACGTACTGGCGGTCGCCGCGGACGTCGGCCGCTCAATGGAGGACTATCGGATCATCGTCACCAAGTCCACCGTGCCCGTGGGGACGGCGGACAAGGTGCGCTCGACCCTCCATGAGACCCTGAGCGAGCGCGGTGCCAAAGTTGAGTTCGCCGTGGTATCCAATCCCGAGTTCCTGAAGGAAGGCGCGGCGGTGGATGACTTCATGAAGCCGGACCGTATCATCGTAGGGGCCGATGACCGCCGGGCGGTGGAGCGCATGCGCGTCCTGTATGCGCCTTTCAACCGCAGCCACGAGCGCATGATCGTGATGGACATCCCCTCCGCGGAGCTCACCAAGTACGCGGCGAACTCGCTTCTGGCCACGAAGATCTCGTTCATGAACGAGATGGCCAACCTGGCGGAACTGCTCGGCGCGGATATCGAATCCGTACGCCAGGGTATAGGGGCTGATCCGCGGATCGGATACCACTTCATCTACCCGGGGTGCGGTTACGGCGGCTCCTGCTTTCCCAAGGACGTGCAGGCTTTGCAGCGCACCGCCAGCGAACGGGGCTACGATGCGCGCATTCTCAACGCCGTCGAGCACGTGAACAACGCCCAGAAGCTGGTGCTGTTGCACAAGATGGACGAATACTTCGGCTCCGACGCGCTGCGCGGCGCGCGGATAGCGTTGTGGGGGCTGGCCTTCAAGCCCAATACGGATGACATGCGGGAGGCGCCCAGCCGTGCGGTGATCGAGGGCCTGTGGCAGCGGGGCGCCAGGGTGGCGGCCTACGATCCCGTGGCCTACAAGGAAGTGAGAAGGATCTATGGCGAGCGTGATGACCTGTCTCTCGCCCGCGACCCGTACGACGCGCTGAGGGATGCGGACGCGCTGGTGATCGTGACGGAGTGGAAGATATTTCGCAGCCCGGACCTCGAGCTCATGAAAGAGCGGATGAAACGACCGGTGGTCTTCGACGGCAGAAACATCTTCGATCCGGCGGACCTCGAGCGATTCGGCTTCGAGTACCGGGGCATCGGCCGCTCGAATCATGCTTGACCGCGAGCGTGTCGGCCGGGTCCGGATCCTGGTCGCCGGCGATGCGATGCTGGACCGATACTGGTTCGGCACCGTCGAGAGGATCTCGCCGGAGGCGCCGGTGCCCATCGTGCGGGTGGACGAGGTGGACGAGCGCGCGGGCGGGGCCGCCAATGTCGCCATGAACGTTGCCTCCATCGGCGCTCAATGCACCCTCGTGGGCGTGGTCGGCGACGATGAGGCGGGCGAGCGGCTCGGGTCGCTGTTGAACGGCACTTCGATCAGGCCTCGTTTTGCGGTGGACCACGCCGGGAAGACGGTAACGAAGCTGCGCGTGGTTTCGCAGAACCAGCAGTTGATCCGGGCGGACTTCGACGGCCGCCCCAGCGAGGACGTCCTCGTGCGGTATATGGAGCTCTATGAGTCGGCGTTGGACGATGCCGACGTGGTGGTCATGTCCGACTACGGAAAGGGCGGCCTGTCCCATATCGAGAAGATGATCGCGGCGGCCAACGTGCGCTCCAAGCCGGTGCTCGTGGACCCCAAGGGGACGGATTTCGGCCGCTATGCGAACGCCACCATCGTGACGCCCAATCTCACGGAATTCGAAGCGGTCGCCGGAAAGGTGCGGGACGATGAGGATCTGAAGGACAAGGCCCTGGCGCTCCTTCGCGATCTGAATGTGCACGGGATCCTGGTGACGCGCGGTCGAAAAGGCATGGTCCTGGTGGAGAAGGAAGAGCAGTGGTTCGACTTCCCGGCGGTGGCCAAGGAAGTGTACGACGTCAGCGGCGCCGGCGATACGGTGATTGCCGCCTTCGGGGTCGGCTACGCCCTGGCGTTGCCGCTGGAGACGTCGGTGAGGCTCGCGAACACCGCGGCGGGTGTGGTCGTGGGCAAGCTCGGTACGGCCACCGCGTCTTTGGACGAGATCAACGCCGTCGCGGCGCAGCAGGAAAGCCGGGGGCGGTCGTGATCCTGGTGACCGGGGGCGCGGGCTTTATCGGCTCCAACCTCGTCCGCGCCCTGAACGCCCGCGGTGAGGACGACATCCTGGTCGTTGACGACCTCTCGGACTCTTCCAAGATCCGCAATCTTCGGGACTGCCGCTTCACGGATTATCTCGACAAGACAGAGCTCCTCGAGCTGGTGCGAAAGCGCGGTATCGTCAAGCCGGCGGTGATCTGTCACCAGGGGGCGTGCTCCGACACCATGGAAAGCGACGGGCGCTACATGATGGAGGTGAATTTCTCGTACTCGAAGGCGCTGCTGCACTATGCCCTGGAGAGCGCGGTCCCGTTCATCTATGCATCCTCCGCGTCCGTATACGGCTCGGGATCGGTGTTCAGGGAAGACCCCGCCGTCGAAAGCGCCCTGAACGTCTACGCCTTCTCGAAGCTGGCGTTCGACCGCTACGTCCGCCGCGCCATTGTCCAGGCCGACAGTCAGGTAGTCGGGCTGCGCTACTTCAATGTCTACGGGCCCGGAGAGACGCACAAGGGCCGCATGGCCTCGGTGGCTTTTCACTTCTACGAGCAGTATCGGGACAACCAGCGGATGCGCCTGTTCGTGGGCAGCGGCGGCTACGCCGACGGCGCGCAGGAGAGGGATTTCGTGTGGGTGGAGGACGCCGCCGCGGTAAACCTGCATTTCATGGATCACCCGGACGTGTCGGGAATCTTCAACGTCGGCACGGGGAGGAGCCGCAGCTTCAACGACGTTGCCCTCGCCGTGATCCGCACGCGGGATAAAACCGATTCGACTCTTGGGGCTGCCGTGGACGCCGGAAAGATCGAATACACTGCGTTTCCGGAGGGGCTGCGCGAGCGATACCAAAGCTACACCTGTGCGGACATCGGTGCATTGAGAGGTGCCGGGTACACGGACTCGTTCCTGGATGTGGAGGAGGGCGTCGGGGAATACGTGAGGAGATTGATGTCGGACGATGGCGTCTGATCCCGAAAAGCGCTGGTATCTGGTCTACTCCAAGCCGCGCCGGGAAGAGCTGGCGAGGGTCAACCTGGAGCGGCAGGGATATCCGACTTATCTGCCGATGATGCGGACGCCGCGGCGGAAGCTGGGCCGGCGCATCATCCGGGTCGAGCCGATGTTCCCGCGCTACCTGTTCATTCACCTCGACACGGAAACCGACAACTGGGCGCCCATACGCTCGACTCTGGGGGTGGCGAATCTGGTGCGCTTCGGTATGCTGCCGTCACCGGTGCCGGACGATCTCATCGTGACCCTGCGCGCGCGGGACAATGCCTCCGGGGTCCAGGACGTGCCCCTGCACTCCTTCGCGGAGGGCCAGCGGGTGCGCATCGAGGAGGGCCCGTTCATGGGCTACGAGGGCATATTCCTGGCCCGCACCGGCGAGGAGAGGGTGTTGATCCTGCTGGATATCGTCGGCAAGGCGGCGCGTGCCCAGGTCAACATCGAGCAATTGGGACCCGCCGACTGATCTCGAACAAGGCTCCCTCTCCCCGCCGGCCGGGAGAGAGGGACCCAGAAGTTAAAAACACTCTCAGCAATGCACCAAAACGTATTGATTTAGGAATATTTTTTTGTATAGTGTTCACGCCGTGAACGACTCGGAATCGAAAGACGAACAGGTTACCCTGGAGCTGCTGGACGCCATCGCTCAGCGCAGCGACGTCAGCCAGCGCCACCTCGCCGCGAAACTCGGGATAGCGCTCGGACTCACGAATTCCTATCTCAAGCGCTGTGCCAAGAAAGGGTTGGTGAAGATCAAGGAAGTGCCGGCGAACCGCTATCTGTACTACCTCACCCCCAAGGGCTTCGCTGAGAAATCCCGACTGACGGCGCGATTCCTGTCCACCTCACTGAGATTCTATCGCCAGGCCGCCGAGTCCTGCAGCGAGCTGTTCGGTATATGCGAGTCGAAGGGTTGGCGGCAGGTGGTTCTGTGCGGCGCCTCGGATCTCGCCGAGATCGCCTACATGCGCTCGGCGGGGCATCAGATCCGCGTGCTGGGCGTCTACGATCCTTCGTTCGACGGCGATGACCTCGTTTCCCTGCCCGTTTGGGGAGACTGGGCGCGGGCGCCGGCCGCGGATGCGTATCTCATCACGGGGCTCGACGACCCGTTGACGATGTACGCAGCAGTGGCGGCACATGCCGGCGATGGGGAACGCGTTCTCGTTCCGCGCGTTCTCGGACTGGACACCGCCATCAGGGACTATCAGTAGGGACGACGCCACGGGGCAGGGACAGCGAGAGCTATGCGGTGTGCCGTCGCACGCTGCAGGGCGGTAGCGTGCCTGATGCGGCGGCGCTCGTGACGAACACAACACTCAGAATGTGAGACACATGTCAACCCTGATCACCGGCGCTGCCGGATTCATCGGTGCCGCCCTCGCGCGCCGCCTCCTGGAGCGCGGCGATGCCGTCGTGGGGATCGACAACCTCAATGACTACTACGACGTCGGCCTGAAAGAGGCGCGTCTCGAGAGGCTCGGGCGCGAGCCGGGGTTTCGTTTCGAGAAGATCGATATCTCGGATCGCGCGGCGGTCGCTGATCTGTTCCAGCGACACCGTTTCGCCCGGGTCATGCACCTCGCCGCCCAGGCGGGCGTGCGATTCTCGATAGAGCGGCCGGAGGTCTATGTCGACAGCAACCTGGTGGGCTTTGGCAACATCCTGGAAGGATGCCGGGCGGCGGACACCGGGCATCTCGCGTTTGCCTCGTCCAGCTCCGTGTACGGCGCCAACACCCGGCTGCCCTTCTCGGAAAGGGACAACGTCGACCACCCGATTTCGCTGTATGCCGCAAGCAAGAAAGCCAACGAGCTCATGGCGCATACCTACGCCCATCTGTACGGAATCCCCGCGACCGGCCTGCGCTTCTTCACCGTCTACGGCCCCTGGGGACGTCCGGACATGGCCCTGTTCAAGTTTACGCGCGGCATCCTGGCCGGAGAGGAAATCCCCGTGTACAACGAAGGCCGCATGGTGAGGGACTTCACTTACATCGACGATATCGTCGAGGGCCTCGTCCGGGTTCTCGACAGACCACCGGCTCCGAACCCCGACTGGAGCGGGGACGATCCCGACCCGGCTTCGAGCTCCGCGCCTTATCGAATCTACAATATCGGCAACAGCAGGCCCGTGGAGCTGATGCACTACATCGCGGTGATCGAACGATGCCTCGGGAAGAAGGCCCGGCTCGAGCTGCTCCCCATGCAGGACGGCGACGTTCCGGCCACCTTTGCCGACGTCACCGCTCTGGAGGCGGACTTCGGATACAAACCGCGCACCACGGTCGAAGACGGTGTCGGCCGCTTCGTCGAGTGGTACCGGGAGTACTACGAGGTTTGAAGGTCGAAGGCCCCATCACTCCCGGGCCGGCTACCCCGGTATGGATGGGGGGCGTGGCCGCGGCCCACGACGGCTTTGGCGCCGGGCACGAGCGGGTGTCGCGCACTACCCGGGGCGGTGATCATGCTTAAGGATCACGAAGTCGGAGTCCTGAGGCGGACCGTGAGACGGATCCTTCGTCGTATCGTGTCGCGCTTCGACGAGGAGACCGAGCGGGTGATCTGGCTCATGCTCGGCGCCGCCATCAAGCGCCACATGCTGACGACGGCGGTGGTCGCGGGCAATTTCCTGGCCGCCATCTTCGAAGGCGGCTCGCTGGGCATACTGGCGCTGGCGGTCGCGGTCATCACCGACCCCTCCGGCACGCAGAGTTTCGACAAGCTTGGAAGCGTGGGCCGCCTCATCTCGCCCTGGCTGGGATCATACTCGCGCGAAGAGGCATTTCTGATGCTCGTGAGCATCGCGATGGCTTCCCAGGTCGTAAAAGCCGGCCTGCAGTTCGGCTCCAGCGCGGCCAGCATCTTCCTGACGAGCTCGACCCGGCTCGAGATGCAGAAAACGCTGATCCGCCATATCAACTCGATGACATACGAGGAGGTGGGTCGCTATCCGGCGGGGGGCTTCGCTGCATATATGAGCAGCAGCGGCACGGTGGCGAATCTGTTGCTGACGATCAACCAGTTCATCCTCAACCTGATGTTGTGTGCGGCGTACGTCGTCCTGATGTTCTGGATTTCCTGGAAGATTGCGTTGGCGGCCCTGGTGGTCGTGGGCGTGTTTTCGGCTACGGCGTCGCTTGTAATCGAACGCGTCCGACAGCTCGGCAAGCGATTCGCCAGGCTGAGCATCAGGCTTGGACAGGACACGATGCAGTACCTGCAGGCCCCGCGACTGATCCGCATCTTCAACAAGGAGGATCAGGTGATTGACCATTGGGCCGAGATCGTCGGCGAACAGACCCTGGTCAAGAGAAAGGCGGATCTGCTGCAAAGCGTCCTGGGACCGGCGATGGATACGCTGACGGTGATCCTGAGCGGCGTCATCATCATCGGGGGGTACTACCTGTTCCGGGGCACGCAGGGTCACATACTCCCCGTGCTGCTGTCCTTCATCATCGTGTTGACCCGGATGATGTCCCGGATATCGGCGCTGAGCAAGATGGGATCCAGCGTCTCGAACATCATGCCGTCCGCCCAGTTGCTGGCGGAGATACTGCGCACGGACAACAAGGAGATGGAGGATACCGGCGGCCTCGAGGTTACCCCAATCCGAGAGTGCATCTCGGTGCATAACCTCGGCTTCCGTTACCGCGGCCAGAGCGCCCCCACGCTGAGGGGCGTCACCTTCGATGTGCCAAGGGGCGAGAGTGTGGCGATCGTGGGCTCTTCCGGTGCCGGCAAGACCACGCTGCTGGACCTGATCCTGGGCCTATACCGGCCGACCGAAGGGGACGTGGAGATCGACGGCGTCAAGCTGCGGGATGCGAACGTGTTCTCGTGGAGAAGGCAGTTCTGCGTCGTGGACCAGGATCCCTTCTTCTTCAATCGCAGCGTGAGAGACAACCTGCTCTTCATCAAGCCGGACGCGGACGAGGAGCTGATTCGCGCCGCCTTGAAGCGAGCTTATATCGATGACTTCATCTTCTCGCTGCCCGAGGGGTTGGACACGATTATCGGCGAACGCGGGCAGCGCCTTTCCGGAGGGCAGCTCCAGAGGTTGGCAGTCGCGAGGGCATTCCTGGCGGATGCCGACATCGTCGTATTCGACGAGGCCACTAGCGCCCTGGACAGCGTTTCCGAGCTGTACATCAAAAAAGCGATGCGAGAGATGAAAGGCCGCAAGACCCTGCTGGTGGTTGCGCACCGTCTCTCCACCGTCGTGGATTCGGACAACATCATCGTCCTTCGCGACGGCGGCATTTGCGGGCGGGGCCGGCACCGGGAGCTGCTCTTGACGTGTCCGGACTACAAGGAGCTCTGGGACGTGCAGACGAATGCCGATGTATCGAGCCTGGACGCATAGCCCCCGGACATGGGTAGCCACCCCGCACACCCGTGCCGGCGCCTCGGAGTGACGGATGCATATTGCACAGCTTAGCCAGGATACCAGCGTTTTCGAGGACCGCGGCCACCAGGATTCGAGGAAGCGGCAGTGGCTCTATGGCAGGCTTCTCGAAGAAGTGCGTCCGGGTGCCGCGATCACGACGATCGTCTTCGGCGAGACGCGGGGCCTGGGCGAAGTCGCAAGCGGCAACGTACGTTTCATACCGATCGCGGCCTATCGACTCCGGCATTTTCTCCGGGTGCTCGCCGCTCTGGCAGCGCTCCACCGGGAGAAGCCACTCGACCTGCTCACCGTTCAGAACATCCATGGCCTGTACTGGGCGGCGCTCGTGTTCGGCAAGTGGAAGCAAATACCGGTGATCGGCCAGATCCATGGCGACATCGCAACGCCGCAAGCTCGTAGATCCGCTTATCGCGACGTATACGGGCGCTGGTACGAGTGCCTCGCCTTCGCCATATTGAAGAAGTACGACGTGTTGCGGGTTGTGAACTCGGCATGCAGGTCGTACATCGAAGGGCTGGGATACTCGCGGCGAATCGAGGTGCTGCCGGTCGCCTCCGGGATCATGGACCGCGAGGGCGACGGGTCGTGGGAGACGGGTGACGAGGATCGGCGGCCGGAAACGGTGCTGTTCGTTGGACGTCTCGTCAAGGTGAAGAACCTTTACCGATGGATCGACACCGCGGCGCTGGTGGCGCGCGAGCGGCCTCAGGCGGCGTTCGTCATTGTCGGCGAGGGGCCGCTCGCCGGGGACCTCGCTCGGTACGCCGGGGAGCGGAGCATGTCGGCCCACATTCAATTCGCAGGCCCCCGCATGCCGGAAGAGCTGCCCTCGATTTACCGGCGGGCGAAGGTGTTGCTGCTGACCTCGGAGCACGAAGGCCACCCCAGGGTCATCGTGGAAGCGATGAGGCATGGGGCGGTGCCCGTGTCGGTTCAGTCGAACGGGCCCAGGGACATCATTTCGCACGGCGACGACGGGTTTCTCGCTCCTCCCGACGCCGGACGGCTGGCGGGATACGTTGTCGACCTGCTTCGGGACGAGGACCTTTACCGGCGAATGAGCCAGGCCGCAATGGAAACGGCGCGCAGAGACCATGATCCCGTGCCGCTGGCAAGGCGCTGGGTGAGCCTGATGGTTCAGACAGCGGAAGGCGGGGAGGCTCGGTCCGTCCGCGGCGGCTCCCAGGGTGCGTCGTCGTGAGCCATCGGGGATGAAGTCGTCGGGGATCAGGATGTACTACGCAACGGCGATGAGGGTGCCCGGCCACAAGGCACACTCGTCCCAGATCGCCCAGATGTGCCGTGCATTTGCCGCGAACGGCGTCGACGTGACGCTGCTGGTGGCGGCCCGCCGTGCCCATGGCCCCGTCTCGGTGTCGCAGTACTATGGCTTCGACCGACTGGTGTCGCGGGAAGAGATTCCGACAGTCGATTTCTTCACGCGATTACCCGCCCCGGCGCCGAAGAGCCTGCTCAAGATCGCGCATCGCGTCTTCGTGTCGACCTTCAATCGAAATCTCTTTGCGCGCCTGAAGAAGGAGCGCGGGCCCTACGTTGTGTTCACCCGGGATCTGTCGGTCGCGTTGATGGTGCGGAGGCTGTTGCCCCCGGAAAGAATATGCCTCGAGCTCCACATGGTTCCGGGCGACAGGGACGCAGCTGGATTGAAGGAATGTGACCGTGCCATCGATTCGACGGGCGGTTGCATCACGGTCACCGGTGGGATGCGGGACTGGCTCGTGGAGCGCGGTGTCCGCCGTGAATCGGTATTGGTGAAGCCGAATGCCATCGATCCGCGGGCCTTCCCGGGCAGCATTGACGCGATGCAGGCGCGTCGGGAGCTCGGGCTCCCCGGCGACAGGAAGATCGTGATGTTCGTAGGGAACCTGACCGCGGTCGGCACCGGGAGGGGCTTGGACACGCTGTTTGCCGCCACGGGCAGCCTCGCCGCCGGGCGTGAGGATCTGTTTCTGTGCATCGTGGGAGCGAGGGGGGCGGAGAAGGAGCAGTTTCGCAGCCTGGCTGCGCGCAGCGGGCTCAAAGAACAGCAGTTCTCGATCGTCGAGCAACAGCCATACGACGGGTTGTACCGGTGGTTGTCCGCCGCAGATATTCTCGTGCACCCGCTGCCCTCGCACCGGATCTACAACCACGTGACCTCTCCTTTGAAGATATTCGAGTACCGTACGTCAGGGAAGCCGATCATTGCCTCGGACCTTCCCTCCATTCGCGAGATACTCGAGGACGGGCGGGACGCCCTGTTGGCGAAGCCCGACGATCCGAGGTCTCTTGCGCGGGCGATAGAGCGTCTGCTGGAAGATCCCGGCCTCGCCGCCGCGCTCGGGCAGGAGTCGTTGCGCAAGGCACGAGGTTGGACCTGGGACACGCGCGCGGCGCAGATACTGGAATGGCTGGAATGCAGGCTACAGTCCACCAAAGGGGCCGCTGCCGAATCGGCCGCCGTCCTTCGCCGATGACGGCGGACCGGAAGGGCGAGGGCGCGGTCGGCGCGGCGCACGCCGGTCTCAGGTTGTTGTTGGTGGTCTTCTGCATCGACGAGGACCATCCGGTCCTCGCCTGGCAGGCCGCGGTGGCACGCCGTCTCGGCGAACGGGTGGAGCGGCTGGTGGTGCTTGCCGACAAGGTCGGGAATCACGCCCCGTTCGGCGCCAATACGCGGATCGTGGCTTTTCCCGGCAAGGTCCTCGGAATCCCGCATCGGCTGGGTGGCCGGTTTCTCCTGAATCCTTTTGCATTCAGTCTCTGCCGCAAGGAAAGGATCGAGCGGGTCTTCATCCACATGGCGCACCAATGGGCCTATTCGCTGTATCCCGCCTTCGCCGCGCTGCGGCTTCCGGTCACCACCTGGTATGCCCACGGCACGGTGAGCCCGTCGTTGAAGCTGGCTGCAGCGGCGTCCGACAGGATGTTGACGTCCAGCCCGGAAGGGTGCCGTATCCCGAGCCGGAAGGTGGTGAGCATCGGTCAGGCGATAGATACCAGCCTGTTTCTGCCGGGCAACGCGGCAAGCCGGGACCGGGTGGTCTATGTCGGCAGGGTCAGCGAGAGAAAGCGCGTTCACACGATTTACGAGGTCGCCCGTCACGTCGCGCGGCAGGGGTCCGGGATATCCGGATTCGACATCGTGGGCGCGCCGCTCACCCGGGACGATCTCGCCTACTGCAACGCGCTGCAGATGCGGGTGTGGCGGGACGGCATGGAGCGCTACTTCAGGTTCCACGGGGTCGTTCCCCAGGCCCGTATCGGCGAGTTCTACGAGCGTGCTTTCCTGCACCTCAACCTGAGCCGCACGGGCAGCCTCGACAAGACGGTCATGGAAGCGCTCGCCTGCGGTTGCCCCGTATTGACCACGAACCCGCCGTTCAAGGACCTGTTGAAGGCGTGGCCCTGGATGTACATGGACGATGAGGAGGCGCCGGCCGTCGCCGCGAAGGTGATCGAAGCGTTCAAGGAACCCTCGAGGGTTCCAGGCGAGCAGTTGCGAGAACTGATCGAGAGCCGGCACAGCATGGCCACCTATGCGGAGCGGGTCCTCGAGAACCTGGGCGCGCCCTGAGGGAGCAGCCGCTTCTGTCCGGGGAAGGAGATCAAGGGTGCCGGGACGGGCGCTGATCATCACCAGCATCTATCCTCCCCTGGTGGGCGGGCCCGCGACATTCTCCCATCGCTTCGCGAACGCTCTGGTCGAGCGGGGTGTGCGGGTGACGGTGGTGTGCGCGGTGCCGGGGCCGGCCGGAGACGGGCTCGGATACCGACTGGTTCGCGCGGGTGTGCAGGGGAACAGTGTCAGGCGTGAGCTCGACACGCGGACCAGACTGCTTGCCGAGGCGCTGCGAAACGACTGGATCTTCTGCGCGGGGCTGGAGGAACAGGCCGCGTGGGCCAGCAATGTTCTTCGCAGGAGATTCGTCCTCAGGATCGGTGGCGACGTCGTCTGGGAGATGGCCAGAAACGCGGGGATGACGGCACTGGAGCCCGGGGAATTCTACGATCGGATCGACGTCTACAAGGACCCGAAGCTGCGCGTTCCGGCCCTCAAGCGCGCACGCCAGTTCGAGCGGGCGTCGAAGGTGGTGTTTGTCAGCGACTACCTCAGGCGGCTCGCCGGGCATTGGGGGATCGACGAGCGGGCGGACAGGATCGTCGTCCCCAACGGCGTGGAGACCGGCGAGCGCTTCGGGCCGGCGAGACGCTCGGGCGATACCCTGGAGATCCTGTTCGTCGGCCGCTATGTCAACTGGAAGGGCATCGACGCCGCGATCCTCGCCGTGCGGGGCATCGAGTCCGTCAATCTGACAATTGCCGGCGCCGGGCCGCTGGAGCCACTGCTGAAGGACCTGGTTTGCCGGTTGAGGATGGCGGACAGAGTGTCTTTCGAGGGGAGCGTCGAACCGGGGCGGATGGTCGGGTTCATGCATCGACACCATGTGCTGGTGCTGCCGTCCCTGTACGAGGGCATGAGCAACACGCTCCTGGAGGCCGGCCTGGCGGGCATCGCCTGCATCGCCTCCAACCGGGGCGGCAATCCCGAGGTGATCGAGCACGACGTGAACGGTGTGCTGGTGGACCCCTTCGATGTCGCGGAGCTCGAGCGGTGGATCGTGAGGTTGAGGGAAGACGAGAACTTGCGGCTGCGGCTTGCCGAAGCGCACCAGGAGAGGGTCGTGAATCACTTCGGCATCGATACGGCGACGCAGGGCTGCCTCACCGCCGCCGGCTGGGATCTTGGCGGTGCCTGAGTCCGGGCGCGGCCCTCGCGTTACGCTGGTGACCTCCAGCCTGGGGGCGGGGGGTGCGGAGAGGGCGCTGACACTGGTCTCGGAGGGACTCCAGTCGCTGGGATACGGGACAACCGTGATCACGGTGAAAGACAGGCAACGGGATTTCTATCGGCTCCCGGTCGGGGTCGCCCGCGTGCCCGCGGGTCCGCGAGTCCGCAGCGACGTCCGTTGGTTCGACCTGTGGGGGCAAGTGCGAAGGCTTCGGGCCATTCGTTCGATCATCGTGAAGACGAATCCCGACGCCTTGATCAGTTTCCAGGACGGCGTGAACGAGCTCGTGCTGCTGTCCTGCATGGGCACGCCTTTCGCCAAGTTGATTTCATGCCAGAACGACATCTCCCAGCACCGGCACAGCAATCGCCGCTGGGAGGCGGCCAGGCGCCTCGTGTATCCGCTAGCCGACCGCGTCGTCTTTCTCGACGACAGGCAGGCGGAATACGCGCGGCGCAGGCATCCGCGGTGGCGGTGCGGTGGCATCCCCAATCCCATACCTATCGCCGATATCGACAAGGGAATGGCCGCGCCCCCGGAGCCGCCGCTGCCAGGCGTCTGCCGCGACTTCATCAGTGCGATGGGTCGGCTCGCTCCCCAGAAGGGGTTCGACCTGTTGATCCGGGCGTTCGCCCGCATGGCCAACCGTGACCGGCTGCACCTCGTGATCATCGGCGAAGGGGCTGAGAAGGAAAGCTTGCGCAGGCTTGCCGGCGACCTGGGGGTTGCGGACAGGGTTCTATTCACGGGGCTCCTGGCCAATCCATTTTCGGTCATATCGCGTTCGAGAGTCTTCGCGTTCTCTTCGCGCTATGAAGGACAGGGCCTGGCACTGATCGAAGCCATGGCCTGCGGCGTGGCGGCGGTGTCGTTCGACTGTCCCTCGGGTCCCGGGCTGGTGATCGAGTCGGGCAGGAACGGGCTGTTGGTCGCCCCGGAAGATACGGACGCCATGGCGAGCGCCATCGACGGCCTGCTGGACCACCGGGACAAGGCCGCGATGCTCGCCAGAAACGGGCAGGAGACCGCGAGGTCCTACTCCACGGAAAGGATCGCGCAAGCCTGGCACGGGTTGATTCAGTCCCTTGTGGCCCCGGGTCTCGGCGCGGAGCTCGAGCGATCCGCGTGATCATGCTCCCGAGAGCGAGGGTGAGGGGCGCCGCGGCACGCCGGGGCCGGGACGAACAGTCAAGAGGTCCCGGCGGTTGACCGACACCTCGCTGCGCGTGCACGTGGGGCTCATGAAGACCGGTTCCACCACCTTGCAGGAGCACGTGTTCACCGGCTTGCCGGGCGTCGAGTTTCTCAATGGCAAGGACGGAGACAAGAACGTCAAGCGGGCGATCGCCGCGATAGTCAAGGAAGACCAGTTTCGGTTCAGTACCGGGCGGCACGAAGCCGCCACGCGGGCGGTCGCAGCGAGGACCGGACGGGAGGGCAAAAGGATACCGCTGATCTCCAGTGAGGCGCTCACGATACCCGTAGTGGACAGGACACTGAAGGCGGAGCGCCTCAAGCAGGTCTTCGGCCCCGCCCGGGTACTCATAGTGCTGCGGCATCCGGTGACCATGCTCTGCTCCCTGTACGCCGAAGAGGCGAAGAACCGCGGATACAGGCTGCGGGCCATCGGGGACGTCAACGACTGGCTCGACGAAAAGTGGTCGCCGGTGCGCGCGACTTCCGTCGCCAGGAACCTGGAGTTCACCCGGCTGATCGGTATGTACGAGGACCTGTTCGGCAAGCTGAATGTCACGGTCCTGTTCTTCGAAGATCTGTCGGGCGACGTACGCCGATTTGCTCAGGGCCTGGCGGAATGGCTGGGTGTAGAAAGCGTCGGGGAGATCGAGCGCCGCCTGGCGGCGAAGGCCAATCCACGCATGGGCCGCAAGCAGTTATACGCTGCCCGGCTTTCCCGTTGGCAACCGGCGTTGTCGGCGGTGAGATGGGTGCGTGGGATGCTGCCCCGCGGGCTGACGGGCTCGCTGGAAAGCTGGTTGTCCAGGCCCGTGAGTATCCGGATGAGCAGTGACTGGACGGGGCGCATCGTCCAGTTCTTCGAACGCGAGAATCGTTCCATAGAGCCCGGCCGTCTGGAGAGGATGTGCGAGCTCGGCTACTTCGAAGGCGCCGCGGTGCCGCCGTCGACCCACCACCGCGGCACCGGCTGGCGCCGGGGAGCGAGGCCAGGCGGATGACACGGGGAATAACCTGAGCAGCGGTTCGTCCATCACCTTCGTGGTCCGCACGGTGGGGGAGCGCACGTCCGGCGTCTGTGTCGAAATGGTGAAGAGACTGGGGTATGATCCGCAGATTATCAGGGAGAACACGCATTATGCCGCAGTGGAGAAGACCTACGAGATCGGTCTCGACAACGGCCGCGACTGGACGTTCTCGGTCGATGCGGACGTCATTCTCGAACCTCGGATGGTGGAGCGCGTACTTGACGATCTGTTCAGCTCCTCGGAGGACGTACGCGTCGCGCATCCGGGTGTCATCGACAAGCTGTATCGTCTCAAGAGATGGGCGGGCATCCAGATATACAGAACGGATTCGCTCGAGGAGCTGAGGGGCATCTTCAAGCTCAAGAAACAGCAGCGTCAGTTGAAGATAGAGGGGGCCTGCATATCGGAGCTGCGCGGGCGCGGGCGCAAGGTGGCTTTTATGAAACGGGTCGTAGGCCTGCACGACTACTATCAGTACTACCGCGACCTGTACAGGAAGTTCTATCTGAATGCGATTAGAAACCAGGAGATGAACCGACAGGCGATGAGGCTGTGGAGCTACTGGTGTCGCTTTGATGATGACTACAGGGTGGCCCTGGCTGCCATGGAAAAGGCGCTCGAGGAAAGCCGGGACCTGACGAACAGCGTCAACGACTTCAGCCGGGAAGAGATCAACGAAACGCTCGACAGATTGAACCTCAAAGAGAAGCCGGAGATGTCGCTCGATGTGTTTCTCGGCACGAAGATCACGGAGCGTGTCTCGCGAGAGGCCGGCAACATCGACGTTCACAGGGTATTCCCACACTACTTCGAGCGCTCCCGCCTGTGGCAGAGGCTGAGAGGATTCGCGGCACGGCGCATTATGAGTGCGAATGGCGGTTGAAGGCCGCCTCGGCCCTGCCGTCGGTTCGAGTCCGTACACGACCCACTGCTCGAGACGGATCTTCGCTTGAGGGATCTGTTCCAATTTGTGCGGTACGTCTGGGGCAGAGGGCCGGTGCCGGAGCACGATGGTGTCGAGAGGAACTATACGGTGGTGTTCATCCACGGCGCCGGCCACTGCGGATCGACGCTGCTGAACCTGATTTTGAACGCCCACTCACAGGCTATCGGACTGAGCGAGCTCGAGAATATTCACGGTTTCTTTTCGCCAGCCAGACTTCAGAGGATTGCGGCCGGAGAGGATCGCGATAAGAAGGATTTCTGGTGGAAGGTCTTCTCGACGTTCGAGGCGAATACCGGGAAGTCCCTGTTGGACTGCACCAGTCGGGTGAAGCCGGCCGGTTGGATAGAATATCTAGGCGCCGTCAACGCCGAGGATCGACGACGGACCTACGAGGTGAACCGCCAGCTCATGGACGCCATTGCGCAGGTATCGAAGGCAAGGGTGCTGTGTGACGCCTCGAAGTTCCTCATCAGGGGGCATGTCCTGGCCGGCAGCGGTGTTCCCCTCAAGGTCATTCATCTGCAAAGAGACGGCAGGGGCGTCATCAATTCCTTCTTGAGAAAGGGCAAGAGACTGCGGGGAACCATCGGCAGGTGGAGGCAGGCCGAGGTCGGATACCTGCTGTTGAGACACTGGCTTCCCAAAGGGGACGTCCTGTTCTGCCGCTATGAGGACCTTGCGCGCAGACCCGAGGCGGTGACGCGCGACATCTGCGCGTACCTCGGACTCGACGTGGAGGAATCCATGACCACGCGGTTTGCCAGCACGCCTCATGCAGGGCTGTCCGGAAACCGGATGCAGTATGCCGGCTTGTCGAAAATCACTGTCGACGAAGCCTGGAGGAGCGAGCTGCCCAAGCGGATCGGCCGCGAGTTCTGGCTGCGGGGCGGCTACCTGCAATGGGTCACCAGGGCGGTGGCGCTGACGGGGAAACGGGCTCTCGGGCGTGCTCTTCCATGACGGCGCAGACAAAGGCCCCCCGTCCCGGTATCGGTGCCTTGCGCGACACCCTCATTTTCTCCAAACGGCTGTGGAGGGCACGGCGCATTCTGACGGGCGATCCCCGGGCGTTGTGGTTCTTCAGCGAGACGGCGGGACTGAACGCCCGCGCCTCGTTCAGATACGGCAGTCTCAGATTCGTGAGCCGCAAGACGGACTGGTTCAGCGCCGGGGAGGTGCTGCTGGACAACGAGTACGGCTTCATCCGGTCCATCCTCGACGGCGAGCGGGCGCCGGAGATTCTGGATGTGGGAGCGAATATCGGCGCGTTTGCACTCTACGTCTTCCACCTGTTCCCCGGGGCGAGGGTGGCTTCGATAGAGCCCGATCCGGATACCTACGAAATTCTCGAGCACAACAACGCTCTCAACCGGTCCGTGGATTGGCGCACGCTGCGGGGCGCCCTGTGGTCCGGGACCGAGGCTCTCGGCCTGCACAGGACCGAGCTGAGCACGGGGAACCGGGTGCGGGAAGTCGCGGGCGATGATGATCTGCTGGTGCAGGGTTACGCGTTTCCGGAGCTGTGCCGCCGCCTCGGTATGCCGAACCCGGCTCTGGTAAAGATGGATATAGAAGGCGCGGAGCAGTTCGTGATACCCCACATGGAGCCGTACTTCAAAGACATAGGCTGGCTGGTGCTGGAGGTGCACGACGACAGATTCAATCCCGACACAGTCTTCGCCATTCTGCGGCGGTCTTTCCCCTTCATCAGGAAGGTGGTACCTCGCAAGTCGTCGAAGCCCCTGCTGGTCCTGTCGCGGCGCGACGTGGAGTTGCCGGGAACGAAACGCTTGAGCTCCGAGGAGCAATGATTGTGAGCAGGCGATGAGAGTCGTACTGTACAACGTGACAACGGGCTGGAAGCGCGGCGGGATCGAGACCTTCAATATGGAGATGGGCCGGGCTCTTTCCCGACTCGGCCACGATGTGGTGATAGTGACGGGATCCACCGGGGTGGAGGAACGCCCGATGCAGGAGGCGCCCTCGATTTGCGCGCGACCCTTCAAGCGCCGGGAGGCGTTTCCGGATTTTCGCAGGATTCACCCGGCGGGCGGCAGCGCGCTCAGAAAATACCTGGAACGGCGTTCATTCGCCGCGAACGCCTTGTCCGCCGTGATCGACTATCAGCCGGATGTCGTCGTGATCAGCAAACCTTACGATTTCGGGTTCATGGAGAAGCTCAAGCGCCGGTCGCCGTCCACCGTCGTCGTATTCTGCTCCGGGGGGAAGGACTTCTTCGTGACGGATCTTTTCCACAGGAAGGCCGTGGATGTGTGGGTGGCTTGCAGTCAGTACAATGCGGAGCAGATTCGGTCCCGCTACGGCGTGACGCCGACGATCATACCGTACGGCGTGGATCTCGAGATCTTCAAGCCCGGTGAGAAGGACAAGGAGTTCCGCGCGCGGCACGGAATCGGGCAGGAGGATTTCCTGCTGGTGGCCGTCGGACGGCTGGTGGGATGGAAAGGGTTTCAGGTCGTGGTGGAAGCGCTCGAGGATCTGCCGTACGGCCACCTGGTCATCGTGGGCGGGGGTGGGTATCGTGGCACACTGGAGGAGCAGGCCGCGACATTGGGCGTCGGCTCCCGGGTGCACTTCATGGGCGATGTGCAGCACGAGAGCACACCCTATTTCTACAGGCAGGCCGATGTCTATGTTCATCCGAGTATCGGGCAGGAGGCGTTCGGCATAAGCCTGCTGGAAGCGATGGCCTGCGGGATCCCCGTACTGGGGTCCGATCGCGGGGCGATACCGAGCGTGCTCGACGGCGCGGGGCTCATAGCGAAAGCCCGGGATCCGGGGGACTGGGCGGCGAAGATTGCGTCTTTGAGGGACGATCCCGGGCGCCTTGCGGCGATGGCGGACAGTGGCCTCGCCAGGGTGAAGGGATCGTACTCCTGGCAGGCCGGCGCCGAACGCCTGGTGGAGCTCGCGCGGGGGGCGATTCGGTGAACGGCGCCTGGTTGCCTGCGTTACGACCGATCACACGGCTCGGTGTCCGCATGAACCGCCTCAGCGAGCGGCTGACGCAGAGCCGACGGCTGCCCGAATACCTCACGCACCAGGGCGGGCCTTTGAACACCGTCTTGTACCGGCCGCTGCGCAGACTGTGGTTTCGCTGTACGGCGCTCTCGGAGAGTCGCGGGAGCGACACCATGACGGTGATCATCGGAGTCAGGAACAGGTCGGACTACAGACTCGAAAACGCTCTGGAAAGTCTGCGACTGCAGACCTACGACCAGTCACTGTTGAAGGTCCTGATCGTCGACTACAACAGCGGCGGCCCCCATGCTGAGACGATCATGAAGCTGTGCAGGCACTATGGCGCAAGGCACATGCGCCTGGAGTCGGAAGGGATCTGGAGCAAGTCACGCTGCCTGAATGCCGGTATACGGGCGACGCGCAGCAAGTACATCATGATATCGGACGTGGACGTCGTGTTCTCTCCGAACTACCTCGAGGAGGCCGTTCGCGTCCTGAAGAAGAATCCACTGGGCGTGGTCGTAGCCATCATGTGGGACCTCCCGGAAGGTACGGTGCGAAACCACATGTCGGCCTCGGAGCTGATGGCGGCGTTTCAGGCGTTCGACGCCGTAGCTACCCCCAGATGGGGCTGCGGATTCGATTCGGCGGTTCACGCCACGCGTGCAGGATACTATTGGAAGATCGGGGGATTCGACGAGTTCTATGAAGGATGGGGACGAGAAGATCTGGATGTAGCCAGAAGATTCAGGTACCTGGGGCTGGAATTCGAGAGCATCGACGAACGGAGCAGATACTTTCACCAGTGGCATCCACGCTATGAAGGTCTCGAGCACCTGGACGTCGACGCCATTCGCAAACGGAATACCGATTACTACGTGGCTCACCACTCGATTCGCCGCAATCCCACGGGATGGGGGAACGCGGCGTGAGGCGGGAACGGCCGATGCCCGTGGTTGATGCCCCGGAACAAGCGCTGGATCGGGCGGCACGGCCGATGAGCGGGCGTCTCGGGGTCATAGTGCCGTATTTCCGCAGCGATGACGCCGGGATCCACCTCGCCGGGAACTTTCCCCAAGCGATGCGCGGCGCCGGCGACGCGTTGATTGACGGGGCGGCGCTCGTCGAGATCATCAATCGAGGGTATTGTCTCGGAACCCGCACGCTGGTGCAGGGACTCCAGCGGCAGCCGGCGTTCAGCCGGCTGCGGGACGACGGCCGGGCGTGGGAGCCGGGGACACTGCCCGGGCACGGCGCTGAGCGGGCTTCCCCGCGCGACGTAGCGCGCGGTTTGTTTGACCGGCTGTGCGCGGAGCTGCGGCAGGCGTGCGAGGGCAGAAAGAAGATAGGCCTGCTGCTTTCGGGAGGGATGGACAGCCGGGTCGTGGCCTGCGTACTGGGCTCGCTGCTGGAAAGGGGAGAAATCAATGCCGGGTTGGTTGCGTTGACGTGGGGCGTGAACGACTCCCGGGACGTGGTCTATGCAAAGCGCATTTCCGAGCAGTATGGATGGGACTACCGACATTTCGACTTGGCGCCGGACAACCTGGCGGAAAACATTACGCTTACGGCGCAGTACGGGTGCGAGGTCTCACCCCTTCACCTCCACGCGATGCCCAAGGTGGCGGAGCAGAGCGACCTGGATCTCGTGGTGGCCGCCTCGCTCGGGGACAGCATGGGAAGGGCCGAGTTCTCAGGGCTTCACGTGACGCGGTTGAAGCCGATGTCGCGCCACCTGTACAACCGTTTCAAGATATTGAAGGACGACGAGTTCCGCCGGTCGGTCCCTCAGGCCTACGTGGACGCCGGTCTGTACCGGGACATGTTTCCTCGGTCGCTGCCGTGGCAGGCCCGGGAGATCGACCACCAGTTGCATTACGTGCAGCGTATGCTCGTGCCCTGTTTCGAGATCATCAACGAGCGAGTGCAGGTTCATCAGGCCTTCACGTCACCCGCGGTGCACCGATACATGTGGTCTTTCGATCTGGTGATACGCAACGACGTCATATACCGCGAGTTGCTCGAAGAGAATGCGCCGGAGCTGTTGACGATACCCTGGGCCCGGACAGGGAAACCGTATCTGGAGGCGGACGGCGGGGAGGACGGCTACGCACGGGACCATAATCGCTATGGTCTCTGGATGCGCAGGGAGCTCAGGGAACAGGTGAAAGAGCGTGTTCTCTCAAAGGAGATCGAGCGCCTGTCCACGTTCAACATGAAGGCGCTGCGGATGCTTCTCCGATACAGCGAGCACGGGGACGGCGCGAAGGCTACTCAGCTCCAGGAGATACTCATCTGGATCGCCGCGTTGTCCGAGTGTGTGGCTCTTTACGGAATACAGGGCGCTCCGGGGCGCGGCGGAAACCCGTTGGGGGAATGGATAGATGGCTACCTGGTCAGCATGGTGCACGCCGTCGGGTTCGACGGCAGGGTGAAGGCACGCCGGCTCATGAAACGAGTCGGGTGGTAGTGCGCCCGCTGCCACCGGTCGAGAGCGGCGCCGCGCCGGAAGTGTTTCCGATGGGCGGACCGGTGCCGTCATGACGCTGAGCGGTGCTCCGCTGCTCGTGCTGGCCAGCTATATCCCCGCGGCCATGGTGGCGCGGGAGAGCCGCTCGCGGGCGCTGGTTTGGAGCTTCGTTCTCGTCGTCACGCTTCTGAACTGTATTTCCCTGTGGAACGTGATTGCCTGGCCCATCCCGGGTGCTCAATGGGACGCCCAGACGTTCCACAAGGTGGCATGGCACTACGCCCATCACCGCCACCACCACTGGCCGGGGTTTTCCCTGGGCACCAAGGTGTACGAGACCATCCTGGTCGTCGCTTACCGAATACTTGGCGCGGACAGGTGGGTCGGGCAAAGCCTGTCGGTATCGGCGGCATCCCTCTCGCTGCTGCTGATCTTCAAGCTGGCGAGGGAGAACGGCGTCGAAAACATCCCGATCCTGTGCGGGCTCATTCTCGGCGTTGGCCTGTTTCCGCCTTTCCTGTTTCACGGAGCCTTGACGTTTCGCGAGCCGTTCGAGCTCCTCGGCCTCGTGGTGGGATGTTATTTTTCCATGAGAGCGCTTCGGCAGGTCAGGCTCCTGTGGCTGCTGCCGGCCTCTCTGGGTTTCCTGTTCATGGGTTTGTTCCATCACGTACTGCTCGCGGTCTCCTTCATGCTTATCGCGGTCTTTGTGGCGATGGTTTTCCTTTCAATCAGGCGTTCGCGGCGGGAGTACGGGATTCTGCTGGCGCTGCTCGCGGTGACCGTCGTGGTCGGAGTGGCGGCCTTCGTGAGCGTGCCCGTCACCTCTCGCAACGACTATTTCAGCAAAGTCATGGAGCGGGGGAGTATTCTGCGCGCCGTCGCACACTACCGGCACGAGGTCGAGGAGCGGTCGCCGAGAACGTCCTACAACGTGGCCCTCGATCCGGATTCGCTTCCCCGGTCTATGGCGGCTCTTGGCCTGGACTATGTTTCCTACCTGTTCAGGCCTTATTACACGGATATCGAGGAGAAGGGCGACATCGTCCCCTTTGTCTCGTCCCTGGCGAGATTGCTGCTCGTGCTCGCCATCGTGGTGCTGATCATGCTTCAAAGATCCGCCGACAGAACCCTCCTGGCCATTGGTGCGGTTTACCTGCTGTTGACCGCCGTCTGGTCGGTGGGGACCACGAACTACGGCCAGGCTTTCCGACATCACTCGATGACGGACTGGCTCCTGTGCCTGGCCGTGGCCCGGCTTCTTGCCGCGAGATATGGCAAGAGTCCTGAGTCGCATGCGGGCTGAGCCGGGTTCCGGACCCGGCTCAATGGAAGGAGCGCCACCCGGTAGCGCGGCGGCCGGGGATGTCCGGCGGATCACGCTGGTCATCCACTCGCTGGTGATGGGTGGTGCGCAGCGGGTGGCGACAAGGCTGGCAAACCACTGGGTGGAGGCCGGGATGGAGGTCACTCTCTGTACCTTGGCGGGCAGGGAGGTTCCGCCATTCTTCGAGCTTCATCCCGCGGTCAAGCTCGAGCCGCTCGGAATCGCCGCGCCGTCTTCAACGAAACTGCAGGCCTTGGCGAGCAACGCGTCGCGCGTGCTGGCGCTGCGCAAGGCAATCAGGAGATCGAGGCCCGAGCTCGTGGTGAGCTTTCTCACCAGGACGAACATCCTGACGCTGCTGGCGGGGGTGCGTCTCGGTGTCCCGATCGTCGCTTCGGAGGCGACCGATCCCATGCAGTGGAATCACGGATGGACCTGGAGGGCGATGAGGCGGCTCACCTATCCCTTGGCGGATACGGTCGTCGCGTTGAGCACGAAGGGCGGGGAGTTCTACCGGCGGTTTCTGCGGGCCGGCCGTGTGCGGGTGGTACCGAATCCCGTTTCAGAGCCCGCGATCGCCCCCGACTTCGAGCGACTGGCACGGAACACCACGATCATCGCCATGGGCCGACTGGTGCACCTGAAGAGATTCGATCTCCTCATCGATGCCTTCGCCGCCTTGAGTCAGCGTTTTCCGCAGTGGGACCTGCTCATTCTCGGTGAAGGGCCCCTGAGGGGCGAACTGCAGGCACGGGTCGCGAGGCACGCACTGGAGGAAAGAATCCATCTGCCCGGGGTGACGGCGGACCCGGAAGCCTGCCTGCGAAGAGCTTCCATATTCGTATGCAGCTCGGATATCGAAGGATTCCCGATGGCTTTGTGTGAGGCGATGGCGTGCGGGCTCGCCGTCATTACGACGCGATATCACGATGACGTCGGGGAAATCGTCAAGGACGGCGTCAACGGCTGCCTGGTCCGAAAGGGCAGCGCCAAGGATCTCGAGACCGCCTTGGACCTGTTGATGTCAAGACGGGGGATGAGGACGGTTTTCGGCAGACAGGCCGCGAACGTCGCCGGCAAGTACGGCGAGCAAAGCGTAATGGCGCAGTGGGATGAAGTCATTCGCGGTCTCGTGTCCCGCGATTGACGCCAGTCCGGCCCGGGATTCCGGATGGCCGCCCAGCGGCGTCGATCACGTGCCCGGACTCGCACCGGATGAAAGACTTTCGTTGAACATGCCCATCTTCAATCTCCGCAGTCTGCAGCGCACCGTGGAGGCGATGCGCCGGTCTGTGACGGGCAACAGGCTCTTTGACGAGTGCTTCGAGGCCGGTTGTCGCGATCGCATCGCGGCATGGGTCGAGCGCCTCCCCGGAAGGGCCGGCGCCGCCGGGGGAGATTGAATGCCGCGTCACGGGCCGGATGAGTGCGCCCTGCCGCATCCTCGAGCGACCGGCGGGATCGAGCACGTCATTACCGGCTTGAACGTCGGGGGGGCGGAGCTGGTCCTGTCCAAGCTCGTACGCGCGGGGAGCAGGTTCAGGCACTCGGTAATTTCCCTGTCCGGCAACGGCGTCGTTGGTGAAGGCTTGTCCAGGGACGGTGTAGCCGTCGAGAGCCTCGACATGAGGAGGGATCCCAGGGCCCTGATGGACCTGGGGAGGTTGCGCCGGCTCTTGCGAGCCCGCAGCCCCAGCGTGGTGCAAACGTGGCTTTATCACGCGGACCTCGCCGGCGGCCTGGCCGCCTGGCGCAGCGGGGTGCCCGTCATCTGGAACCTGAGGCAAACGGACGTGGGACGGGGTGTGCACAAGCTGAACACGGTTTTCGTGATTCGCCTGTGCGCCCTGCTCTCGCGGGTCCTTCCCGAGTGCATCGTGTGCGGCTCGGGCTCGGCGCTCAGCGCACACGGCACAATGGGCTTCGATACGCGCAGGATGGTCGTCATCCGCAACGGTGTCGATACCCACGCCTTCAGGCCGCGGGGTGGCGCTCGCGAGGAGGTCAGGCGAGAGCTCGGCCTCGGCGACGACGCGGTGCTGGTGGGCCGGATCGGCCGGTTTCATCCGCAGAAGGACTACCCCGGCTTCATCGAGACGGCGCGCCTGATCGCTGCTGAAGACCCGCGGGTGGTGTTCGTGTTGGCCGGCGACGAAGTCACCTGGGCGAATCAGGACCTGGTCCGCCGGATCAGGCGGCACGGCCTGGAGCGAAGGATGCAACTTCTCGGACAACGGATAGATATCCCGAGGATCATGGCGGGTCTGGACCTGCTGGTTTCCTCTTCGATCTTCGGAGAGGGCTTTCCGAATGTCGTTGCGGAGGGTATGGCTTGCGGTGTGCCCTGCGTCGCGACGGACGTCGGCGATTCGGCGGAGCTCGTTTCGGACAGCCGCCGAGTGGTGCCCCCGGGCGACTACGACGGTCTGGCGCGGGCAAGCCTCCGAGTATTGAGCCTCCCGGCGGAAGAGAGGTCGAGGACCGGTTTGCGGGACCGGGACCGCATCGTCGAGCACTTCGAGATCGGCGCGATGGTGGACAGCTACGAAGCGTTGTACCAGCGCTTCGCGGCGACGAGCCGGGCGCAGGAGTGGAGAAATGACCGGGCGCATGGGGCTTGAGACGGCCTTGGGTCCGGCGCGGCAAGAGACCGGCGTGGCGACCAAAATGGTTGTTACCCACAACACGACGCGCTATCTCGACCTGCACTACGGCGAGCTGCTGAGCAGTCTCGTGGGGCGGGGAATAACGGTGGTGGTAGTGGCACCGCGTGACGATCACGCGCGGTCGCTGGAGGAACGCGGGATCCGGTGCGTAGACATGCGCCTGTCGCAGCACGGCATGAATCCCGCCCGCGAGCTGCTCTCGGTCTTCTCCCTGGGAAGGATCCTGCTGCGGGAAAGACCGGACGCCCTGTTCAACTTCTCCATCAAGCCGGTCATTTACGGATCGATGGTCGCTCGCGTGGCGAGGGTGCCGAAGGTCTGTTCCATGATCACGGGGCTCGGATACGTGTTCATAGAGGGCGGCGCGCTCAAGGGGTTGCTGAGAAGATTCGTGGTGGCCTTGTACCGCCTGTCCCTGGGAGGGAATCAGACCGTTTTCTTTCAGAACGAGCACGACAGGGATCTGTTCGTGCGCCATCGCATTGTCAGCGAAGCCGGGAGCTGCGTCCTGCCGGGGACGGGTATCGACACGAGCGCGTTTTCGCCGGGCGAGCCGAGGAACGGCGATCTGCGCTTCGTAATGGCGACGCGCCTGATCGCGGAAAAGGGAGTCAGGGAATACGTGGATGCGGCCCGGGCGTTGAGGAAAGAATACGGGCAGGTCGGGTTCCTCCTGGCCGGGCCCGTCGACGGCAGTCCGTCCGGCATAGATATCGAGGAGATCCGCGCCTGGCACGCGGAAGGCGTGGTGGAGTACGCGGGCTCGCTGCAGGATATCCGGCCGTTGCTGCACGCGTCCGATGTGCTGGTTCTGCCGTCGTACTACCGGGAGGGCCTGCCGCGATCCCTGGTCGAAGCGATGGCCTGCGGGCTGGCGGTGATCACCACTGATTGGCCGGGGTGCAGGGATTGCGTCGAAGACGGCATCAACGGCATTCTGGTGCCGCCGAGGGATTCCCGCGCCCTGGAAGATGCCATGCGCCGGTTTATCGAAAAGCCGGATCTGGCGAGGACGATGGGGGAGAGGGGGCGCGCCGCGGCGTTGGAGAGGTACAGCGTGAACAAGGTCAACGGGCAGATCATGCGGCAACTCCTTAGATGAGTGTCGAATCGATGAGCATTGGGAAGTGCCGCAAAAGCCCCGTGGTCGAAGCAGAGTATGTGGAACTTCGTTAGCTACCGGTACAAGACCATCATGTGGTTCCTGGCCGGGGATCTCGTCGGGCTCATCGTGGCCTTCAACCTGGCGCAGTACTGGCACATCGGGCGGATTTCCGGCGTCGATCCCTGGCTGGCAGCGGTGGTGGCGCCCGTGACTCTGTTCGTGTTGTACATCTGCGAGGCCTATTTTCTCGATCTCAGGAACGCCGGCCTGAGACTGGCATTGAAGACCGGCATCGGCGTCGTGGCGTCCATGGGCATATTCGCCGTGGTCAGCTACACCACCAAGGCACCGGAAGCCGCGTCGATATTCTGGCGGGGGACGCTGTTGGTGGGTTTCGCTCTGTTCTTCGTGTGGGCGACGGTCTCGCGCCTGTTCTTCAGCAATGTATCTTTTCAGCAGGGCGACCGCCGGGTGTGGGGCGCAGTGGGTGAGCCCGAGTACGTCGATGCTCTGGCCCAGGCGGTCAACCAGGAGCGGGTGACCGGCCGCTTGAGCATCCTCGCGCGGGACTGGGAAAGCCTGAAGGGAAAGGAAAAGATGCGCGAGCTCCGTGACCATCTCGACAGGGACGGGCTCGCCGGGCTGATCGTGGCCACCCAGAAGCCGCTTCCCCGGGAGGTCGTGAAAACACTGCTGGACATGAAGATGACGAAAGGGCTGCGCATCTACGACCTGGTGGACTTCTACGAGCAGTACCTGTACAAGCTGCCGGTGCTTCATGTCGGAGAAAGCTGGTTCGCCCTGTCGCAGGGGTTCTCCCTCATGCACAAGACGATTCAGTACCGGATAAAGCGCATGACGGACATCCTGCTGGCCGTGCTCGCTCTCACACTGACCCTGCCTCTCTCGCTGGTCGTCGCGCTCGTGATAAAACTCGATTCCAAAGGCCCGGTCATATACCGCCAGCGCAGAGTAGGGCTGAATGCGGTGCCGTTCGAGCTCTACAAGTTCCGAACCATGATCGAGGACGCGGAGAAGGAAGGTCCGGCGTGGGCGGCCAGCGACGATCCGAGAGTCACCCGGGTCGGCCGCGTTCTGAGGCTGACGCGTATGGACGAGCTGCCTCAGGTGTGGAACGTGATCAAGAACGAAATGAGTTTCATAGGTCCGAGGCCGGAGAGGCCGGAATTCGTGTCGCAGCTCGAGCAGGAGATCCCGTACTACGATTTGCGGTACGTGGTCAAGCCTGGAATTACCGGGTGGGCGCAGGTCATGTATCCCTATGGATCGTCGGTGCGCGACGCCCTTGAAAAACTCCAGTACGACCTGTTCTACATCAAGAACTACTCGCTGCTTCTGGACGCGATCATCGTCTTGAAGACGATCCGCCTGGTCCTGGTACGGGGAGGGCGGTGAGGCCCGGAATGAAGAAGGCGTAGCTGCGGAAGGTGCCTACCCTGGAGTTCCTTGCAGTGTATCTTCCGGCGATGGTCCTGCCGGGCGCGGTGCTGACGGCGGCGGCCGGGCTGGAGGCGAACCGCTTCGCCGCATCCATTGCGCTGTCGGTCGCCGTCCTGGTGGGCTCGCTCGCGGCGGCGCGGATCCTGGCCCTGGGCACCAGCGGATTCGCCCTGGTGCTCGTCGTCGTCTATGCGATGACCATCGTCCTCGGAGCATGGCTTGTCCGGCGAAGGGGCATGCCGACCGCCGCGGGCCTGCTCCGCGACTGGACGTGGGTCATTCCCGCGGCGACCATGGCTCTCGTCGCCGCCTATACCCTGTGGGCCGGACCCTATACGGAGGTCCCTGCCGACGCCTGGTGGCATCTTGCCCGGATCAACGATCGGCTGCATCTGCTCAATCACGGCCGGATCGGCTCCCTCGGGAGACTGCAGGACCTGATCAGCAAGGGGGAGGCATACGCATACACCATAACGGCCTACTTCGTATATCTCACCTGCGGGAAGATACAGGCGGCGATGAGGCCGGTCGCGCTCGCAAACACGCTTCTTTTTGCGTGCGGCGTGTATTCCTTCGCCCTGTTCATCTTCGAGAAGACCATAGCGGACCGGCGGGTACTGCACGCAGTCGCCGCGGCGGCGGTGTTCTTCTTTATCACTCATTTCGGGCTCAGTGTGTTCTCCTACGTGAGGTACTACGTTTACGCCCCGACCATCCTCAACTACGTGGTGTACCTCACGGCGTTGGCGTATTTTCTCCGTTTCATCGACGCATCGGAGGGGGAGTTCAGGTACCTCGCGTTTGCCGGAATCCTGGGGGTGACGGCGCTCATGGTGCACAAGCAGGAGGCCCTGTTCCTCGCCACGATGGGCGGAGCGATTCTGTTGGTCCGAGTCATTGCGGCCGGATACCGGATGAAGCACGGGATGCGATCGGAGCATTCGCTCTTCGAAAGCGACAGGCGCAGTTGGGTGCTGTTCGCCGTTTGCTCGGTTGCCTACCTCGCGGTTCACGCGGCGGCCTACGTCACCATCAGACGCCACGATCCCCTGTTGCACGGGACGATGGCGGATATCAACACGTACGTTCCCTTCCTGCGCAATCTTTACATACTGAAGCCGGACTACCAGTTCTACCAGGTCATCACCGTCTGGGGGGTGCTGGTCTACCTGCTGTTCGCGGTGAGGTTCAAGGAGTTTTCCGGCAACAGCTATATCGTCGCCGGCATGCTCCTGCCTCTTCTGACCGTATTCAACCCGGTCTACACGGATCTTTTCCTGCGCTTCTCCTGGCCCCATCTTCTGTGGAGGTTGTGCTACCTGCTGCCCCTGCCTTTCGTGGGGGGCTACCTCCTCGTGCGCGCCATCGGCTGGTCGGTGGGAGGGCAGGGCCTGATGGCGAGGGCCGGCGGCGTCGGGGCGGCCGCCGCCCTGGTCGGGCTGCTGCTGCCCATCAACACCACCTTCTTCGTATCGCCGTTCAGCAGGATATATACACTCGAGCCGGTCGCGCGGACCAACGACTACCGTCTGTGGAAGGACATGATCGCCTACCTCGATACCCGCAAGGCGAGCGACGTCATCACCGATCCGGTGACCGGGTACGTGGTCAACGGTTTGACGAATGACGATTACTTCGGCTACAAGTTCTACGGGCTCGGGGCATTCAGGGTCGACCGGGGGCGGTACGAGAGCAGGGACTTCGCCGGGATGAACGGCTGGCTAGTGATCATCAATCAGCGGGACGGGAGCGAGAGCGACACCGGGCGGGTTGGACGACATTGGCCGGCCGACATAATGACGGTGTCGAACTGGTATTCCGATGCCTTCAAGAAATACGTGACGGGCAATCCCCGGCAGTTCAGGAAGATCTGGGGAGTGGATCATATCGACGTCTATCGGATAGAGGAGGACCCCACGACTACGACACCGGCATTCCGCCCGCGGCACCGGTCGAGGAAGCGAGGAAAGCACCGGTCTTATAAAGCCTTCTGACTATGGTATCGAGAGCAATGCTATGACGACAATCATGGTGACGGGCGGGGCCGGGTTCATAGGCTCGGCGGTCGTACGAATGCTGATCAATGAGACGGACGACACCGTGGTCAACGTCGACAAGTTGACCTATGCGGGAAACCTTCAGACCCTGAACCCGGTGAAAGGGAACCGGCGCCACATATTCGAGCAGGTCGACATCTGTGACGGAGCCGCAATCCGGGAGATCTTCACGCGTTATCGCCCGGCGCGGGTGATGCACCTTGCCGCGGAGTCGCACGTCGATCGATCCATCGACGGCCCGAGCGAGTTCATCAACACGAACATCGTCGGCACCTATTGCCTGCTGGAGAACGCCCGCGAATACTGGAGGTCCCTGGGGCCGGAGGAGAGGGCGCGGTTCAGGTTTCACCACGTCTCCACGGACGAGGTCTACGGCAGCCTCGGGGAGACGGGCTACTTCACGGAGCAGACCCCGTACCAGCCGAACTCCCCCTACTCCGCCAGCAAGGCCGCCTCGGACCACCTGGTCAGGGCCTGGCGGCGCACCTACGGCCTGCCCACCGTGATTTCGAATTGCTCGAACAATTACGGGCCGTACCAGTACCCGGAGAAGCTGATCCCGCTGATGGTCAACAAGGCCCTGGCCGGGGAGGAGATGCCTGTCTACGGGGCGGGCGACAATGTCCGGGACTGGCTCTACGTGGACGACCACGCGCGGGCGTTGCTGGCGATCGTCAACCACGGCGTGCCCGGCGAGGTGTACAACGTCGGCGGCGGCAACGAATTGACCAATATCGAGGTCGTGGAACGGATCTGCTCGATACTCGCGGAGGAATCGCCCCGGACCGGCGGCGGCGACTACCGGGATCAGATCACCTTCGTGCGGGACAGGCCCGGCCACGACCAGCGCTACGCCATCGACGCGGGCAAGATACGCAGGGAGCTCGGCTGGAGTCCCGCCGAGTCCTTCGATTCCGGACTACGCCGCACCATAAGGTGGTACCTGGACAACCCCGACTGGCGGGAGGCGGTTCAGGAAGCCTACCGCGGTGAAAGGCTGGGGGTGGCGGAATGAAGGGAATCGTGCTCGCGGGCGGATCGGGGACGCGCCTGCATCCGGTGACGGAGGCCGTGTCGAAGCAGCTTCTGCCGGTGTACGACAAGCCCATGATCTACTACCCGATGTCCCTCCTCATGCTGGCCGGCATACGCAGGATTCTGATCATCTCGACGCCCCACGACCTGCCCCGTTTCCAGCAGCTCTTCCAGGACGGCTCACGCCTGGGTCTGGAGATCTCCTACGCCATGCAGCCTTCCCCGGACGGTCTCGCCCAGGCGTTCATCATCGGGGCGGAGTTCGTCGGCAAGGACCCCTGCGCCCTGGTGCTCGGGGATAACGTGTTCTACGGCCGGGGCCTGACGGAGTCACTGCGAAGGGCCGCGAGCCAGCCTTCCGGGGCGACGGTCTTCGCTTACCCCGTCAAGGATCCGCAAAGGTACGGCGTGGTCGAGTTCGACGCCAGGGGCGTCGCGTTGTCGCTGGAAGAGAAGCCCGCATCACCGAAATCCAACTACGCCGTGACGGGCCTGTACTTCTACGACAACCGGGTGATCGAGGTTGCCAAGGGCGTGAAACCCTCGGCGCGAGGCGAGCTGGAAATCACGGACGTCAACAGGTGGTATCTCGAGCAGGGCGATTTGTCCGTCGAGGTCCTCCAAAGAGGCATGGCGTGGCTGGACATGGGCACTCACGATTCGCTGCTGCAGGCGTCCATGTTCATCGAGACGATAGAGAACCGGCAGGGCCTCAAAGTCGCCTGCCTGGAGGAAATTGCGTACAATCAGGGCTTCATAGACGAGTCTCGCCTGCACGAAGCGGTTGAGAAGTACGGGAAGAGCGTCTATGGCGAGTACATCAGGGGGCTGTTGCACAGGCTTTGAATCGTTGCCGTCCGCGGGTCGGACGCCTCTTGCACCGATCCAGCCACGGGCATCCGGCGACGGACAAGAACAACACCACGTTTTCGCATTCCTGACTTGAATATCCGTGAACGTTCAATGAGCGTGACCCGCGGGGTCGCGGCGGGCTTCCTGTTGCCCGGCGGGGCTGCGCCTGCCGACGCCTGGCGCGTGCGGAGGCTGCATTGACCCTGTGGCAGCACCGGGACCTGATCGCCCAACTGGTGAAGCGGGACGTGGTGGGGCGCTACCGGGGCTCGCTGCTGGGCCTGGTATGGTCGTTCCTGCATCCGCTGTTCATGCTGCTGGTGTACCTGTTCGTTTTCGGGATCGTATTCAAGATCAAATGGGGCGTGCAGCCCGCGGGCGGCGGCAAGGAGTTCGGCGTCATTCTGTTTTCAGGCTTGATCCTGCACGCCCTGTTCGCCGAGTGCCTGGTGAGATCGCCGCAGATCATCGCCACCAATGTGCAGTTCGTGAAGAAGGTAGTGTTTCCCCTGGAAGTGTTTCCGGTGATGATCGTATGCACGGCGTTCTTTCACTTCTCGATCGGGTTCCTGCTGCTGTTCATCTTCAACACTTTCTCCGACTTCACGGTTCACGCGACGATCCTGTTCGCGCCCCTGGTGCTGATGCCCATCGTTCTTCTCGCACTGGGGATAGCCTGGATACTGGCCTCGGTGGGGGTCTTCGTGCGGGACGTCGGACAGATCACCGGGATACTGGCCACGGTCCTGCTGTTTCTCTGCCCGATCTTCTATCCCCTCGACAGGGTCCCGCAGCACCTCCAGTGGCTGCTTTACTTCAACCCACTGACCCTGATCGTGGAGCAGTTCCGCAACATCGTCATCTTCGGTCGATACCCGGACTGGGGTCCGCTGGCGGTCTACTACGTCCTGGCCCTGTTCGTTCTGAGGGTCGGTTACAGGTGGTTCATGCGTACACGCAAAGCGTTTGCAGATGTCCTCTGATTCCGTAGTGGCCCTCGAGGGCGTCTCCAAGTGTTACCACACGTATCGCAAGCCGTTCCACAGATTGATCGAGATATTCACCAGGCAGCGCCGCCTCTACGAGGAGTTCTGGGCACTCAAGGATATCAACCTCGAGATCGGCGCGGGCGAAACCGTGGGTATCGTCGGCCGGAACGGCTCGGGTAAATCCACGCTCCTGCAGCTCGTTGTCGGCACCCTCGCGCCGACCACCGGCAGCGTGCGCTGCACGGGCCGGATCTCGGCGATCCTCGAGCTCGGGGCGGGCTTCAACCCCGAGTTCACGGGTATCGAGAACGCCAGGCTCAACGCGTCGATCGTCGGCATGTCGGGCGCGGAGATAGAGGAGCGGATGCCGGACATCGTGGCCTTCTCGGAGCTGGAAGATTTCATCGACAAGCCGGTGAAGACCTATTCGAGCGGCATGTACATACGGCTGGCTTTTTCCGTCGTCATCAGCATGAGTCCGGACATTCTCGTTATCGACGAAGCACTCGCCGTGGGGGACTCGCGGTTCCAGAGAAAGTGCTTCCGCAAGCTGGACGAGCTCAGAAACGGCGGAACGACCATACTGTTCGTGACCCACGCTACCGACACGGTGATCTCTCACTGCGACCGTGCGGTCTTCATGAAGGATGGAGCAATCGTCAAGGTAGGCGAGCCGAAGGAGGTGGTGAACAACTACCTCGAAAGTATGTTTCACATGAAGTCCACCATCGACAAGGGTGCCCGTGCGAAGGGGATGGGCCTGGAGCTCCGCGAAGACAGAATGACCGTGGACCCGGAAATCGATACGTGCAAGCTGCGCCGTACCTACAACGACACCGAATACGAGTGGGGCAACGGCGAGGTGCGAATCCTCGACTACCTGCTTCTGGACGCCGCCGGCAAGCCGCTCGACTCCGCCGTCGATGCCGGTACGGAGATATCCCTCCTCGCGGCCGTCTACTGCTACCAGGCCCAGAGCAATCTCATCTACGGGCTGACCATCAAGACCGTCGATGGTACGGCTGTTTTCGGGACCAACACCGACCGGCAGAAGATAGCGACGGAGCCTTTGTCCCCGGGAGAGACGGCGTTCGTCAAGTTCACCCTGAAGCTGGACCTGGTTTCGTCGGAATACTTCTTCTCTCTGGGAGTGGTGTCGCGGAACGAGGACGGCGAGGACACTGTGCTGCATCGCCGCTACGACCTGTTCAGGTTGAAAGTGCAGGATGACAATCGCTCCTTCGGCTACGCTTCCCTGCCGGTGGCGGTGAAGATATCCAAGGATCGGGAGGCCCTGGGCGGATGCTGAGCGTCCTCGACGGGTTTCACAGGCAAGGTGCGGTCTACGTCCGCGACGGCGCGGGTGAGTTCTCCTATTCGGACGGCGTGGATGTCGAACAGTATCTGAAATCGGTGCTCGGCAACGCCGGGGATCTCAGCAGCCACTCGGCGGAGCTGGAGGCGGCGGTCCATGACTGGGCGACGGAATACCACTTGTCGAGCAAACGGGCCAACCTCCTTCGCGCCTTCGACTTCGCCGGGCGGGGCCGCGTCCTCGAGCTGGGTTGCGGCTGCGGGGCGATCACGCGGTTCCTGGGTGAGCAGGGCCTGGCCGTCGACGCGGTGGAAGGCAGCCCGGTGCGGGCCGAGATCGCTTCGCTTCGCTGCAGGGACCTCGAGAACGTGACGGTGTACTGCGGGAACTTCAACGATGTCGAGCTGCCCGACTGCCGATATGACCTGATCTGCCTGGTCGGCGTCGCGGAATATGCCGCCCGGTTCATGGAAGGCGACGAAACCGGCGCCCAGCCCGTGGTCCGATTGCTCGCAGGGTTGCGACGCAGCCTGGCGCCGGATGGCGTAGTTCTGCTCGCCATCGAGAACAGGACGGGGATGAAATATGTGCTCGGGGCTCACGAGGATCATTACGGCAAGAGGCTCATCGGCCTGAACAATTACTTCGGGGTTAGGGACATAAACACCTACACCCTGGTCGAATGGGAAAGGATATTCCAGGAGTTGGGAGTCGTGGCAAAGAAACTGTACCTGCCGTTTCCCGACTACAAGCTGCCGACCGTGATCCTGTCCCAGGATTTCGTCACCGACAATCCCTACGCGTTCTGCAACCTCGAAGGGGTACAGTCCCGGGACTACGTGGATTTGTTCAAACCCCCGGTCGGCGAGTCGCTGTTCTGGCAGAGTGCCGCGGCATCCAACAGCATGGATGTCTATTCCAACTCGTTTCTGTTCGTGTTCTCCCTGTCGGGTTCCTCCATCGGAGAGGGATTCAACTTTGATTTCGCCCAGCTTCCGGGCTTCGGGAGGCGCCGGGAATACTGCCTGGTGGCCGTCAAGCCGGAAGGCAGGGAAGTCATTGAGCGCAGGCGTCTGGTTGAAGAGGACGGCGCGCCACCCGGGGACGTCAGTCAACGTGTAGTGCAGGAGCCCTACTACCGGGGAACGCTCCTGTCCGTCCTGTGGGCCAGGGCGCTTGAAATCGAAGATGACAGCGGAAGATTTCTGGATCTGGTGCGGCGATACGCGTCCTATCTGGAATCCCGGGAGGAGATCTCCATTGATCTCACCTCGTCGAACATCGTGGTTGACGAGGCCGGCTCGCTGCACGCTTTCGACGAGGAATGGACGACGAGCGAGCCTGTCTCTCCGAGTTTTCTTCTGTTCCGTTCCCTGCTGGTATTGGTGCTGAAAATGGAGAGCGCGGTGAGGATCTACGCCCGCCGCGAGAACCTCGAGACGGTGCAGGAATTCGTTATTCACGTTGGAGACGCCGTGGGACTGGATATCGGCTCGCGCGTGGACGAATTCGTCGAAAGGGAGGAGGAGTTCCAGGCGGCGATCGCCCTGGAACGCACCGAAAACCGAACGCGACTGCTTCTGGATCTCTCCTTGAAGGAAGAGGAAGTGCTCATCGCTCCGATCAAGGCCCGGCTGTATTGGAGAAAAGGCGGTGAGCCGTACTCGGAGGACATGAGCCGGTCAACGCTCATCGAGAACACCGACGAGGCGCATTCGGTGACCATCGCCCTGCCGCCGGCCGCCGGCGGCGCGAGCCAGATCCGATTCAGCCCCTGCGAGGACCTGCGCCGCGACGGCAGGGGATTCATGCGCTTGAGCAGGCTGGAGATATGCGCCATCGATCCCGCGACCCAGGCGAGGACGTCGATCTGGGCGATGGCGAGCTCCGGGGAAATCACCAAGTACGCCTCCATGGCCGGACTGTCATACATCAGCACCGGTCTTGGCGAGCTGTTCATGATCACCGACGACGATCCATGGCTGCAGCTTCCGTTCATTCCACGCGTGCATCTCAGCGGCGACGAGTACCTGGAGTTCACCGCCTACCTGAGGTTTCCGCGCACGCGGGAATACCTGCTGGCCAGGGACCGATATCTCGCCGCTCTCGACGACCTGGATGAGCGGGGGAGGGGAATGGAGGAGCTCTACGCCACCCACACGCGGATCAACGAAGAGCTGTCGGAGATCAAAGGCTCGGGCTTCTGGAGGGCGGTGACGCGCTACAGGGCCTTTCGACACGATCTCGAGGCGGTGACGGACAAGCTGCTCTTCTGGCGCTACCTGCTCGGACATCTCGGGGTGCGCCGCACCCTGGCCCGGGCACGCACGCAGGCCGCCAGATACCTGATCACGCTCGTCGGCAGGACGCCGGAGAGGGCCGGTCCCCCCACACCTTACGAGGTGTGGCGGGAGACGCGATTGAACCGGGAGACCCGCGCGCTGCCGGGCGGACCGTTGATCAGCGTCATCATGCCGGTGCACAACGTCAGCGCCCGGATACTGAGAAAGGCGATCAAGTCCGTCGAGAGACAGACCTACGACAACTGGGAGCTGTGCATCGCGGACGATGCATCCACCAACAGCGAGACCCTGGAAGCGCTCAAGAGATGCGGCAGCAAACGGGTCAAGGTGGCTTACCTGGTGGAGAACCGCAACATCTCGGCGGCGACCAACGCCGCGGTGGAGCTGGCCAGGGGGAGGTACCTCGCGTTCATGGACAATGACGACGAGCTCGCGGACAACGCCTTGTACGAGGTCGCGTCAGCGGCTCTCAAGGGGAACCCCGACTGCATGTACACGGACGAAGATTTCATCAAGCTGGACAACCATCTCGATTTTCCGCACTTCAAGCCCGACTACAATCCGGACCTGCTGCTGTCCCACAACTACATCACCCACCTTCTGGTGGTCAGGAAGGAGCTGTTCGACGCCGTCGGCGGCCTGCGTTCCGAGTACGACGGTGCCCAGGACTACGACCTGGTCCTGCGAATCGCCGAGAAGGCGCGGGAGATCGTTCATATCCCCAAGCCGCTGTACCACTGGCGAATGTCCGAGAGCTCGACAAGCCTCAATCCCAACGTCAAGCCGGAAAGCGCCGGCAATGCGAGAAAGGCGCTGCAGGCGGCCCTGCGGCGGCGGGGGATAGACGGGACCGTCGAAGAAACCCGTCTGCCGCACTTCTTCCGCGTGAGGCGAAAGATCCAGGACACGCCGCTGGTGAGCATCATCATCCCTTTCCGGGACAAGCCTGAGCTGCTGCGCCAGTGCGTCACGTCGGTGCTCGATCGAAGCACCTACCCGGACTTCCAGGTCCTCGGCATCTCCAACGACTCCTATATGTCGACGACTTACGACGAGATGGAGCGCCTCAAGACCCTCGATCAGCGAGTGACGTTCGAGGAGCTGAACATCGAATTCAACTTCTCGAAGCTCGTCAACTTCGGCGTCGCCCGTGCCGCGGGGGAACACGTCATCCTGTTGAACAACGACATAGAGATCATCACCCCGGACTGGATAGAGGGTCTGCTCGAGCATTCCCAGCGCCCCGAGGTCGCCGTAGTCGGCGCCAAGCTCTACTATTCCAACAACACCATTCAACACGCCGGCATCGCGATCGGCCTCGGCGGGTACGCGGGCCACCTGCACAAGCACGTGAGAGCCGACTCGCCCGGCTATTTCAACCGGCTGAACGTGATCCAGAACGTCAGCGCGCTGACCGGCGCGTTGATGATGATCGAAAAGCGCAAGTTCAACGAAATTGGCATGTTCGACGAAACGAACTTCGGCGTTGCCTACAACGACGTCGATTTCTGCCTGCGGGCCAGGGAACACGGTTATCTGAACGTGTTCACACCCCACGTCGAGGCCTATCACCACGAGTCGGTCTCGCGTGGATACGAGGATGACTTCAGGAAGATCAGGAGATTCAACCGGGAGAAGGAGAACCTGAGAGCCCGTCACCGGGAAGCCCTGGAAAGGGGCGACCCCTACTATAATCCGAACCTCGACCCGAACAGAGATGACTATCGACTGCCGGAGCCATAGTGCGACCGATGCCGGGGGACGACGCCGCATTCCAAGAACCGGGTTCCGGGGTCCAGGTCGCGAGCCAGGTACCATGAAAGCAACCAGCCACGCCACCGGCGTCGGTCCGGAAACATGACCGTGGAAGTCAGTATCATCATTCCGGTCTTCAACGAGCAGGAGAACCTCGATCCCCTTTACCGGGAGATTGTCGAAGCACTGAAGGATCTCGGCCAGGAGTACGAAATCCTGTTCGTCGACGACGGCAGCCGGGACGGCAGTGCGGACGTGCTGCGTCGCCTTCACGAGGCGGACCCGCGCGTGAAGCTGATCACGTTCAGGAAGAACTTCGGCCAGACCGCGGCCTTATCCGCCGGTTTCGACTACGCCGAGGGCGAGGTCGTGGTCACGATGGACGCGGATCTCCAGAACGATCCCGCCGACATTCCGATGCTTCTGGACAAGATCAACGAGGGCTACGACCTCGTAAGCGGCTGGCGGTACGACCGCAAGGACAGGTGGCTGTCGCGCCGCCTGCCCTCCGTCCTCGCCAACCGGCTGATTTCCTGGGCCACGGACGTCAAGCTCAACGACTATGGCTGCACCCTCAAGGCGATCAGGAAGGAGGTCGTCAAGAACATCACGCTCTACGGGGAGCTGCACCGGTTCATCCCCGCGGTGGCGAGCTGGATGGGCGTGCGGATCGCGGAAGTGAAGGTCAATCACAGGCCGAGGATCGCGGGCACGTCGAAGTACGGCATCTCACGCGTGTTCCGTGTGCTGCTGGACCTGATCACCGTCAAGTTCCTGCTCAGCTACGCCGGCAGGCCGATACAGTTCTTCGGCGTGCCGGGGTTGATATGCGGCTCGCTGGGCGCCTTCCTGGCCTTGTACCTTGCCGTCCAGAGGCTGTTCCTGAGAATCCCTATCGGCGACCGCCCATTGCTGCTGCTGGCGGTGCTGCTGATCATCGTCGGCATACAGTTCATCGTCTTCGGCTTGCTGGGCGAGCTGCAGATCAGGACCTACCACGAGAGCCTCAACAAGCCCATCTATTTCATCAAGGACAAGCACGGCATCGGTTGAGACG
>JBAUWJ010000283.1:0-2148 GCA_049583715.1 Arenicellales bacterium | reverse complement strand
GGCACCACCTTCTTCGATTACTGCCGGGACTACGGCAACTGTCCCTTCTCGGCGGTGATCTTCGCGGATGACAAGAGCAGTTTCGGTGACCAGTCGCAATACGGCGGTAAGACGATCACGGTATCGGGACGAATCTCTTCCTATCGAGGCCGCGCCGAGATGACGCTGCACGACCCGGGGCAGATCAGCACCCGGTAGCGGGCGGGCTCCCCGAGCGGGCCAACACCCGCTGACGCGAACGGATGAGGCCTCGACCGGGACAGGCACCCTGCGGATGCCGGCGCCCCGCCCGGAGGCGGGGGCTTTCTGGAGCTGGACGCTCGCTCAGAAGCCGGTCGGGGACTGACCGGACGCGAGCGCGCATCGCCGCGCGATCTCGAGGTAATGGTCGAGGCCCGGATGCTGCATCGCCGGCTCCTTGCCGAGATCGTCGTAGACCCGCACCGCCAGGGCGTCCTTGTGCCAGGGATGGGACTCGAACCGCGCCATTTCGCTCGGACTCATGGGCCCGCCCTGTACTTCGAGGGTGCCCACCGATGCGGGGCTGAGCCGCGCGAGATACGTCGCGCTCTTGGCACACAAGTAGCGCTTGGCGTCTACGTGCAGGCGAATGGCGTCGATGATCCTGGGTGGGAAACAGCCGGCGAGCGCATCGGCGCCGATCTGCTCGTGGCGACCGTCCATTCCACGGTCCGCCGCGTCCTCGGGCAGGTCGACGAGCAGGTGCCCGAAGTCGTGCAGCAGGCACGCGGTGACCAGCTCCTCGTCGGCAGCCTTGCGCTCGGCAAGACAGGCTGTCTGCAGCATGTGCTCGCGCATGTCCACCACCTCGCCGTAGGCGCGGTCACCGAAGCGCTCGAAACGTTGCCGGATTTGTTCGATCAGGTCGCACATCGCAAGGCTCCGTAAGGCGCGCGGGGAAGGTGCCGGCACGGCGTTCGACGTCGTCGATTGGAGAAAGGCCGCGGCAGGCCTATCATGGCCGGCACGCGAGTAACGAGAGCCGCAGCGATGAGCGCACTGATTCTGATCATGATCGATGGCCTTGGTGCCGATCACTTCGAGCGTTGCCGCAGCCGGCTGCCGCAGCTCGACGAGCTTGCACGCCGCGGCGCCCGGGTGTCGGCGCTCAGCCCCGAGATGTGTGGGACCTCCTGTCCCGGGCGCACGTCGATTATAGCGGGAGTGCCGTCCTCCCGGCACGGCATCTACGGCAACCGCATTTTCGTCGACGACGGCTTCCGTTTCTCGAACCCTTACGATGTGGCCACGGAAACCCTTCCCGCCCTCGCCGCCCGGCAGGGCTTGGACGTCGCGGGCATCGGCTTCGGCATGGTGCGGCCGGAGGACTGCACGCTTTATCACGGTCCATGGTGGGCGAGCGAGATGCTGATGGGCGCCAAGCACGCCGGCTGTGCTTCTGCCGACCGGCAATGGAGGCACGCCGCCGGCGCCTTCGATCCGGACGGGCGCCTTCGGGCGCCGGAGGCCGGCGCCGTTGCCGCCGTCGTGGAAGAGGGACACGCCGACCGGGAGCTGGAGCGGGGCAGGCTGGAGGATCGGCGCTTGATGGACATCGCGGCGGAGCTGGCCTGCTCGGCGCGTCCGCCGGATTTCATTCTGCTCGAGATCGCGGTGACGGACTATTACCTGCACAAGTACGGTGTGGATCATCCGGTCACGGACTGGTCCCTGCGCATGGCCGATGCCCAGATCGCTGCACTGGTCGCGAGACTGGAGCGCGCGGGGATGCTGGATCATTACAACCTCGCCGTCACCAGCGACCATGGCCATGCCGACATGGCGTCGGCCCTCTATGTCGACCGGCTGCTGGATGGCGGCACGCGCTGGTCCAGCGAGGGCGGGGTGCTCATGGTGCGGCCGCAGACGCCACGCCGGGCCGGGGAGATAGAGCGACGGCTCGGCGAGTACGGCGTCGAGCCCTGGGACAACGGGCACCTGCCCGAGCCCTTGCGCGACCACATACTGACCTTTGTCATGCCCGACGGCTCCGACATGAGCTTCGAGAAGAGCCGGCCGGGGACGACGGGGGTCACCGGTCCGTCGAAGTATCGCTCCAACCACGGCCGGCGGCCGGGCACGCGTTCGGATTACCGCTTCTGCCTGTTCGCCGGACCGGACATACCG
>JBAUWJ010000282.1:0-32182 GCA_049583715.1 Arenicellales bacterium | reverse complement strand
GTAGGTGCCGCTCGCGTTTCGCACGCCGGTCTTGACGGCGGCACCGTTACCGAGACTCTTGGGATGCCGGATCACCCGCGCCCTTCCCATGGCGGGAATCGGGGGCGACGAGCCATCGTCGACGACGGTGATCTCCGCGTCGGGATACAGCTCCTCGATCGTCTTGACGATATCCGGCAGCGTCGCTGCCTCATTGAGACAGGGGAGTATGATGCTCAGCTCTGTCACCGTCGTATGTCCCGAGCGCCTGCCGCGCAGCGCGTGCACATCGGACCGATCATATCACGGTAGCGCCTGCGTCGCGTTGGTTGGGGGCTCACGAACGTTGTTTGAGCTTTGTTTGTATCCGTTCCGTCCATCGCTTCAGCTCCCCGCGGCGGAAGTTGTCGGAGTCCCAGGGTTTCAGATGTATCGCTTCGACGTCTTCGATCACCTTCAGGGCTTCCCGATACTGCTTCAGATTGTATAGAAACTTGGCCGACGCGAGGCCGAGCTGGTAGCTCGGTCTCGTCTTGAATGCCACGTAGAGATTCGATACGGCATTCTGATATTCACCTTTGCCGGCGAGGACGGTCGCCCGCACGTACAACAGGTCGGAAATGGCGGGTCGACGGATGGACACCGATTTCTGGCGCAGAATCTTGTCGATCAGGCCCAGCAGGTCGTCGGGGCTCAGCTTCGGACACTCCTGAGCAGACGTGTCCTTCAAGGTGATCAGGGTTGGAACGACGGCGAAATCATAATCTGCGCTCGAGATGCGGGACTCTGTCTGTCGCAGGTAGGTGCCGACATTGTCGGGCTGCGCCCTGCACCCCGCCAGCAGGTACTCGACTTGCGGCCCCATCGTGTTTCGGCGTGCGTCCGCGATGTTCGCGAGAATCTCAAAAGCCTTCTCACGGTGTCCGGCGCGGGACCAGACATCGGCCCGGATCTGCTGGGCGCGCACCGAATGGGGATGGTCGCTTCCCCAGACCTCGGCCATCTCCGCCTTGCTGGTCCAGACGTCGACGTTTTGCAGGGTGACGACCACGAATGTCGCGAGGTACAGTGCGAGTCCGACCTTGAGGTACCTGTGTCCACTGATTCGGGTGGTCCAGATGAAATAGGACAGGGCGAAGTAGAGGCCGAAGGCCGGCAGGTAGTTTCTGTGTTCGAAATACGGCTCGAGGGGCACGAACGACGACTCCATCAGATGTCCCGCGACAAACCACAGTACCGCGAAACCGAACAGGGAGAAGCCTTTTCGGCTGAAATAGATCGCTGCCGCAACCGCGCCGAGCAAGGCGATGACGGCTATTATCGTCGTCGGAGGAGACAGCCACCCGGTCGAAAGCAGGAAGTCGTCGTGGGCAATCCCCATGCCGTGGCGAACCGGTAGCAGCAAGCCCTGCAGGTAGTCGAAGAGAATACGGGGTTGGCTGGCGGTGCGTTCGAACAGGGTAAACGGGCGGTACCTGTAGTTGGCCACGGCACCACGGATGAAGATTATCGCCGCGAAGGCCAGCACGACAGGGAGCACCAGCACTACCCATTTCCACACGGTGAAGAAAAGCCGCCATCCCGTGTCCCGCACGGGAAGATGGGGTTTGAGCAGCGTGTGTTCCATGGCGAGCGCATAAAGCCCCAGCAGCACTGCGTTCTCCTTGCAGAGAAATCCCAGCAGCGAGGCAAGCCCCACGCCGGCCGTCATGCCTGAAATCGCCAGGACCGGGCGCTCGTTCAGGCGGCGCCTGCCGTAGCAGTAGACGATGAGGCCGGCCAGAACGAACGTGGCAGACAGCTCGGTCATCCTCTGGATGAGATACAGGACCGTGGAAACGAGCAGCGGTGCCAGCAGCCACAGGGCGGCGGTGGTGAGCGAAACGGCGGCACGTGCCCGGGAGGAAGCCTTCGGAATGCTGCAGAGCAGCCAGGCCAGCCAGAACACCAGGGTCCCGTTGAGCAGGTGAATCAGGACATTGGTGTATTTCTGGGCGGGAACATACAAGGGCCAGCCCCGGTCGTTGATGAGGAAGGAGGCGAGGGAAAGGGGGCGGCTCGGGTATTCGTGCGAACCGGAGAATATGAATTGAAGGAAGCGGGGAAGGCCATCGATGTCGCCGATATCCTTCAGCCGGCCGAGGTTCGAGATGTCATCGAGGACGAGCGGGCCGTGCAGTCCCGGCCAGTAGACCAGCAGCGTCACGCCCAGCAGCAAGTACAGGAGGGCGCCGCTGGCCCATTGCGGCGTCTTAGTCATTCCTCGAGACGATCTACAGTCACCACCAAAAAGAAACCCCGGCTTGCGCCGGGGTTTCAGCCTATCCTATTGCAGCCAATCAGGCTAGGCGATCTGGCTCGTCAATTCCGGCAATTTGCGGGCAGGTAACGGGGTTTGACAGGGGGCGTTCCGGGCGCGCATTTCCACTTCACGGACCCGGCGCTGAAGGTGGGGCTCAGCGTGACTTTGGCGCCCTGGATCTCCGGCTGGTTCGAGTACGTAACCGTGATGACCCCGCTGTTTGAGATCGCGACGCTCTGTACGTTGTTGCCCTTGATGCTGGTCGAGTCGGCCACGCCGGCTGCCGCATTGCTGTCCGGTTTGACACCTTGGGACTGGTAAGTCTCGGCCACGCCCAGCTTGGCGGCCGACGACAGGTTGAGGCCCTCGGAAACCTTGGCCCGGATCGTGTAGTCCTGGTAGGCCGGAATGGCAATCGCGGCCAGGATGCCGATGATCGCAACCACGATCATTAACTCGATTAAGGTGAAGCCTTGTTGTTTCATTCAGTGACTCCTCTAAAGTCGGGTCGTATTCAAGCCAGCCTTGGTTTTTCCCTCGTCCGGCCGTTGCATGAGAAACCTTTCTGGGGTTCTGTACCCCTAAGTCAAGCACATTGTGTGCCAAGGTCAAGGCGGGCGGTAAAAAGCAATTGGAAATCATGCCCTTGGCGAGTATACCCAATTTGATGCCTTAAGTATGCTCGGTCGACATGCGACGGAATTGGTGCCAAAAAAGGCGACAGATGACAATTTTTGTCAGTCGATGATGCCGTATTTGTCGAGCTTGTAACGGAAGGAGCGGAAGGACATGCCAAGCTGCTTGGCGGCGGCGGTCTTGTTGTTGCCCGAGCGTCTGAGCGCCTCGGCGAGGGCCTCCTTCTCGATTCGAGCGAGGTACTGCTCCAGCGGCTCCGTCCCCGGGACGTAGCGGCCCGAGTAGCCGGCGGGTGCCTCCTCCACCGCGGCGAGAAAGTCCAGGTCGTCCGCCGAGATGACGTTCCCCTCGATCATCGCCGCCGCCCGTTCGAGGATGTTCTCGAGCTCCCGTACGTTGCCGGGGAACCCGTAGCCTTCGAGACGACGGTAGACACTGTCATCGGCCCTGATGGAGCGACCCAGGCGCTCGCCGAGCTGGACGAGCAGGTGCCCGATGAGCTGCGGCAGGTCGTCCCTGCGGTGCCTCAGCGGCGGCACCGGGATCTCGATGACATGGATCCGGTAGTAGAGGTCCTGCCGGAAGCGGCCGCTCGCGACCTCCTTGAGGAGGGCCTGCTGCGACGCGCTCAGGATCCGCACGTTCACCGGCACCTCCCGCTGCGCCCCCACAGGCCGGATGGATTTCTCCTGGATTGCCCTGAGCAGTTTCACCTGCATGGCAAGGGGAAGCTCCACGATCTCGTCCAGGAACAAGGTGCCGCCTTCGGCAGCCTGGAAGAGTCCCGGCTTGTCAGCCGTGGCGCCGGTGAAGCTGCCCTTCACGTGGCCGAAGAACTCGCTTTCCATCAGCTCGGGTGGAACGGCGCCGCAGTTGATGGGGACGAACGGCCCCTCCGCCCGGCCGCTCTTCTCGTGAATGAGACGTGCCACCAGCTCCTTGCCCGTGCCGGACTCGCCACGGATGTAGACGGGGGCCTGGGAACGACCGAGCTTGGCCACCATGCCACGTATCCGCCGCATGGCCTCGGACTCGCCGAGCAGGACGTTGCGGCTACGCCGCTCTTTCGGGCTGCGCGCGAGGCTCAACACCGACGAAACGAGATTCCTGAGCTCGTTCAGCTTCAGCGGCTTGGAGACGAAGTCGTAGGCCCCCGCCTTCAAGGCCTCCACCGCCGTCTCGACGTTGCCATAGGCGGTGATGATGGCAACCGGGAGATCCGGACGGCTTTTCTGTATATGTCGCACGAGGTCTATGCCGTCGCCGTCCGGGAGGCGCATGTCCGTCAGGCACAGATCGAACCACCCCTTATCGACATGCCGGCGGGCCTCGCCGAGAGTGCCCACCGCGTCGCTGTCCAGGTTCATTTGAGAGAGGCTGAGCGTCAACAGCTCCCGGATGTCGGGTTCGTCGTCGACGATGAGGACGCGTTGCTTGTCACCCACGGCCGGCACTCAACAGTCCTTCCGGTGCGGGATCGCGCGCCATGGTGCTGTTGCCATTCTCGAGCACCAGCCTGAAGCGCCCGCTCCCGTTCTCGGTGACGTAGTCGAGCTCGCCTTGATTGTTCTGTGCGAGCTCACGCGCCAGGAACAGCCCGAGGCCCAGCCCGTAGTGATTGGTCGTGAAAAACGGCTCGAAGATCTTGTCCCGGATAGGCTCGGGCACGCCCGCACCGCGGTCGAGCACATCCATGCAAACGGCACCCTGGCGGGGGGCCACGAAGCACCTCACCGTGATCAGCGGCCGCTCCTCGAGGTGCCGGGTGTGCCTCAAGGCGTTTTCGCACAGGTTCGTCATGATCTGATTGAGCTGATCCGGGTCCACCCAGGCGCTGAGCCGTGCCCCCCCTTCGGTGTCGATCGCTTTGGCGACGCCGCGGCTCGAATTGAAGTACTCGCAGAACTTGTCCATCCACGGGCCGAGCTCGAGGCGAACGCGATGCACCGAGCCGGGCCTGCCGAGCTGCAGGATCGAGGTCACGATGGTATTGATGCGGTTGCTCTGGTTCTCGATGATACCCGTAAGCTTCCGGTTTTGTCCGCTCAGCTCCGAAGATTCCGCCAGGAGCTGCCCGGCGTGGCTGATGGCTTCCAGGGGGTTCCTGATCTCGTGCGCCACCGAGGCTATGAGGCGTCCCAGGGCGGCGAGCTTCAGGTTTCTCGCCTCCCGTTCCGTCTGGGCGAGGTCCTCCAGAAACAACGCGACCTCGTCTTCCTGTTCATCGATGCGCAGGCCCTGGACGCGGATGCGCGTCGCGGGGGAACGGTAGTCGAAGCTGAAAGTGTTGCATCGCGAAGCTTCATGCAGCGACGTTTCGACGAAATCCCGTGGAGGCACCTTCGTCTCCGCCTCCAGGCCGAGCATGTACCTCGCCTGATTGTTCATCAGCCTGCAGTGCTTGTCCTTGCTGATGACCGTGATCCCGACGGTGGACTTCGATACGATCGCCTCGTTCAACCGGTCGAGCCGTGCGGTGGTCATCGCGCGGGCCTGGGCAGCCGCTTCAGCGATGTGAAACCGCCTCGCGAGCCAGTAGACGATCCCTCCGGTGGTGAAATAGCCGATGCCGAGCAGCCCGACCTGAACGAAGGCAGCCGGGTATTCCCCACCGGGCAGCAGCAATGTCTCGAAGGCATGCTGGGCGAGGGCCAGAACCGTGGCGAAGGCGGCGAAGAAAAGGCTCATTCGTCCGGACAGAACCACCCCTCCCGCGGCAACGGACGCGACGAGCAGCAGGTTCATACCGCTCTCGACGCCGCCGCAGGCGTGGGAAAGGGTGGTCACCAGGACGGCATCGAGTGCGAACTGCAGGTAGGCCTGGGTCCGGAAGGCCGGCCAGCCGATCGTGATGGTGATCAAACTCACCGCTGCAAGGAGCAGCATGCCGGAGCTGGCGGCGATGAACAGGTTCGGATGCGCCCGGCCCAGGAGGGCAAAGGTCGAATCCGTAACCGCCAGCGTGACCAGACCCGTTCCGAGCAGGAGGCGGTACAGATTGAAGTAATAGAGCGCCCGCCAGTAGGTGTGCCCGCCTTGCAGGTCGGCCACGGAGAGCTCCTGCCCCGTGGTCGCGGCCGTCGCCGGCGCGGGGGGCAGGGCCGGCACGCCGTTCGCCTGCGAGTCAGTGACGAATCTTGAAGAGAAACGCTTGCGCGTGTCCATATCTGTCCCGCCAGACATCCAGGCGCTTCAAGCGACTGATATCCACCCTGCGCAGGGGATAATCCGGTGGATAAAAGGCCCTCATGTTCATGACAAACAGGTACCGACAGTCTGTCAGCTTATCGATGGTGGCGTTCGGGGGCATAAGTATAGACATTCTTTGAGAATACAGCATCGTCGAGACGGGGTGCGCCGAGTAGACGCATTGGTCGGAGGCGACGTGCTTGCGAATCCGCTTCATGGACAGCATGAGATCGTTCATCTGCTCCGCTTCGTAGTACGCCTGGTTGAGCCCGCCTCTCAGAAACTGGCGGGTGTGCCGGTAGTCGTCGGGGAAGTGGCCAGGCAGGGGTGTGAGAAAGCGGTGCAGGACGAACAGCGTATTGGGATAGATCAACAGCAACATCGCTGCTACCGCCCCCGCGTTTGCCAGCATCCGTGGGCGTGTTCTCGTTTCGCGAATGAGCAGTCGTAAGCCGTCGAACAGGTAGACCAATGCCAGCGGCATCAGGGGATACAGGAATCGGATGTTTTCGGCCGGGTGGGGCCAGACCAGGATGATCGCAACGTAGAAGAGTGCGTAGGCCGAATCATCGGCTCGGTGCGCGAGCCGGCGTCCCAGGCCGAGGAGTGCAAGAAGCAACAGTGCTCCGGCGAGCGCCTGGAGGGGCCATGACGAGCCTGCGGTCACGGACAACTGCGCGTTCCAGGACTGCAGCAGGAGATGTGCGCGGTGGGGAGCGCCCATCAGAATCAACCTGGCGATACCGCCGGGGGACAGATAGCGGTCGAGATCTTCCGTATATCCACCGTGGTAGTGACCGAGGATCTTGACCGCCTGCCAGAACGCCGGCAACGCCGCGGCCAGCAGGACGTAGAGATACTTGCGCTTGACGGCATTCACAATCAGGAACACGCAGAATGCGGCCAGAAGTGCCACGCCGATGGTACGTGTCAACATCGACAGGCCGACGGTCAAGGCACAGGCACAGAGCAGTTCGCGCGGTGGCTCGCGCTCTCGCCCGGCCTTGTCCATGAGCACGAACGCGGCGAATGTGAACGCCATGAAAAGGTATTCGGACCAGATCTCCGCGACGTATATGAGCGTCCTGGGAAGCAGCGCATATATCAACAGGCAGGCTGCGGCCACATCCTTTTCCACGAGCGTCCGACGCGCCCAGGCGTAGAAGAGCACGGCGGAGGCGAAGAAGGTCGCCAGGACGACGAGATGCGCCGCATGCATGTTTCGCGAGCCGCCTCCGAACAGGCCGATCAGGATGGGCAAGGCGGGCGGAAAACGCGAGCGTCCCATCATGAAGCGCGTGACCAGGGAATTTCCGTGAAAGAACGGGGAAAAGAAATCCGCCATCATCAGATACACGCCGTCGTCCTGAAGGAAGCCGGCCGTGTTCTCATGCCATACGTACGGGGGGAGCACGGCGGCCATGGCCGCCAGCAGCGCCCAGAAGGGCCAGTACGTCCAGTATCGACGTTCCGAGATCGACGGCTTCAACACGTGGCCTTGGCTGGCGACGGCTCCGGCTCGGGAGGAGGATGGTTCAAGCGGTGTCCGGGGCTCGCATGGCCGGCTGATATGTTGTGAGGTCGGGCACTGGTCGTCGGGCTTTGCCTAATTATAACCGTCGCGGCCGCTTACACGCGTGTCAGCGCCCAGACGACGATCCGGTGCACGCCGGCGCCCCGGAGACAGCGCGCGACCTCCGACACGGTGGAGCCGCTGGTGATCACATCGTCCACGATCGCCACGCTCGACGGCGGCTCGAGGCGTGTGCACCGGAAGGCACGGCCCAGGTTGGCGCGGCGCTGCGCCGGCGTCAGTCCCACCTGGGGAACGGTATCGACCTGCCGTTCGACGAGACCCGTCTCGATCGGAATACCGAATCTGCGCGACAAGGGCCGCGATACTTCCACGGATTGGTTGAAGCCGCGGCGGAACTGTCGTTTCCAGTGCAGGGGAACCGGGACGAGGGCGTCCGGCATCCAATGCGCGCGGCGCTCCAGCTCCCCTGCCAGCAGGCAACCCAGATCGCGGCCGAAAGCCAGCTTTCGATGGTACTTCAGGCCGTGGATGTCAGCGCTGATGGGGGGCGCGTACTTGAAGGGTGCGACGGTCCCGCCGACGGGAGGCGGGTCGTATTGGCAGCGCCCGCAGACGTCCCCGCCGGCCATCGGTTCCCCGCACACCTGGCACTGGCAGGCGTGTCGCGCCAAACCGGCGACGCACTCGGTGCAATATCCGCCGTCCCTGCACGCCTTGCCGCATTGCCGGCATCGCTCCGGAAGAAGCAGGTCGATGAGGGCCCGCAGCCCCTTTCGGGCGATAGTACGTCCGTGATCCTCGAGCCGAATGTCCGGTGCGATCTTCTGACTCATGGGACTCCTCGATGTCGTACCCGGCCGGGCCGGCTGGACATGGCTCGCGGCTCGCGCCCGGCGATCCCGGGGCTTGGCCGGGTATTGCCACAAGGTACGTCATCGGGGTGCCCAGAGACTCGCCGGAAGGAGTGAAAAGCGACGTGTGGAGATCAATACCGAGATCTGCTGGAAGGTACCGGCGGGCGACGGCCGTGGTGGCGTCTTTTGCGTAAAGTACACACTCGCCCACAATTTACACAACTGTCAATCCATGGCATGCTTTTGGGTTGACGATCCCGTCCGATAATCCCGGTGGTCCCCATGGCTACGATTTCCTCCGCCCGCGACGAGGCGAAGCACGTTCCACCCGACTCCGGGTGGACGGTCGAACGGGTGATGGCTCTGTTCGAATCGCCGTTCAGCGACCTGATTTTTCGGGCCCAGTCCGTTCATCGCCGGCACCATGATCCCAACCGGGTGCAGTTGAGCACGCTGCTCAGCATCAAGACCGGGGCGTGCCCGGAGGATTGCGCCTATTGTCCCCAGAGCGCCCGCTACCATACCGGCGTGGAAGTGGAGAAGCTCATGGCGGTCGAGGAAATCGTCGAGGCCGCCCGCATTGCGCGGGAAAACGGCGCCACCCGCTTCTGCATGGGCGCCGCGTGGCGGAACCCGAAGGATCGCGACCTGCAGGAAGTGGCGCAGGCGGTGGCCGAGGTCAAGGCCCTGGGGCTGGAAACCTGCGCCACGCTGGGCATGCTCACCGGCGAGCAGGCGAGGACCCTGGCGGAGGCGGGCTTGGACTACTACAACCACAACCTCGACACGTCCCGCGAGTTCTACGGCGAGATCATCACCACCCGCAGCTATGACGAGCGCCTGCATACGCTCGGCCATGTCCGCGACGCCGGAATCAACGTCTGCTGCGGCGGCATCGTGGGGATGGGCGAGGGCCGCCGTGACCGGGCGGGGCTGATCGCGACCCTGGCGGCCCTGCCGGAGCCGCCGCAGAGCGTGCCCATCAACATGCTGGTGCAAGTGCCCGGCACCCCTCTCTACGGACAGGCGGAGCTGGATCCGCTGGAGTTCGTGCGCACGGTCGCTGTCGCGCGCATTACCATGCCGGCGTCCTATGTGCGCCTGTCCGCGGGCCGGGAGAGCATGAGCGACGAATTGCAGGCGCTGTGCTTCCTGGCGGGCGCCAACTCGATCTTCTACGGCGAGCGCCTCCTGACCACCGGCAATGCCACGGTGGACCACGACCGACAGCTCTTCGCGCGGCTGGGGATCGCGGCGGGCGGCGACGGCTCGGCTGTACCGGATTGACGTTGCCGGGCGGGCCTCTGGAACGCTGCCGGCGGGAGCTGGATGCTCTCGAGGCACGTCACCTGCTGCGCTCTCGACTGACCCTCGACGGTCCCCAGGCGAGCCGCGTTCGTCTTGAAGGCCGGGAGCTCGTGAGTTTCTGCAGCAACGACTACCTCGGCCTCGCCAATGACCCGCGGGTGGTGGATGCGCTGCGGCGCGGCGCCGACCGATTCGGGGTCGGGTCGGGTGCGTCGCACCTGGTGACGGGGCACCACCGTGCCCACGCCGCGTTGGAGCTGGAGCTCGCCGAGCATGTCGGGGCGCAGCGCGCCCTCACGTTCTCGACCGGTTACATGGCCAACCTCGCCCTGGGACAGGTGTTCGCCCGGCGCGGAGACCTCGTGCTCGAGGACAGGCTCAACCACGCCTCCCTCATCGACGCGGGCCTCTCGAGCCGTGCCGAGCTCCGCCGTTACGCTCATGCAGACGCCGGGCAGGCCCGGAAGATCCTCGAGCGGCGGAACCCGGCTCGCGGGAGCGGGGCGCTCGTCGTCAGCGACGCGGTCTTCAGCATGGACGGCGACATCGCGCCGGTGAAGGCCTTGATCAGCGTCTGTGACGAGCACGATGCGCTGCTGGCGCTGGACGATGCCCATGGCCTCGGTGTTCACGGCCCGGGAGGACGAGGCACACTCGCGCACTGCGGGCTCGCGCCCGTGGGCCGGGTCCTCGTCATGGGGACCCTCGGTAAAGCGCTGGGCACGTTCGGGGCCTTCGTCGCGGGCGACGACCTACTGATCGAGACCCTGCTCCAGACGGCGCGCACTTATATCTATACCACGGCCATACCGCCGGCCCTCGCTGAAGCCACCCGTACCGCGCTCGCCATAGCGCGCCGCGAGGACTGGCGGCGCGAGAGCTTGCGTGCGCTGATCGATCGCTTCCGCGACGGCGCCGGCGAGCTCGGCCTCGCGCTGGCGGCGTCCGAGACGCCCATTCAACCGGTGCTGGTGGGAGAGTCCGTGGAAGCCGTCAGGATCAGCAGTGCGTTGAGAGACCTCGGATTCCTGGTGGTGGCGATCCGGCCGCCGACGGTGCCCAAGGGGACGGCGCGCCTGCGCGTCACGCTTTGCGCGGATCATACGCCGGGCGATGTCGATCGGTTGCTGGATGCCCTCGACATGGTGGGGCGGGGAGCTGCGGGCGCAGCGTCCGTTGGCGGGTACGCGGGATGAGACGGGACCTGGTGCTCTTGCACGGCTGGGCGATGCGTCCACGGGTCTTTTCACCGGTGCTGCCGATGCTGGGCGATGGACGCCGCGTGCACAATCTGTCCCTGCCCGGCTACGGCTGTGGTGAGGGCATTTGCGAAAGCGGCGCGCAAGCGGACCCGGGCGGCTCGGGACAGGCGATCCTGGATCGGTGGAGCGACGAATGCCTGGCGGCAGCGCCTGCCGGGGGCGTGTGGCTGGGCTGGTCGCTGGGGGCGATGATCGCCGTCAACGCCGCGCTCCGCGCGCCGGGGCGAATCGAGGCTCTTGTGCTGGTGTCGGCGACGCCCAAATTCCTCCGGGAGCCGTCGAGCTGGGAGGCCGGTGCGGAGCGCCCGGAGATGGGTGACTTGCTGCATGCCGTGAGGATGGGAGATCGCAAGGCCTTGAGGCGCTTCGTCCTGCTCCAGGCGGGTCGCCGCGACAACGCGCTCGCCCTCGGCCGGGTCCTCACGGACTGCATGGTGGATCCCGGCGCTGCTGCGCGGACACTGGAGGCGGGCCTGGAGGTCCTCGGGCAGGTCGACCTGAGAGCGCGGCTTCGGGAATTGGATCCGCCCGTCCTCGCCATCCACGGCCTCGATGATCGAATCGTGCCGGTGGAGGCGGGTGCCTACATTGCCGGCAAAGTGCCCCGGGGGGACCTGGTGACGCTCGAGACCGGGCACGCCCCCTTCGCGACCCGGCCCCGGGAATTCGGGGCGGCGGTGCTCTCATGGATCTGAATTCCCTCGACAGGCGGAAGATCAGGCGCTCCTTCGACCGCGCCGCGGCCAGCTACGACGAAGCGGCGGTGGTGCAGCGCCGGATGGTCGACGAGCTGATGGAGCGCCTGCAAATGATCAGGATCGAGCCCGCCCGGATACTGGACGTGGGCTGCGGCACGGGCTACGCGCGCAGCCCGCTGATGCATCGCTTTCCCGACGTGGAATACTTCGGTGGTGATATCGCCGCCGCCATGATCGAGAGGGCACGTCCCCGCCTGCCGTGGGGGCGGCGGCTGCGACGCGACAATCACTGGTTCTGCGCGGACATCGAGCGCCTGCCGCTGCCGGATCGTTCCGTGGACCTCGTGTTCTGCAGCGCTGTCCTGCAATGGTGCGATCCCGAGACCGCCATCGCCGAGGTCCACCGGGTGCTGCGCCCGCAGGGCGTGCTGATGTTCGCCACTTTCGGCCCCGACACGCTCAGGGAGCTGCGCGAGGTATGGGCGGAGGTGGACTCCCATGTTCACGTGCACGAGTTTCTCGATATGCACATTCTGGGGGACGTGCTCGTCGAGGCCGGTTTCGAGCTGCCGGTGGTGGACGTGAACTACCTGACCGTGACCCACCGCACGGTGATGTCCTGTCTCGGGGACCTCAAGGCGATTGGGGCGGGCAATGCCTCCGGGGCGCGCCCCCGGGGCTTGACGCCGCGCCGCAAGCTCCGCGAGCTCGACAAGGCCTTTGATTCGCGGCGGAACAGCGACGGCCTCATCGAGACCACCTACGAGATCGTGTACGGGCACGCCTGGGCGAGCGAGCTCCGCCAGCGCAGGGATGCCGACGGCGCCGTCTCCGTCCCGGTATCCCAGATCGCTCGGCGCCGATGAAGGGAAGTCTGTTCATCACCGGCACCGACACCGAGATCGGCAAGACTATGGTGGCCCGCCTGCTGGTGGAGGCCCTGGTGCGCCAGGGCGATCTGGTGGCGGTGATGAAGCCGGTTTCCGCGGGCTGCGAGCGCACCGAGGGGGGCCTCCGGAACCGGGATGCGCTGGCTCTGATGGCGGCGTCGAACGTCGCCGCCAGCTACGATCTGGTGAATCCCTATGCTTTCGAGCCTCCCGTCTCCCCGCACCTGGCGGCGATGCAGGCGGGGACGGAGATCGACCTGCCGCGGGTGGGAACCTGCTTCGAGGCCCTCGCCGGCCGCGCTGATCGCGTGGTGGTGGAGGGCGTCGGCGGGTGGTACGTACCTCTGTCGAGCCAGGCCACCGTGGCCGACATGGTCCTCGCCCTGGGGCTCCCGGTGATCATGGTCGTCGGCATGCGCCTGGGATGCCTGAATCATGCGCTCCTGACCGAGCAAGCCATCCGCACCAGCGGCGCACCTCTGGTCGGCTGGGTGGCCGACTGCAAGGACCCGGACGATTTCGGGCTGGATGAGTGCATTGATACGCTCAGGAGACGTATGGCGGCGCCCCTGTTGGGAACCGTCCCTTTGCTTGACCTCACGGAACGCGGAGGCGCCGGGAGCGAGCGGATCGGCGCGCAGCTGGCAACCGCGATTCGAGGTGTCCCGTGGGCGTGAGCAGGATCCTCGAATACATCGCGGCACATCGTTTGCGGGCTGTGCTTTGCTTGATGGCCGTATCGGGGTGTGCTACGTTTCCGGCCGCGAGTTTCTGCGGGAAATTGGGCTGTGTCTGGTAATGCTCCCAGTGCGCCGCCGTCCCACGTCCTCTTCGAGGCGATGATTCGGCCTAATCGTTCGATGGACGCCCGGCAGTCGGCGGTGTTCGTGATCTGTTTCGCAGTGCTCTCACTAACGATCGCATTGAGCTTCTTCAGCGTGGGCATGTGGCTGGTGCTGCCATTTTCCGGGCTGGAGGTGCTCGCTGTCGGGGTCGGTATCGGATACACCATACAGCGCCTGCAGGGATACGAATGGATCGTCGTGACCGACCGGGATGTCTCCATCCTGCAGAGCCAGTTCGGGAAATCGCGGCGCTACGAGTTCCAGCGCTATTGGACGCAGGTAAGACTGGAGAACGGCCCTTCCCGGCTGCAGCCGGACCGCCTGCTGGTCGGATCGCACGGGCGGTTCGTGGAGATCGGCCGCGAGTTTGTCGAGGAGGATCGGGAAGACTTCGCCGCACGTCTGAGTGAGGCGATTCGAAGCGGTCGGGATTAGCGGATGCGTACAGAAAACCAACGATCGCGGAAGATCGACAACCGAAAGACTCAACAATTGGAAAGCGAATGAGGCATAACCGAATGTCACGAGTGAAGTCTGTCCTTCTCGCGGGTCTGCCGCTGGCGGCGGCGCTGCTGTGGACGCCCCCGGCGGCGGCCGACTGGGCTTTGAACCTGCAGAAGCCGGTGACACCGATAGCCACCGACATCCTGAACCTGCACAACGCGATCCTGCTCATCTGCGTGATCATTTTCGTGGGTGTCTTCTCAGTGATGTTCTACTCGATCTACGCGCATCGAAAGAGCAAGGGGCATGAGGCCTCCCAGTTCTCGCACAGCAGCAAGCTTGAATTAGTGTGGTCCGTCATCCCCGCGCTCATTCTCATCGGCATGGCCGTGCCCTCTACCGCCACTCTGATCAAGATGGAGAATACCGCGCATGCCGACATGACCGTCAGAATCACAGGCTACCAGTGGCTGTGGAACTACAACTATCTCGGCAAGAACGTGAGCTTCTACAGCAGGCTCTCGACACCCAGCGCGCAGATCGACAACCTGGAGCCCAAGGACCCACATTACCTGCTGGAGGTGGACCACCCGCTGGTTCTGCCGATCAATGAGAAGGTCCGTTTCCTGATCACCGGCGGTGACGTCATCCACTCCTGGTGGGTACCGCAGCTCGGAGTAAAGAAGGATGCTATTCCGGGTTATGTGAACGAGGCCTGGGCGTTGATCGAGAAGGAGGGGACATACCGGGGACAGTGCGCCGAGCTCTGCGGCAAGGACCACGGCTTCATGCCGATCGTGGTGAAGGCGGTCAGCAAGGACGAGTTCGCCAAGTGGATCGCCTCGAAGCAGCAGGAGAACAAGAGCGCCGACACCGGTGATTCCAGTAGCCAGTCCAGTGCGGCGTCCGGCGACGCGGGGCGGAGCGTCTCACGGCAGGGGACGGACGGGGGCAATGCCGATACCCGCGCATCGGCGGCGAGCCCGGAACGTTCGGTGCGCACGACGACGGTGGCCTGGCGGTCCACCGGCGTTGCGGATTCCCAGTAAGATTCTGATTCATCCGGAGATCTAAACATGGCAACAGCCGCAACACACGAAGCCCATCACCACGGTCATCCGACGGGCATCATGCGGTGGATCACCACCACCAACCACAAGGACATCGGTACCCTGTACCTGTGCTTCTCGTTGCTGATGTTCATCGTCGGCGGCTCCATGGCCATGGTGATCCGGGCCGAGTTGTTCGAGCCCGGGCTGCAGATCGTCAATCCGTTGTTCTTCAATCAGATGACGACGATGCACGCGCTGGTGATGATATTCGGCGCGATCATGCCGGGCTTCGTCGGGTTCGCGAACTGGATGATTCCCATGATGATAGGCGCGCCGGACATGGCCTTGCCGCGCCTGAACAACTGGAGCTTCTGGATTCTGCCCTTCGCGTTCACGCTGCTTCTTTCCAGCCTGCTCGTGCCGGGCGGCGGCCCCGCGACGGGTTGGACCATGTATCCACCGCTCTCCATCCAGCAGGGCATGAGCATGGATATGACCATCTTCGCGGTTCACATGATGGGCATATCCTCGGTGCTCGGTGCAATCAATATCATCGTCACTGTGTTGAACATGCGCGCTCCGGGCATGCACATGATGAAGCTGCCGCTGTTCGTGTGGACCTGGCTGATCACCGCTTTCCTGCTCATCGCCGTGATGCCGGTGCTTGCAGGGGCCGTGACCATGCTGCTCACGGACCGGAACTTCGGAACATCCTTCTTCAACCCGGCCGAAGGCGGCGACCCGGTGATGTTCCAGCACATCTTCTGGTTCTTCGGGCACCCAGAGGTTTATATCATGATCCTGCCGGCGTTCGGGATCATCTCGCAGATCCTGCCGACTTTCGCCCGCAAGCCCCTTTTCGGCTACACGTCGATGGTCCTGGCGGTGGCATGCATCGCCTTCCTGTCCTTCATCGTGTGGGCGCACCATATGTTCGTCGTCGGCATGCCTTTGCCGGCTGAAATCTTCTTCATGTACTCGACGATGCTCATCGCGGTCCCGACGGGGGTCAAGATCTTCAACTGGCTGGCCACCATGTGGCGGGGCTCGATGACCTTCGAGACGCCGATGTTGTTCGCCATTGCCGTGGTGTTCCTGTTCACCATCGGCGGCCTGTCCGGCCTGATGCTGGCCATCGTTCCGGCGGACTTCCAGTATCAGGACACTTATTTCGTGGTCGCCCATTTCCATTACGTGCTTTTCTCCGGAGCCGCGATGGCCATGATGGGTGGAGCCTACTACTGGCTGCCGAAGTGGACCGGGCACATGTACAACGAGACGCTCGGCAAGTGGCACTTCTGGTTGACGACGATCTTCTTCAACGTCACCTTCTTCCCGCAGCACTTCCTGGGTCTTGCCGGCATGCCGCGGCGGATTCCGGACTACGCCCTGCAGTTCACCCAGTTCAACCAGATCTCCTCGATCGGTGCTTTCGGCCTGGGTCTGGCGCAGCTCCTGTTCGTCTACATCGTCTGGAAGACGGTCCGCGGGGGCAAGAAGGCCACGGCGATGGTCTGGGACAATCCCGAAGGCCTGGAGTGGACCGTGCCGTCTCCGGCGCCGTACCACACCTTTGAAACGCCCCCGGTCATCAAGTGATTTGTGGCAAATCCGGATCGGTCGAGGGCGAACCGGCGACTGGCGCTGCTGTTGGGCCTGGTGGCGCTGGCGTTCTTTGCCATGGGTGTTTACGTGATGGTCAGCAGATACTAGCTGCGCCGTACTACAGAATGAATAACGACTCTATACAGGGGAAAACAGCATGAGCACCTCGAACGGTGGATACTACCTGCCGAATCCCAGTCCATACCCCATCATCGGGTCGATCGGCCTGTTCACGACGTTCGCCGGCTTCGCGATGTTCCTGCACGAGATCGGAGTGGGCCCGTACCTGATGGTGCTGGGGGCGGCGATTCTCGTGTTCATGATGTTCCTGTGGTTCGGCAGGGTGGCCAGGGAATCGGAGGGCGGCATCTACAACGACCACGTCGGGCTCTCGTTCCGCATGGCAATGATGTGGTTCATATTCTCGGAGGTGATGTTCTTCGCGGCTTTCTTCGGCGCTCTGTTCTATGTGCGGAACATCGCCGTGCCGCGGCTCGCCGGGACGGATATTCTATGGCCGGGATTCTACGGCGGCTGGCCGACCGCCGGACCCACCGGGGCCACCATGATCGGCGTGCAGACCGAGGCGGGACCGGGCCAGTTCTCGGTCATGAATCCGTGGCACATTCCGTTCCTGAATACCCTGATTCTGTTGACTTCCAGCGTCACGGTGACCATCGCTCACTATTTCCTCAAAGTCGACAAGCGCGGGCCCTTGATCGGCTGGCTGATCGTGACGGTGGCGCTGGGTGTGACGTTCCTGGGCTTGCAGGCTTCCGAATATTACGAGGCTTACCATCACCTGGGTCTGACGCTCGGTACCGGTGTCTACGGGGCGACGTTCTTTATGCTCACCGGATTCCACGGCGCCCACGTCACCATCGGGGCCATCATTCTGACGGTCGTGACAATCCGATGCATACGGGGGCACTTCTCCCCAAAGAACCACTTCGCATTCGAAGCGGCCTCCTGGTACTGGCACTTCGTCGATACGGTTTGGGTGGGGTTGTTCATTTTCGTTTACGTCCTGTAAACCGCCGCCGGGCAGGACCGTTCAAGGACTTCGAGGGCGCCGCTTCAGCGGCGCCTTCGCGTTGTGTTACCGGGGCTCGCCGTCGCTCACCAGCGACCGGCTCACCGGCTCGGAGTCATTGGGGAGCCTTGGTCTCCCCGCTCGGGTGCCTCGCCCACTGAGGCTTGATCGAGTCGCTCGGCTTGATGAAGCCCGTGTACGCTCCGATCGCGAGGAAGGCGAACAGCACCACCCAGATTGAAATCCGCCACGTGAGGGCTTTGAGAGTACGATTGGTGCGGCCCTGGTCCTTGACGAGGTAGTACATGCCCATGAACAGGCTCACCAGCATGGCGATTACGAAAAGTATGATGACGGTCTTTACCAGCACGGGATTCCGCGGTGCAGTGGGTCCACGCGGGATACTAGCAGAAGCGGCTCCCGGGGTCAGATGCTGAGGGATTATCGTTTCCGCCCGAGCTGGAAGGTCACCCTCGCCGCGCTGGTGGTGTTCCCCACCCTGGTCGGTCTCGGGGTGTGGCAGCTACACCGCGCCAAGGAGGCGGCCGAGATGCGGGATCATTTTCGGGCCCGCTCGAAGATGGCTGCGCTCGACATCAATCATGGCGCGCCGGACCCGGCCTCCGGAGAGTTCAGGCGCGCCAGGGTGTCGGGCCGTTACCGGGCTGACCTGACCATATACCTGGACAACAAGATCATGAACGGCGTCCCCGGCTACGACATTCTGACCCCTCTCGCGATTGCCGACGAGAAGAAATCGGAAAGCGGCGAGGCCGGTGCGGGTGGTGTCGATTCCGGGACGGGGAGGCGTTTCATACTCGTCAACCGCGGCTGGATTTCCTGGGGCCGCTCCCGGGAGACGCTCCCCGCCGTCGACACGCCCGGAGGCCCGGTCGTCGTGTCGGGGATGCTCAAGGCGCCTCCGGCGAAGTACTTTACGCTTCAACGACACGTGAACGACAAGACGTTCCAGCCTCTTTGGGAGAATCTCGACCTCGGCCGGTACCGTAAGGTCACCGGCCTGAAGGTGAGCCCGCTGGTTCTGCTTCTCGATCCGGGCGACAGGCAGGGGGGCGGCTTCATCCGCCGCTGGCCCCGGTACAACGATCCCTGGGTGGAGCGTCACAACGGCTACGCCACGCAGTGGTTCAGCATGGCCTTCATCCTGGTGGTGATGTATGTGGGCCTCAACGTCGAGAAACGGGATACGGCGAGTGACTGAGCCTTCCCGCCGGAAAGGAATACTGATCGTATCGCTCATCGCCGCGACGTTCCTGTTGCCGGTGGTGGCGGCATATCTGTGGCATCCGTCCGGCGATACCGTGAACTACGGTACCCTGATACAGCCGGCCAAACCCCTCGAGGCCTTCAAGATGACGGACCTCAGCGGTCATACCGCCGGACTCGATGTGCTGCGCGGTAAATGGACGCTGTTGTATGTGGGAAGCGGCTCCTGCGCCGAGGAATGCCGCCATGACCTGTACAAAATAGAGCGGGTTCGGCTCGCCCAGGGGCGGAACATGGAACGCGTACAGAGCCTTTATCTGGCTCCCTGGGCAATGCAGAGCCGCGCGGTGGCGGATACGCTGGTACAATACCGCGGCCTGCATGGATACAGGATCTCCCGGGAGGAGCTGAGCGCCATGGCGCCGGGACTCGGGCTGGCCGGGGACGCCGATCGGGCATCCGGCGGCAGAATCTACGTGGTCGATCCGCTCGGTAATCTGATGATGTTCTATCCCGCCGACGCCGATCCGACCGGAATCAAGAAGGACCTGGAAAGACTGTTGAGAGCCTCGCAGATAGGTTGAACTCGATCCGAGCCTTGCACGCATGAAATCGAATACCATTGCAGCCCCCGCCGACCGGTGGGTCAAGCTCCTTCAATTCTACGAGCTGACCAAGCCACGCGTGGTGCTGCTGATCATGTTCACCGCGGTGGTGGGCATGTTTCTCTCCACGTCCGCAATGGTGCCGCTCGACAGCCTGTTTTTCGGCACCCTGGGAATAGGCATGGCGGCGGCGGCCGGAGCAGCCGTAAACCATATCGTCGATCGACGGATAGACGGCAAAATGAAGCGCACCCGCCGCCGGCCCCTGCCGAGCGGTGATCTGACGAGCGAGCAGGCCCTGGTGTTCGCTATCTTCCTCGCCGTGGCCTCGATGTTCATACTCGTGCGCTGGGTCAATGGCCTCACTGCCGTTCTCACCTTCGCTTCCCTGATCGGATACGCCCTGGTCTATACGGTGTTCCTCAAGCACTGGACACCCCAGAACATCGTCATAGGAGGCGCCGCCGGCGCCGCTCCGCCACTGTTGGGGTGGACCGCGGTGACCGGACATGTCAGTCCTGATGCCCTCTTGCTTTTCTTGATCATCTTCTGTTGGACGCCTCCCCATTTCTGGGCTCTCGCGCTGTACAGAAGAAAGGACTACGCGGATGCCGGCGTACCGATGCTTCCGGTCACCCATGGTGCCCGCTTCACGCGGCTGCATATTCTGCTTTACACGCTGTTACTGTCCGCGGTTTCCATCATGCCCTTCGCCACCAAGATGGCCGGCTGGGTCTATCTCGTCGGCGTCCTGGCCCTGAACGCGCAATTCGTTGCGTACGCGGCCAGGCTCTACGTGCGCTACAGCGACATGTTATCGAGGCGGGTGTTTGTATACTCCATTCAGTATCTGGCGATGCTCTTCGCCTTGATGTTGATCGACCACTACGTCGTCCTGTACTTCATCGGGTGAGGAGGTTGCCCATGGGCCTCGAGGCAAAGAGCGCGCGGTTTTCCGTGGGCCAGCTCGTGCACCACCGGTTGTTCGACTATCGGGGGGTCGTCGTCGATGTCGACTCCGAGTTCAGCGGCACCGAGGAATGGTATGAGCAGGTCGCCAGAACGCGGCCCCCGAAGGACCAGCCCTGGTACCGGGTCCTGGTGGACAACTCGGACCACGAGACTTACGTGGCGCAGCGTAATCTCGGCAGGGAGCCCGACCCCCGGCCGATCGAGCATCCGATGGTGGGCCTGTATTTCAGCCAGTTCGGAGACGGCGCCTACGTCCCCAGGACCAAGACGAATTGATATTGGTCAACCATTGATATGGGTCAACCGTAGCGCCGCACCAGCCGTTTGTCGGGAACGGTTGAATTTACCCGTCGACTATCTAGAGTCAACAACGAAGGGTGTGACGAGTACAGAGAAGATGGCCAAGTACAAGTTCTTGCTGGTGTTTCTGGGGGTCATTGTAAGCGGTGTGGCGAGTGCCGGTCCGATCGTGCTGGCGGAGTTCCGTGCGGACAGAGGCATAGTGCCCCCTGGCTCGTCCCACGACCTGGCGTCAGACTACGACCTGTACCACCCCGGGAATCTGTACTCGGAGGGTGTCGGAGGGTCGCAGGAGCACTCCTGGAGCGTCGGCAAGTACACCGTATCGGGGGTACTGGACTGGAGTCGCCGCACCAACTACCTCGCCGACCGGCCGTACAGCGACGAGCAGTACCTCTCCCTGGGATCGAAGTTCCGCTTCGGCGACAACAGCGAAACCTATCTCTACCACAGCTACGGAGAGGACCAACTGGGCGAAAGCTCGGACCTCTATGGCAGCTTCGGCGACGCCCAGACGACCCGGACGGGTCTGTCCCAGTCTCTGTATTTCGCCGACCAGCAGGCTCGTATAGGCGTGGGTTACGATTATGCGAGCGGTGACCGTGAACAGATCTACCAGGGTCTCCAGGGCCATGAGGTCAACGTCAGGGGCGATGTCCACATCGGATGGGGATTCAGCGCCCACCTCGAGGCCGGCTACGGCCTGTATTCGTACAAGGAGTACGAAGGCGTGCAGGGCAACCTCAACAGCGCGCGAACCAACATGCGCGCCGGGATCAGCCGCAGCTTCAATCCCAACTTCAGTTGGGGTCTACACTACTCCTACGTCGACGAGCAGTTCGACCTGCCGGACCTTTCCCAGAGCCGTCATACCTGGGGACTGGACCTGGAATACCGCTACTAACAACACTTCCGAAGTGGGTCGACCGGATCTCGTTCCCGACGATCTCCGACACTCCCCACTTCCCTGTGGGTCGGTCGGATCTCGTTCCGGACGATCTCCGACACTCCCCACTTCCCTGTGGGTCGGAATTCATTCCGACAAGCATCGTTCGATGGCGCTGCGCTGCTGAGGCTCACCGATCCTGCAGGGGAGTGCGTCGCATGAACCGGGGACCGTCTTTGTCGACACGCCGCAAGTACCTCCGAAGTAGGCTCGCTCTCGGCTCCTGCCTCGAGACGGTCGACAAAGACCGTCCCCAGTTCATGCCTTGACGCCGCTCCTTTCGACCGAGATCGAGCTGAAGGCGGCTGCCCCCCGCAGCGGCGTCTCAAGGCGCCGGGTTGGGATGGGCCTTGTGCACCTCCTCGATCGCCCTTGAAACCTCTTCGTCGAGTGTCAGCTCCAGGCTGGCCACGTTCTCGCGTACCTGCTCGACGCAGCTCGTACCGATTATGGTGCTGGTGACGAAGGGACGGGAACGGACATAGGCCAGGGCCATCTGCGCCATGTCCAAGCCGAACCGGCGCGCGACCCGCGCGTATTCCTCGGTGGCCAGCCTGGGCAGGGGATTGGTGTAGCGTGTAAAGTGGCCGAACTCGCTGCGGTTGAGCCGGGCGGCCGGGTCGCCCCCCTCGAGGTACTTCCCGCTCAGGACGCCGAAGCCGAGGGGCGAGTAGGGCAGGCAGGCGACGCTTTCCCTCAGGCAGACCTCCGCCAATCCCACCTCGAAGGAGCGGTTGAGCAGGCTGTAAGGATTCTGGATCGACGCGAGCCTGGGCAGCCCCGGAACCTGATGGGCGGCACAGAGCATGCGCATCAGCCCCCACGGCGTTTCGTTGGAAACTCCCGCGGCCCGGATCTTGCCTTGCCTGACCAGGTCCCCGAGCACGCCAAGCGTCTCCTCGAGAGGGATCCAGTCCCGGGTAGGCTCATGCGTATAGCCCAGCCGTCCAAAGTAGTTGGTTTTCCTCTGCGGCCAGTGAAGCTGGTACAGGTCGACGTAGTCGGTACCGAGGCGGCGCAGGCTGTCGTCGATCGCCCGCTCTATGTTGGGGCGGTCCAGGCGCGTTCCCGCGTTGCGGATATGGGGCATCCATTCGGCGCAAGGACCCGCCACCTTGGTCGCAAGAACGACGTCGGCGCGGTTGGCCCTCCGCTTCATCCAGTTGCCGATGATGGTCTCCGTTGCGCCGTAGGTCCGGGCATTCGAGGGAACCGGGTACATTTCGGCCGTGTCGAGGAAGTTCACGCCGAGATCCACGGCGCAATCGAGCTGCTCGAAGGCTTCGGATTCGGTGTTCTGACTTCCCCAGACCATGGTGCCGAGGCAGATGCGACTGACGCGCAGGTCGCTGTCCCCCAGCCGCACGTACTCCATGAGGTGTGCGATGCCCCCTACAGCTTGTCGATGAAGTTGAAGATGCCCTCCCAGACGATATCGCCGCCGCGCTCGAGGAGGTCCTGGTGGCCGGTGCTGGGTACGTCCAGGCGGGTCAGGGAGGTTCTCACGGCGGCCTCGAGCTCCTGGATCATGTGACGCGGTGCGGTTGCGTCCTCGGAGGCCGTCACCATCAGGATCGGGCACCTGACCTTCCGGATTCTGTCGAGGTTGTCGAACACGAACGGCATCGCTTCCTCTATCACTATCTCATCCTTGGGAAAGATGTCGCTCACCACTTCCATCATGCTGGTGAACGGGGACAACAGTATCAGTCCTCGGACGTCGAAGTGCTGGGCCAGGTAGATCGCGACTGCCGTGCCCAGTGCCCTGCCGGACACGATGGCTCCGTAATCCGGATATCTCTCGTGCAGCCATTCGTAGATCAGCTTCGCATCGGAATAGAAAGCCGACTCCCGGGGCCGCCCGCGGCTCGCACCATAGCCGCGGTAGTCGAACATCAGCACTGAAAGTCCATGGGACCGGCAGGTCTCGATGAACGAGCCCATTTTCCCGAGATTCTCGTTCCCCGCGTAGAAATGGATCAGGCACTGCTTTCGGGCCGGGTCGCCCTGGGCGAACAGTCCGGTAATCCAGTCGCCGTGATCGTCGTTGGAGGTCAGCCAGATAATCTCGGACCTGGGGATGGCGGGAAGGTCGCTGTACGTCGCCTGCGCGCCGGGGAACGCCCGTCTCTCGACTTTGCTGAGACTGTGGAAGTTCTTCATCTGGTGCAAGGATACGAGGTGACTGCGCGAATGATTATATACAGCGACGCCATGCCTATCATCGCCATCGTGGTGCCGCAGGTCGAGGTAATCCGGCCGGAGCCGGTCACGCGCTCATCGAGCCGGGGAGAGCAGGCGCCCGACCAGGGAGGGCCCCTGATAGATGAAAGCCGTGTAGCACTGGACCGCGCGGGCGCCGGCCGCCAGCTTTCGAGCCGCCGTGGCGGCATCCTCGACGCCGCCCGCGCCGATCACCGGAATTTCGTCGCCAAGGTGTCCACGCAGCGCGCTGACCATGGTCGTCGCCAGCGGTTCCAACGGCGGACCGCTCAGTCCCCCCCGTTCGTCCCGGTGCCGGCTCCTCAGCCCGGCCGGCCGGGAAGTAGTGGTGTTGGTGGCGATCACGGCATCGACGGGCAGGCTCCGCAGCACGCCGCACACCGGCTCGAGCTCGGCCTCGTCCAGATCCGGCGAGAGCTTGACGGCGACAGGGACGCGGCGGCCATCCCGGCGATGCAGGTGCTCGCGCTTGTCCAGCAGGCCGGTCAGAAGCGCCGCCAGCCGGTCGACGTGCTGCAGGTCCCGCAGGGACTCGGTGTTCGGCGAGGAAACGTTGACCGCGATGTAGTCGGCGTACGGATAAGCCTGCTCGAGAGCATACAGGTAATCGTCCTGGGCGCGGTCCAACGGCGTGTTTGCATTCTTGCCTATGTTCACTCCGAGTACGGAGTCGTAGTGAGCACGGCGGGAGCTCAGATTGCGAAGAAAGCGGACCATGCCGCAGCTATTGAAGCCCATACGGTTGATGAGCGCCCGGTCTTCCTCGAGGCGGAAGAGCCGCGGCTTGTCGTTCCCCGGCTGGGGCAGCGGCGTGACGGTGCCCACCTCGATCCAGCCGAACCCGAGCGCCGCCAGCGCCGGGAAGGCGCGGGCGTCCTTGTCGAGCCCCGCCGCCAACCCGAAACCATTGGCTGCCGTGAGGTCCATGAACGATACCGGTCGGGACAGGGAGTCGGACCGCCGAGCCCGCATCGTCCGCATGGCCATGGCGGAGCCCGACAAGGCCGCCAGAACGCTCATCACGACATCGTGAGCCCGCTCCGGGTCCAGTCGGAACAGCAGGGGCTTGATCAGTGAGTACATCGGCAGGCCGCGTGTCTGGCGATCAGAATCGTTCCTCCGGCAAGAGGTACCGCCATTGTCCCTCGGGAAGGCTGCCCAGGCGCAGCCGGCCGATCCGCACCCGCTTCAAGCCGGTGACCTCCAGGCCCACCGCCGTGCACATCCTGCGGATCTGGCGCTTGCGCCCTTCCGTCAGGGTGATCCGAAGCTGCGCATCGTTGATCGGGACCACGCCGGCCGGCTTGAGCGGGCGGCCGTCCAGTTCCAGGCCGTGTCGCAGGCGGTCGAGCCGGGCCTCGTCCAGATCGCCTTTCACCCGAACCAGGTATTCCTTCTCGATGTGAGAGGCGGGCCCGATCAGCCGCCTGGCGATGCGTCCATCCTGCGTCAGCACGAGCAGGCCCTTCGAATCGATGTCCAGGCGGCCCGCCGGTGCCAGCCCGCTCAGGTGCGAGCGGCTGAATCGCAGCGGGCTGCGGTCGCCGCCATACCGGGATGCCGGCACGATCAGCGAAACCGCCGGGCGATAGCCGTCCTCCGGCGAGCCCGATACGAGGCCGACGGGCTTGTTCAACAGGATGGTCACCTTCTGTGCGCCGCGGCGCCGCGCTTCCCGCGAGAGGACGATTTCGCTGCCCGGGTCCACCCGGGTGCCGAGCGTGTCTATCACCCTCCCGTTCACCCGCACGAGGCCGCCGGCGATGTACTCGTCGGCCTCGCGGCGCGAGCACAGCCCGCGTTCGGACATGAGCTTGGAGAGGCGGACCTTTTCCACTGCGTTCCGGCGGATCGTCGCGATCGTGCAAGCCCGGCGGCCGGCGACGCTAGAGGCCCATCGTGAACAGCTCTTCCGGCGACGCGCTTCGGTCCCAGAGATCCTTGAATTGCAGCCCGAGCCGCCGGGCGGCGGCGCGGTCCGAGGTGTTCATGAAGGCTTTGGGCACCTCGGCGTTGGGCTGGTGCAGATAGGCGACGGAGTCGCATACGACGAACATCTCCCGATGTTCGACGTATTCCTCCCGGGCCACCCGGACCTTGACGTAGGAGCTGAACTGACGGGCCAACGAGACCAGGCGAGTGTTCGCCTTCATGATGTGCGCCTCGTCCTCGACCAGGAACCGCAGCTCGTTGCGCAGGTCCCTGACGATTATCGACCGGCAGCATTCGGTGAAAACCTCCGAGAAGTAAAAGTCGAGGTCGAGCCGCGGCGCGCGCACTATCAGGAAGCCGCGGCAGGCCAGGAACAGGCGCTCGATGCATTCGTTCAGTGCGTCCGGGCCCTCCACCAGCAGCCTGGCCGAAGACGAGGGTGAATCGGAACCCTCGATGGACACCTTGCTCCGCTCCGCGGTCATGGCCGGCGAACCTGGCTTCCCGCGTTGCCGGTGTAGCGCGCCGGAGTGAGCGCGAGGAGCGCCTCCCGTGCTCCGCTGGGCAGGTCCAGCGAGCGGATGAAGCGGTGCAGGTCCTCGGCGGAGATGTCCTCCTTGCCGCGGGTCAGCTCCTTGAGCTTTTCGTAGGGTTGCGGGACGCCGTAGCGGCGCATCACCGTCTGGATGGCTTCGGCGAGCACCGCCCAGTTGGCGGCGAGGTCTTCGCCGATCCGCATGGGATCGGCCTCCAGGCGGGCGAGGCCCTTCAGCGTCGATCGGTAGGCCAGTATCGAGTACCCGAAGGCAAGCCCCACGTTGCGCAGTACCGTGGAGTCGCTCAGGTCGCGCTGCCAGCGGCTGATCGGCAGCTTGCTCGCCATGTGGATGAACAAGGCGTTGGCGAGGCCGAGGTTGCCCTCGGCGTTCTCGAAATCGATGGGGTTGACCTTGTGGGGCATCGTGGAGGATCCCACTTCTCCCGCGACGTGGCGCTGGCGGAAGTATCCGAGGGATATGTAGCCCCAGACGTCGCGGCTGAAATCCAGGAGGATCGTATTGAAACGGGATACGGTGTGAAACAGCTCGGCCATATAGTCATGGGGCTCGATCTGCGTCGTTTGAGGATTCCATCGCAGCCCCAGCTTTTCCACGAATGACCTCGATAAGGCCATCCAGTCGACGTCGGGATAGGCGGCCAGGTGGGCATTGAAGTTGCCGGTGGCGCCGTTGAGCTTGCCGAGCATGTCGAGCTTGCGGATTTGTTTGACCTGGCGCCCCAGGCGCACGCTGAAATTGCAAAGCTCCTTACCCAGGGTGGTTGGAGATGCCGGCTGGCCGTGGGTGCGCGCCAGCATGCTGACGTCGCGGTTGGCGTGGGCCAGCCCGTCGAGCTCGGTCACCAGCTCTTCCATCGTCGGCATCACCAGCTCTGCGAGTGATTCCTTGAGGATCAGGGCGTAGGCGAGGTTGTTGATATCCTCCGAAGTGCAGGCGAAATGGATGAACTCGAGCACGGCGCTCGCTTCCTCGATACCGGCGCACCGTTCCTTGAGGAAGTACTCGACGGCTTTCACGTCGTGGTTCGTGACGGCTTCCTTGTCCTTGATCCACTTGGCGTCGTCGAGGGAGAAAGCGGTGTACAATTTGCGTAGTGCGCGTTGTGCGCCGGCCGAGAAGGCCGGTACTTCCTCGATCTCATCGCACTGCGAGAGGCCGATCAACCATTCGATCTCCACCCGTACGCGATAGCGGATCAGCCCGAACTCGCTGAACCATGGCCTGAGATCGGTGACCTTGGCGGCGTAGCGGCCGTCGAGTGGACAGATGGCGAATAACGGGTCGATGACGAAGTCCGGGCTCATGGCTGGTGGCTCACGGTTGTGGCCGGTGATCCTGGATCAGGTCCACGGTCCGGGTCCCAGTCCTGGTCCAAATCCTGGCTCATGCGCGAGCTGAAATATCGGTGGGCGAATGCCGTCCATACTAGCACAGTGTATGATGGTTTTGAGGCGGACGAAGGTTGACGGAGCCCGGTCTGATGTCCAATCGAGTGTCCTCGTCGGGAGCGTTCCGTCGAAGCCCGGGGTGTCCATTTGACGGAAGAGGCCATGCCCATGGATCTTCACGTGCTTCGTGCCGGCACTGTTGAAACCATTCGCCGGGGGGGCGGCTCGCGGCCGGACGTGCTGAAGGTGCGATACGGTGACAGGCAGGCCATCCTGAAGGATCACAACGGCTGCGATGCGGCGTTTGCCCGGGTGATCGGACCGGTGCTGGCGCGCCGCGAAGCGAGAGCGCTCGATGCCCTTCGGGGACTCGCCGGCGTCCCCGCCCTGCTCGGACGCCCGGACAGGCGTTCCGTGCTCATGGAGTACCTCTTGGCCAGACCCATCACCCGGGCAACGCACTCCGACTGGCCCGCATTCTTCACGGCGCTCGAGCGCCTTCTCGACGCGATGCATGATCGCGGCGTGGCCCACTGCGACCTGCGCAGTCCGGACAACACGCTTGTCGACGAATCGGGGAAGCCGGTGCTGGTGGACTTCGTGGCGAGCGTGCGCTGCGCCGGCGCATGGAATCCCATCGGGCGCGGGATCTTCCATGTGTTCTGCAGGGTCGACAAAAAGGCGGTGATCAAGCTGAAGTCCATCGTGGCTCCCGAGCTGATCGCTGCGGACGAGCGCGAGCTCCTCGAGCACGGTCCGGTCATACACCGCGCCTTCCGGGGCCTGGGCATCGGTATACGCAAGCTGACCCGGAAGCTGTTTACCCGGTCCCGTCGCGGGGATCCGGGCGGCGACAGGCGCTAAGCCGCAGAGCTGACAGGCGTGGCAAGCGCCTCGCAGTGTCGTATCACACCGCCGCCGAGGCATTTCTCCGCCTCGTAGAACACGATCGACTGGCCCGGTGTCACCGCCCATTGCGGCATGCTGAAACGAACCCGGCAGCCGGTGGCATCCAGGGATTCGATCGTGCAGGGCTGATCGAGCTGGCGGTAGCGGGTCTTGGCGGTGCAGCGAAACGGCGTCCGCGGCGCAAGCCCGTCCACCCAGGACAGCTCTCCGGCGGTCAGCCAGGCGCTGAACAGGGCGGGATGGTCGCGTCCCTGGGCCGCGTAGAGGACGTTGGCGTCGAGATCCTTGCGCGCCACGTACCATGCCTCGCCGGCACCGCCGATTCGAAGGCCCCGGCGCTGACCCAGGGTGTAGTACATCAGCCCGTCGTGCTCGCCGACCGGACGCTCCGAAAGGTCCCGGATCTCGCCGGGATTCGGCTTGAGGTAAGTGCTCAGGAACTCGCGAAACTTGCGCTCGCCGATGAAGCAGATCCCGGTGCTGTCCTTCTTGTCGAAGGTGCCAAGCCCTGCGCGCCGAGCCTCGCGCCGGACTTCGGATTTGCTTAGCTCCGCGAGCGGGAACATCACGCGGCCAAGCTGCTGTTGGCCCAGGGTGTAGAGAAAGTAACTCTGGTCCTTGCCCGTGTCCACGCCCCGCAGCAGCGTGTAGCGACCCGCTTCCACTCTCCTGCCGGCGTAATGACCGGTGGCGACGGCGTTCGCGCCGAGCGTGTCGGCGTGCTCCAGGAACTCCTTGAACTTGATTTCCCGGTTGCACAGGATATCCGGATTGGGAGTGAGCCCGGCCCTGCATTCTTCGAGGAAGCGCGTAAAGACCCGTTCCCAGTACTCGAACGAGAAGTTGACGGTGTGCAGGGGAATCCCGAGCCTGGCGCTGACTCCCTGCGCGTCCTCGAGGTCCGCCAGGGCGGCGCAGTAGCCCTCGCTATCGTCTTCTTCCCAGTTCTTCATGAAAAGCCCGCGCACTTCGTGTCCCGCTTCCAGCAGGCGCAGGGCGGCCACGGAGGAATCCACTCCGCCGGACAAGCCGACCACGACGTTCAATCGCATCGCCATGGCGCAATTATGGAGAAAGTTCGTCGCTCCTGCGACCGGTCTCAGCGCGAATTCCTGTATACCATCGACACGAACACGTTGCGACCCGCGGAGTTGAAGGTCGCGGCGGTCTGATAGCTCTTGTCGAACAGATTGCCGATCCTGCCGCGCAGGTACAGGCCGGGTCGCAGCTCGTACTGCGCCGTCAGGTCCACCGTCGCGAATCCGTTCACCTTGACCGTGTTGGCGGCATCGTCGTAGCGGTCACCCTGGGCGACGACCCTGCCGCCCACACGCAGGCGATCGAAGGCGCGCTCGACGTCCAGGGACATCGAGGTCCTGGGTCGCCGCGGCAGCAGGTTGCCGGTGTTCCGGTCGCGGGGATCCATCAGGGTGAGCACGCCATGGACTTCGAATCCGTCGAGTGACGTGCGGACCTCGGCCTCCAGCCCGTCTATTCGCGCCCGGTCCACGTTCTCCGGCGAGGCCAACTGGGTGGCGGGATCGAGCACCGTTGCGATCAGGTCCTTGATCGTCGTCCGGTATCCACGCAGGCTCCAGGAGCCCCAAAGAGGCCTCCCTTCAACGCCGAGCTCGACGGATTCAGAGGTCTCGGGAGCCAGGTCCGGGTTGCCGAAGCCGGGGTAATACAGCTCGTTGAAGCTCGGCGTTTTGAAGGCGGTGCCGTAGGAGGCATACAGCTTGATGGCCGACGGCAGGTTGACGCTCCAGCCGAGCCCGCCGGTGGTGTTGCCGCCCGTCGCTTCGTTGTCGTCGTGGCGCACAGAGGCTGTGAGGTTGTGCACGCCGAAGGCTCCCAGGTATTCGGCGAACACGCCCGTGTCGTCGCGTGACGACCGGGCGTAGTTGTCGCTGGAATCCAGCTTGTCATTCAGGTAGTCCATGCCGAGGTTCACGACGTGGCCGGCAACCGGTTCCATGTTCGCGAGCAGCGACAGCTCGTCGCGTTTGCTGTCATATCTCGATGCGAACGACCCGTCGGGCGCAAAGCTGTCCTGCTCGTCGCGGCTCTCGCCCGCCCGCGCGACCAGGGATGTGCTCTCGGTGACCTGCCAGTGCGTCTCGGCGCCGAGTACCTGCTGGATGAAGTTCGTCTTGTCCTGGAACGTGCCGTCGAACTCCGTCGTGCCCTCGGCATGGAGCACGAAGGCGTTCATATCGAGGTTGTCGTTGAAGCGATGTCCGCCGCGGAGGTGGAAGGACAGGTTGCGGTAGCCGTCCTTGTCCGGTTGGTAGAAGCCGTAAGGTCCCGGTACGGCCTGGCGGGCATTGAAGCCGGCGGTGTCGAAATACTCGACCGATGCCTGGTAGTTGCTTGTCCTTCCGGCACCGGCGATCGAAGCGCGGGTGTCGTACGTATCGTAGGAGCCGGCGCCTGCGCCGGCATCGTAACGCGTGTGCCCGGACTCGAGGTCCTCGCCGCTGCGGGTGAAGATCTGAATCACGCCGCCGATCGCATCCGATCCCCACTGGCTCGCGCGGGGTCCGCGAACGATCTCGATCCGGTCGATATGCTCCAGCGGAAGCTGCTCCAGTGCCGCTGTGCCGAGGGATACCGAGCCCACGCGTATACCGTTTATGAGAACCAGCACGTGGTCGGACTCGGTGCCGCGCAGGAAGAAGCTCGTGGCTTTGCCGGGGCCGCCGTTCTGAACGACGTCGAGGCCGGCAACGCCGTTCAGCAGCGCCGGGACGGAGTGGACCTGCATGGCCTCGATGTCGCGGCGTGTGATGACGGTGGTCGAGGCGGCGACCCTGCTGACGTCCACGGGGCTGCGCGTTGCTGTCACGACTATGGAAGGGGTGGTCGTGGCGGCCGAGGCTGCGGAAGACAGAAGGGCAGATGTCGAAACGGTGCCCAACAACAGCATCGCGACGGGACGCGATCGGAACATGCTTCGTTCTCCTTATTCTCTTAAAGTGTGCTCACCCGCACTTTCGGTGCGCACGGAGAACGAAACCAAGGGCTTCACAGACCCGGTTCACCGCCCTCCGCGGTACCTGATGGCGACCTCTAGGCCGGTCTCCGGGCTTGTGACCGATGCCGAAGCACCCTGCGGTCACCGTCCCACTTTCAAGAAAAGTGCTGGAACATCGACCGCTTGATCACCTACCGTTGCGGGGGCAGCGTCGGATTTCGACCGACTTCCCGTTTCACCCCGGTATCGATGACGCCGACACGCGGGGCACCTGAGGCGAACGCTACCGTAATCAAACGCCGTTGCCCTGTCAAACGTTCCGCGAGCGCAAAGCGTCCAGTACTTGCCGGTGGGCGCCGCCCCCTTTCCCCGCGCGCGTTTTGGGCCGTCGAAAACCTGTCAGCAGGATTTTCGGGCGAAAGGTGCAGAACATGCACGCCAAGAGCGCCAGGGAAGTCAATCTGTCGTTTGCCGAGCGCTGTGGCACGCGAGCTCCATGATGACATTGG
>JBAUWJ010000281.1:0-42109 GCA_049583715.1 Arenicellales bacterium | reverse complement strand
GATTGCGGCGGTGGCGATGCAGGAGGGTTTGCGGTTTGCGGTGCGCGAGGGTGGACGCACGGTGGGCGCCGGGGTGGTGACGAAGGTTATCGAGTGAGGCCCGAGTGAGGGTAGGGAATCGCGAATGAATTCGCTCCCACGGGTGCAGTAGTTCGGGCAGTGATGTGGGTCGGAATTCATTCCGACATGTTCAGGATCGGTATTACACGTCGGGATTGTATCCCGACGATTGAGGCGCCGACTCGGCGCCGGAGCATAGATTGAAATGAACGTTCAAGGCCAGAGAATCCGTATCCGGCTGAAGGCTTTTGACAACCGGATGATCGACAAATCGGCCCAGGAAATCGTGGACACGGCCAAGCGCACCGGCGCCGTCGTGCACGGTCCGATTCCTCTGCCGACCAGGATAGAGCGGTTCACGCTGCTTCGTTCTCCGCATGTCAACAAGAAGGCGCGCGACCAGTTCGAGGTTCGCACGCACAAGCGGATCATGGATATCGTCGAGCCCACGGACAAGACCGTGGATGCGCTGATGCGCCTCGACCTCGCGGCGGGCGTGGACGTCGAGATCAAGCTGAGCTGATTGCGGCTCATTGAAGCTAGAGACTGAAGCTACAGAGAACGAAACAATGGCACTGGGGCTCGTAGGCAAGAAGATCGGGATGACCCGGATATTCACCGAAGACGGCGTGTCGGTGCCGGTGACGGTACTCGCTATCGAAGGCAACCGCGTCACGCAGCTCAGGACCGAGAAGCGGGACGGGTACCGGGCGGTGCAGATCACCGCCGGGTCGCGCCGTCCAAGCCGGGTGAACAAACCGATGGCCGGCCACTTCAGGAAGGCCGGCGTGGAGCCCGGTGCGGGATTGTGGGAGTTTCGTCTGAAAGGCACCGCGGGAGCCGATTTCGAGGTCGGATCAACGCTGGGCGTGGACATGTTCGAGCCCGGGCAGAAGGTGGACGTACGGGGCACGACCGTAGGAAAGGGCTACGCCGGGGTAGTCAAGCGCCACGGTTTTGGTGGGGGCCGCGCCAGCCATGGCGCCTCTCTGACTCACCGCTCGCCGGGCTCCACGGGGCAATGTCAGGATCCCGGCCGGGTGTTTCCGGGCAAGAAGATGGCGGGCCAGATGGGCAATGTGCGGCGCGCTCAGCAGGGCCTGGAGGTTGTGCGGGTGGACCCCGAGAGGAGTCTGCTCATGATCAAGGGCTCGGTGCCGGGGCCACGGGGCGGCATGGTGAATGTGCGGCCGAGCGTCAAGATCAAGAAGGGTGCAGCGTAATGGAACTGGCCGTATTCAAGTCCGATGGCGAGAAATCGAGCACTCTGACGGTGTCGGACGTCACCTTCGGCGTGGAATTCAATGAGCCGCTGGTTCACCAGGTCGTTGTTGCGTATCTGGCGGGAGCCCGGTCCGGCACCCGTGCACAGAAGAACCGCGCGGCGGTCGAGGGCGGGAACAGCAAGCCCTGGCGCCAGAAAGGCACCGGCCGGGCCCGCGCGGGGAGTAGTCGCAGCCCATTGTGGCGCGGCGGCGGCAAGACGTTTCCCGCCTCGACGCGGGATTTCGGCCAGAAGGTCAACCGAAAAATGTACCGGGCGGGGCTGCGCTCCATCCTCTCGGAGCTGGCGCGTCAGGACCGCCTGATCGTCTGTGACGAGGTCCGGGTGTCGGAGCCGCGCACCCGGGACCTGGCACGGGTTCTGAAATCCCTGGCGAGCGAGGATGCCGTCATCGTCACCGATGCTTACGATCGCAATCTGTGGCTGGCGGCGCGCAACCTTTACAAGGTCAACATCTGTGAGGTGCGCGAGCTGGATCCGGTGGTGCTGACCGGCCACGAGAAAGTCATTGCGACGTCGAACGCCGTCAGGCAGATCGAGGAGTGGCTGCAATGAACCGCGAACGCCTGTACCAGATACTCGTGGCGCCGATCGTGTCGGAAAAGAGCACCCGCCTGGCCGACCAGGGAAACCAGGTGGCTTTCGAGGTTCTGCCGAACGCCACCAAGAGGGAGATCAAGGAGGCTGTCGAGCTCGCGTTCGATGTCGACGTGGTGAGCGTGCAGGTCGCCAACATGCGGGGCAAGGTGAAGCGGTTCCAGAGCACGCCGGGTGCGCGCAGTAACTGGAAGAAGGCCTATGTGCGCCTCAAGGCGGGCCAGGATATCGACTTCGCCGGTGGTCAGCAGTAGACGACTTAAGTTGAACGGGTCAAATAGAAAGAGTAGCGACGCATGCCACTGAATAAGCTCAAACCGAGAACACCCGGCCAGCGCGGTATGGTGCGGGTCGTCGATCCGGACCTGCATCGCGGGCGGCCGCACCGGTCGCTCGTGGAGTCCAAGAGCACGATTGACGGCCGCAACAACCAGGGCCGCATGACGGTGCGCCAGCGCGGCGGCGGACACAAGAGAAAGTACCGTATCGTGGATTTTCGCCGCGACAAGGACGGCGTTCCGGCAAAGGTCGAACGCCTGGAATACGATCCAAACCGCAGCGCCAACGTCGCTCTGCTCCTGTATACCGACGGCGAACGGCGCTACATCATCGCGCCGCGTGGCGTAAGCCGCGGCGACAGGTTGGTGTCCGGCGAGCACGCGCCGATCGCCCCCGGCAACGCATTGCCGCTTCGCAATATCCCGGTCGGCAGCGTCGTGCACTGTGTCGAGATGAAAGCGGGAAAGGGTGCCCAGCTCGCCCGTTCGGCGGGGGCTTCCGTCCAGTGTCTCAGCCGTGAGGGCGAGTACGCGCAGTTGCGGCTTCGATCCGGCGAAGTGCGCCGGGTGCATCTCGATTGCCGCGCCACCATCGGCGAGGTCGGCAACGCAGAACACAGCCTCAGGAAGCTGGGCAAGGCGGGCGCGAAGCGCTGGCGTGGTGTCAGGCCCACGGTGCGGGGCGTGGCCATGAATCCGGTCGATCATCCCCACGGGGGCGGCGAGGGCCGCACCTCCGGCGGCCGCGACCCGGTCAGCCCCTGGGGCACGCCGACCAAGGGCTACCGCACGCGCCACAACAAACGCACTCAGTCGATGATCATTCGTCGCCGCAAGCGCTGACGACACGGGATACCGAGCCATGCCACGTTCAATCAAGAAAGGGCCGTTTGTGGACCATCACCTTTGGACGAAGGTCGAGAAGGCCCGCGACGAGAACAGCCGCCGGCCCATCAAGACCTGGTCGCGCCGTTCCACCATCATGCCGGAATTCGTCGGTCTGACGATTGCCGTACACAACGGCCGCCAGCATGTGCCGATTCTGATATCCGAGAACATGGTCGGACACAAGCTGGGTGAGTTCGCGCCGACCCGCACTTTCAAGGGCCATGCGGCCGACCGCAAGGCCAAGTAGGAGAGAAACATGGAAACCAGGGCGACTTCGAAGTATGTACGCATATCGCCGCGCAAGGCGCGGCTGGTCTGCGACCAGGTGCGCGGTCTCGAGGTCGCACGGGCGCTGGAAATACTCCAGTTCAGCCCCAAGAAGGCCGCTCAGTTCGTCAAGAAGACGCTGGAATCGGCAATCGCCAACGCCGAGCACAACGAGGGCGCCGATATCGATGAGCTGAAAGTCAGCGAGATCTGCGTCGACGCAGGGCCAACCCTGAAGCGCTGGCGTGCCCGGGCAAAGGGCAGGGCCGCGTCCATATTCAAGCGCACCAGCCACATCACCGTGGCGGTGAGCGACAACTAGCCGGAGCGGGTCATGGGTCAGAAAGTTCAACCGAACGGGTATCGTCTGGGGATCATCCGCGACTGGAACGCCCGCTGGTACGCGCCGAACAAGCAATACGCCGGCAACCTGGCGATCGATCTGAAGGTCCGGGATTACTTCAGGAAACGCCTTGCCAACGCCGCGGTCAGCCGGGTATCCATCGAGCGTCCGGCCAACAACCTGAACATCACGATTCACACGGCGCGGCCGGGTATCGTAATCGGTAAGAAGGGCGAGGACATCGAGCGCATGCGCGCCGATATCCGCAGGCTTACGGATCTTCCCGTGCAGATTGCCGTCGAAGAGGTGCGCAAGCCGGAGCTGGACGCCACGCTGGTGGCGGAGAATATCTGCCAGCAGCTCGAAAAGCGGATCATGTTCCGTCGCGCCATGAGGCGGGCGGTGACCAGCGCCATGCGCCTGGGCGCCCAGGGGGTGAAGGTGATGGTGGCGGGACGCCTGAACGGCGCCGAAATCGCCCGCACGGAATGGTATCGCGAGGGCCGGGTTCCGCTGCACACGCTGCGCGCGGATATCGATTACGGCTTCGCGGAAGCACACACGACCTACGGCGTAATCGGCGTCAAGGTCTGGATATTCAAAGGCGAGGTCTTCGAGAGCGAGCCTGAAACCGAAGCCACGGCGGAGCCGGCGGCCGCGACGAGCTGATCATCATGCTGCAACCGAACCGAACCAAGTACAGGAAGCGTCAGAAGGGCCGCAACCGAGGCCTCGCCACCCGGGGCAACGAAGTCAGCTTCGGCGAGTACGGCCTCAAGGCGACCGCGCGAGGCCGCCTCACCGCGCGCCAGATCGAAGCCGCCCGGCGGGCCCTGACCCGACATATCAAACGCGGCGGAAAGATCTGGATACGTGTCTTTCCCGACAAGCCGGTGTCCAAGAAGCCCCTGGAGGTGCGCATGGGCAAGGGCAAGGGTAATCCGGAATACTGGGTAGCCGAGGTCAAACCCGGCCACGTGCTGTACGAAATGGAGGGCGTGAGCGAGTCCCTGGCCCGGGAGGCCTTTCGGCTGGCCAGCGCCAAGCTTGCCGTGCCCACGACCTTTGTAAGCAGGTGACGGCACACATGAAGGCATCCGAACTGAGAAAGAAGAGCGGCGCGGAGCTGCGCGACGAGCTGGTCGAGCTGCGCCGCGAGCAGTTCAATCTCCGCATGCAGCGGGCCACGGGGCAGTTGGGTACGCCGGCTCGCTTCCGCGAGCTGCGTAAGGATATCGCGCGTATCGAAACAGTCATGAACGAAAAGACGCGGGGTGGCGATCAATGAACGAGCCGTCGAGTGAGCCGATGAACGAGGCAACGGAAGCGGCAAAGGAAGAACCGGCGGCACAGACCAGGGCCGCGCGCTCGGTATCGGGCAGAGTGTTGAGCAACAAGGCCGACAAGACGATCTCGGTGCTGATCGAGCGCCGGGTGAAACACCCGCTGTACAAGAAGTACATGCGCAGGTCGACCAAAGTGCTTGCCCACGATGAGGAAAACACCTCCCAGGAGGGTGACCTGGTGTTGGTCGAAGAATGCCGGCCTATCTCCAGGCACAAGTCGTGGCGCCTGGTGAAAGTACTCGAGCGTGCGCTGTAGGGGAGCCGGACATGATTCAGATGCAGAGTATATTGGAAGTAGCGGACAACAGCGGGGCGCGGAAGGTCCAGTGCGTGAAGGTACTGGGCGGATCCAAGCGGCGCTATGCGGGCATCGGCGACATCATCAAGATCAGCGTCAAGGAAGCGATACCGAACAGCAGGGTGAAGAAGGGAGAGGTGTTCAACGCCGTGGTGGTTCGCACCCGCAAGGGCATCCGCCGCAACGACGGTTCCCTGATTCGCTTCGACCGCAATGCTGCCGTGCTTTTGAACAACCAGCTCCAGCCGATCGGCACCCGCATCTTCGGACCGGTCACGCGTGAGCTGCGCACCGAGCGATTCATGCGGATCATTTCACTGGCGCCCGAAGTTCTGTGAGGGCTGACAAGGGGCTATTCGAGTAATGAAGAAGATTCGAAAGGGTGACCAGGTCATCGTGCTCGCAGGCCGCGACCGCGGCAAGATCGGTGAGGTCCTTCAGGTGCTGCCGGACGGCCGTGCCCTGGTCAATGACGTGAACGTCGTCAAGCGCCATACCAAGCCGAATCCCATGAAGGGTATCCAGGGTGGTATCCTCGACAAGGAGGCCCCGATTCACCTCTCGAACCTGGCGCTGTACAACCCTGTTACAAAGAAGGCCGACCGGGTCGGCTTCAGAACCCTGGAAGACGGACGCAAGGTGCGCTACTTCAAGTCCAACCAGGAAGTCGTGGATATCAAGTGAACCGACCAAGATGAGCCGATTAGCAGAATATTACGACAGTACCGTGGTGCCCCAGCTCAGGGAGCAGTTCGGCTACAAGAGCCGGATGGAGATCCCGCGCTTCACCAAGGTCACATTGAACATGGGCCTCGGGGAAGCGATCGGGAACAAGAAGGTGCTGGAATCCGCCTCTGAGGAGCTGGCGCTCATCACCGGCCAGAAGCCGATTATCACCAACGCCCGCAAGTCGGTCGCCAACTTCAAAGTCCGCGCCGGGTGGCCCGTCGGCTGCAAGGTGACGCTGCGCCGGGCGCGCATGTACGAGTTCCTGGATCGATTGATCAGTATCGCGATTCCACGCATTCGCGATTTCCGGGGCATGAGCCCGCGCTCCTTCGACGGGCGGGGCAACTATTCCTTCGGGCTGAAGGAACAGATCGTCTTCCCGGAGATCGATTACGACAAAGTCGATGCAATCCGGGGCATGGACGTGACTATTACGACGTCCGCGAATAGTGACAAGGAAGCCCTGGCGCTTCTGCGGGCTTTTGATTTTCCAATTCGAACCTGACGAGCGACACCATGGCAAAGAAATCCATGATAGCGAGGGAAAAGAAAAGGGCACGGCTCGAGGCGAAGTACCGGTCGCGCCGCGAGGCCCTGCGCACCCGCATGGGCGACGAGAGGCTCGGTCCGGACGACCGCTTTCAGGCGATGCTGGACCTGCAGAAGCTGCCCCGCAACTCCAGCGCCTCGCGCCGGAGAAACCGCTGCGTCCTGACCGGCAGGCCCCGCGGTGTCTACCGCAAGTTCGGGGTGTGCCGCAACAAGCTTCGGGAGATCTTCATGAACGGTGAAGCCCCGGGCGTCATGAAGTCCAGCTGGTAGATCTTTCAAGAGGTAGCCCGAATCATGATGACCGACCCCATTGCCGATCTACTGACGCGGATTCGCAACGCCCAGAACGCCGAAAAGATATCGGTGTATGTCGGGGCGGCGAAGATGAAGCGGAATGTGGTTCAGGTGCTGAAGGACGAAGGCTACATCGAGGACTTCTCGATGGAGCAGGTCGACGGCAAGCCCGTCATCAACATCAAGCTCAAGTACCGCGACGGAGACCCGGTGATCGCGAAGCTCGAGCGTGTGAGCAGGCCGGGGCTGCGCATCTACAAGGGCGCGGGAGACCTGCCGTCGGTGAACGGCGGGCTCGGCATCGCAATCATTTCAACCTCCAACGGCGTGATGACCGACCGCGCCGCCCGCAAGGCCGGTGTCGGCGGTGAAGTGATTTGTACGGTGACCTGATCTCAACAATTTGAACGTCGAAGCCTGAGTTTCAACACATGTCCAGAATCGCCAATGCGCCCGTAGCCATCCCCACGGGGGTGCAGCTCAACCTGGACGGGCAGAAGATTTCGGTAAAAGGTCCGAAGGGGGAGCTTCGGATCTCCGCCCACGACCTGGTGGAGGTGGAGCAGCAGGACGGGACATTCCGCGTGCGCTCGCGTCGGGATTCCAAGGATGCCGTCGCCCTCGCGGGCACCACTCGCGCGCTAGTGAACAATATGGTGCAGGGTGTTACACAGGGGTTCGAGAAACGGCTTGGGATCGTCGGGGTGGGCTATCGCGCCCAGGCCCAGGGCCAGAAGCTGAACCTGACCCTCGGTTTCTCCCATCCGGTGGTGTACGAGGTGCCCGACGGTGTGACGGTGGAAACGCCCACACAGACGGAAATCGTCGTCAGGGGTGCGGACAAGCAGCAGGTGGGCCAGGTGGCAGCGGAGATCCGGCGATACCGGCCGCCGGAACCGTACAAGGGCAAGGGCGTTCGTTATTCCGATGAACACGTTGTACGTAAGCAGGCCAAGAAAAAGTAGGCGATAGATCCATGCACGAGCGAAAGGTAGCGCGGTTGCGGCGGGCCAGGAGAACGCGGGAGCAGATGCGGCGCAAGAATGTGCTGCGCCTGTCGGTGTTCCGGTCACCTCGCCACATCTACGCCCAGGTGATCGACGACCACACGGGCCGGGTCATGGCCAACGCCTCGACCCTGGATCCGAAGATCCGCGGCTCCATCAAGAGCGGCGGAAACATCGAGGCGGCGTCGGCGGTGGGTAAAGCGATTGCCGAGAACGCCAAGGCCGCGGGAATCTCCCGCGTCGCCTTCGATCGTTCCGGCTTCAAGTACCACGGCCGTGTCAAGGCCCTGGCCGAGGCGGCCCGGGAAAACGGCCTGGAATTCTAGATGGGTATTGCTAACGGTTAGGGCTATGGCAGCGACGGCAAGAGACGACGAAATACGAGCGGAAGACCAGATCGAGCAGCTTATCAACGTGCGCCGGGTCGCCAAGGTGGTGAAGGGCGGGCGGATTTTCGGCTTCTCGGCCCTCACCGTGGTGGGCGACGGCAAGGGCCGTGTCGGCATGGGGCGGGGTAAGGCCCGCGAGGTGCCGCTGGCGGTGCAGAAAGCGATGGACGCGGCCCGCCGCGACATGAAGCGCATCCGTCTCAAGGGAACGACGATTCAGTACCCGGTGGTGGCGCGCCATGCCGGCGCGAAAGTGGTGATCCGGCCCGCTTCGGACGGTACCGGCATCATCGCGGGCGGCACCATGCGTGCGGTCTTCGAGGCGGTCGGCATACACGACGTGCTGGCCAAGTGTATCGGCTCGACGAACCCGGTCAACGTCGTGCGGGCGACCATGAAGGCGCTCACCAGCGTCGCGGCTCCGGAGGACGTGGCCACCAAGCGCGGTAAGACGGTCGAAGAGATCACCGAATAGGAGCGGCATGATGGCCAAGACAGTGAAGATTCAACTGGTGCGCAGCCTCCACCACAGGCTGAAGAAACACCGGGCCTGCGCCCGGGGGCTGGGCTTGCGCCGCGTGTACCAGAGCGTCGAGGTGGCGGACACGCCCGAGAACCGCGGCATGATCGACCGGATCTCCTACATGCTCAAAGTGGAGGAATCCTGATGCGACTGAATACGATAGCGCCGGCGCCGGGGTCGCGGACCGTCAAGAAGCGCGTAGGACGCGGCATCGGGTCCGGATTGGGCAAGACCGCCGGCCGCGGCCACAAGGGCCAGAGATCCCGCTCCGGCGGCTACCACAAGGTGGGCTTTGAAGGCGGGCAGATGCCTCTCCAGCGGCGTCTGCCGAAGCGCGGTTTTCGCTCGAAGCGCAAGGGTACACTCGGAGAAGTGCGCCTCGATGAGGTGAGCTCCATGGCTGCGGACATCGTAGACCTGACCGCGCTCCGCGAGGCGGGGCTGGTCAATGGACTCGTCCAGAGCGTCAAGATCATCGCCTCGGGCGAGATCAAGCGCGCGGTCACGGTGCGCGGCCTGGGAGTTACCCGGGGCGCCCGCGAGGCGATCGAGAAGGCAGGGGGCACGATCGAAGGCTGATGGCGCAGCGCGGCTTGTCATCGCAAGGCTCGACACTGGGAGGCGGCAGGCTCACCGAGCTCCGCCGGCGGGTATTGTTCCTGCTCGGCGCGATGGTGGTGTTCCGCATCGGGGCGTACATCCCGATTCCCGGCATCGATCCCACCGCGGTGGCGGCCCTGTTCCAGACCACGCGCGGATCCATCGTCGACGTGTTCAACATGTTCTCCGGGGGGGCCCTGCGGCGGATGTCGCTGATGGCGCTGGGCGTGATGCCGTATATCTCGGCGTCCATCATCATCCAGATGATGACCTCGGTGATCCCGACGCTCGAGCAGCTCAAGAAGGAAGGCGAGCAGGGCAGGCGGAAGATCACCCAGTACACCCGCTACGGAACGGTGATTCTGGCGACGTTCCAGGCCCTCGGCATCTCCGTCGCGGTGCAGGGCCAGGTGGCGCCGGGGGGCGCTCCGGTGGTGTTGACGCCGGGTGTCGCGTTCAACGTGACGACCGTCATCACACTGGTTACGGGCACCATGTTCCTGGTGTGGCTCGGCGAGCAGGCCACGGAGCGCGGCATCGGCAACGGCATCTCGATGCTTATCTTCGCGAGCGTCGTGTCGGGCCTGCCGTCCGCGATCGGCGGTACGGTCGAGCTGGCGCGGACGGGTGAGTTTTCCCCGTTGTTCGTCCTGGGCCTGTTCGTGGCCGTGATCCTGGTGACCGGCTTCGTCGTATTCGTCGAGAGGGGCCAGCGGCGCATCACGGTCAATTACGCCAAGAGACAGCAGGGCCGGCGAATGTTCGCCGGCACCAGCAGCCATCTGCCCTTGAAATTGAACATGTCCGGCGTCATACCACCCATATTCGCGTCGAGCATCATCCTGTTCCCGGCGAGCCTGGGGCGCTTTTTCGGGCAGGCGAAGGGTATGACCTGGCTGAGCGACCTGTCGACCACCCTGTCGCCGGGCCAGCCGATCTACGCCCTGACCTATGCCGGGCTGATCATATTCTTTTGCTTCTTCTACACGGCCCTGGTCTTCAACCCGAAGGAGATCGCGGACAACCTGAAGAAGTCCGGCGCGTTCATCCCGGGGATCCGCCCCGGGGAGCACAGCGCCCGGTACATCGACGCCGTCGTGTCCAGGTTGACCATGGCCGGCGCGCTGTACCTGGTGGTGGTGTGCCTGGTTCCGGAGTTCATGATCGTCGAGTGGAACGTGCCGTTCTATTTCGGCGGCACGTCGCTCCTGATAATAGTGGTGGTGATGATGGACCTGATGAACCAGGTGCAGTCCCACCTGATGTCCCGCCAGTACGAGAGCCTGATGAAGAAGAGCAACTTGACGGGCGGATTGACCGGCAGCGGCTTCCCCCGCTGAGACAGACGACAGGATTTAGCCTATGAAAGTCAGAGCATCCGTGAGAAAGATTTGCCGAAACTGCAAGATTATCCGGCGCAACGGTCAGGTCCGGGTGATCTGCTCCGACCCGCGCCACAAGCAGCGGCAGGGCTGAGCGCTCATGGGCATCACGTTCGATTCAACAACGCCCGGCCGGGCCGTGGAGGTCTAGATGGCGCGCATAGCGGGAATCAACCTTCCGGTCAACAAACATGTCGAGATCGGGTTGACCTCGATCTACGGTATCGGCCGGACCAGGGCCCAGACCATCTGCGGCGCGGCGGGCGTCAGCCCCACCACGAAGGTGAGGGACCTCACCGAGGGTGACGCGGAGAAGCTGCGCGCCGAGGTCGCCAGGTTCACGGTGGAAGGGGACCTGCGGCGCGAAGTCTCGATGAACATCAAGCGTCTCATGGACCTCGGCTGCTACCGCGGCATCCGTCACCGGCGTGGATTGCCGGTGCGCGGCCAGCGCACCAGCACCAACGCCCGAACCCGCAAGGGTCCGCGCAAACCTATCAGAAGGTAACTCATACGCATGGCTAAGGCTTCGACCAAACCGAAGAAAAAGGTCAAGAAGACGGTGACCGAGGGCATCGCCCACATTCACGCGTCCTTCAACAACACGATCATCACCATCACGGACCGCCACGGGAACACGGTCTGCTGGGCTACGGCCGGCGGATCGGGGTTTCGCGGATCGCGCAAGAGCACGCCGTTCGCGGCCCAGGTCGCCGCGGACAAGGCCGGCCGGGCTGCCCAGGAGCAGGGGATGAAGAATCTCGAGGTCCGGGTGAACGGTCCAGGCCCGGGCCGGGAATCGGCCGTGCGGGCATTGAACGCGGCCGGCTTCGAGATCAACAACATCACCGATGTCACTCCCATTCCCCACAATGGCTGCCGGCCGCCGAAGCGGCGGCGGGTCTAGCGGAGAGACTGCATCATGGCCAGATATATCGGACCAACCTGCAAACTCGCGCGGCGTGAGGGTACGGACCTCTTCCTGAAGAGCCCGGTGCGACCGCTGGACTCGAAGTGTCGCCTGGAGCGCAAGCCGGGCCAGACCCAGGTCGGCCGCCGGCCCAGGGTAACTGTGTACGGCACCCAGCTTCGCGAGAAGCAGAAGATGCGCCGTATCTACGGCATCATGGAGAAGCAATTCCGCAATTACTATCGGAAGGCCGCGCAGAAGAAGGGCTCGACCGGAGAAAACCTCCTGGAGCTGCTGGAAACCCGTCTGGACAACGTGGTGTACCGCATGGGCTTCGCGGTCACGCGCGCCGAGGCGCGCCAGCTCGTGGGCCACAAGGCTATCAGCGTCAACGGCGAGATGGTCAACATCCCGTCCTACAAGGTATCGGCTGGCGACGAGGTGGCGGTCAGGGACAAGGCGAAGAACCAGCTCCGGATCCAGCACGCGGTGGACATCGCCGAGCAGGTCGGCACGCCGGAGTGGATGGAGGTCGACCTCAAGGCTCGTAAAGGCGTGTTCAAGAGCGCTCCGGAACGCCGGGACCTGCCCGCGGAGCTCGACGAATCGCTGGTCGTGGCCTTGTATTCCAAGTAGTTCTCATTCTTTTCAGGTAAGGCTATGAAAGACTCAACGGCTGAATTTCTAAAACCTCGTCTGGTCGACGTCCAGAGCACGGACGACCAGCACGCCCAGATCGTCATCGAGCCCCTCGAGAGAGGGTTCGGTTACACGCTGGGCAACGCCCTGCGTCGTATTCTTCTGTCATCGATGCCGGGCTGCGCCGTCACCGAGGTCAGGATAGAAGGCGTTCTTCATGAGTACGCCGCGGTCGAAGGCGTCCAGGAGGACGTCATCGACATCCTGCTCAATCTCAAGGGCATCGCCTTCAAGATGCATACCCGCGACAGCGCCGTCCTGAGGCTCAGCAAGAAGGGACCTGCCGTGGTGACCGCGGCGGACATACAGCTCGAGCACGACGTCGAGATCGTCAATCCGGAAGCCGTGATTGCCCACGTCTCGAAGGAGGGAACCCTCGACATGGAGCTGACGGTGAGCCGCGGCCGGGGCTACGAGACCGTCGACTCCCGGCGCAGCGCCGACGACACCAAGAGCATCGGCGTGATGCAGCTCGACGCTTCCTACAGCCCCATCCGGCGGGTCTCGTACTCGGTGGAGAACGCGCGCGTGGAGCAGCGCACGGATCTCGACAAGCTGATTCTCAGCATCGAGACCAACGGCGCCATCGATCCCGAAGAGGCGGTCAGGCGGGCGGCAACGATTCTCCATGAGCAGATCGCGGTGTTCGTGAACCTCGAGGAGACGACGGAGGAGGCGGCGGCCGCCAAGGAGCCGGATGTCGATCCACTGCTGCTGCGCCCCGTGGACGACCTCGAATTGACCGTCCGGTCGGCGAACTGCCTGAAGGCCGAGAACATTTACTACATCGGCGACCTGATCCAGCGTACGGAAGTGGAGCTGCTCAAGACTCCCAATCTCGGAAAGAAGTCGCTGACCGAGATCAAGGACGTCCTGGCAACCCGAGGCCTGTCCCTGGGGATGAAGCTCGAGAACTGGCCGCCGATGTCACTGAAGAAAGACAGCCTGGACATGGCGGGATGACGTAGATCATGCGACACCAGAAATCCGGAAGAATGCTCGGTAGGACCAGCGCCCACCGGCAAGCCATGTTCCGAAACATGACGATTTCCCTGCTGGAGCACGAGCAGATCAGAACGACCCTGGCGAAAGCCAAGGAGCTGCGGCGCGTGGCGGAGCCCCTGATCACGCTGGGAAAGAATCCTTCTCTTTCAAATCGGCGCCTCGCCTACGCACGGCTGCGCAACCGCAAGGTGGTCAGCAAGCTGTTCGATGACCTCGGAACACGGTTCAAGGACCGTCCCGGAGGCTATCTCCGCATCCTGAAGTGCGGGTCGCGTCCGGGCGACAACGCCCCGATGGCCTATGTTCAGCTCGTGGAGATGAGCGGGACCGAAGGCGGCGCGAAGGGGAAGGAGTGATTCCGTTTCACTGACAAACAATACGAATGAACTGTCGTAAGGACTGAGCCGGGGATGCCCCGGCTTTCTTTTTGCGGCTCGGCGGCCGGATTTGCGGGCGTTCAAGTACACGTATACTCTCGCCAAGACGCCAAGAACGGCAAGAACGCCAAGAGTCGATTAGTCCGATCCCCCTTGGCGTTCTTGGCGTCTTGGCGAGAGCCAAAGACAACGGGTGTCGGATTTCCCTTTTCGGGGGTAGGCGCCGACGCCGGTTGCGCTCAGCGACCGCGGCGAGCGTACATGCACCCACGGGCCTTGCGGAGCCACTGCTGCTTTTCGATGGACGGCATTTCCCGACCGGTTTTCCGCGATCGGTCCACGGTTATAATCCGTGCCTGTCATGCACGTACATCGCAACGCCGCGGTCCGTATGAGATACGCCGGGCCTGAGTGATGGCGGACAGCGGCGTGATAGCTCTATTCACCGACTTCGGCACCAGGGACCCGTACGTCGGACAAATGCATGCCGTAATCCGACGTCAGACGGCCGTCCCCGTCGTTGACCTCCTCCACCACGTGCCGAACTACGACATGCGTGCCGGTGCTTACCTGCTGGAAGCCCTGCAGCGCCGGTTCCAGGCCGGTGATGTGTTTGCGTGTGTGGTGGATCCGGGTGTAGGGAGCTCACGGGCGCCGGTCATGGTGAAAGCGGACGGAAAATGGTATGTCGGCCCGGACAACGGCTTGTTCGAAATCGTTCGACGGCGCGCCCGGTCGGTGGAGGTTTTCCGGATCGATTGGCAGCCGGAAGAGCTGTCGGCTTCCTTTCACGGGCGCGATCTGTTCGCACCGGCAGCGGCGATGCTGGCCTCCGGCAGCATTCCTGCCTGCTCTCCGTGGTCCCTGTCGGATACCCGCTCCTGGCCGGACCAGCTCGATGAAATCATTTACATCGACCATTTCGGCAACGCCATGACCGGCTATGACGCCGCGTCACTGTCGCGCGGGACGATCGTCAGTCTGCGAGGAAAGCGCCTGCCCGCCGCTCGAACGTTCTCGTCGGCCGGATCGGGCGAGCCTTTCTGGTACCGGAACTCTCTTGGGCTGGTGGAGATCGCCGTGAGGGAAGGCAACGCGGCCGCGCTGTTGAACCTGAGCATCGGTGACAGGCTGGACATCGTCGACTACGAGGCACTGATTGGTGCCGGAGACGGGCTGGAAGCGGACTGAGCTGCGCGCGGGCATGCCTTGTCCGTTCCTGCCGCCTGATCCGATATGGAGTTGTCCGGGAATCTCGAGTACGTGGGCAGGCGCTCCACCGTGGAACTGCCCGGCATACTTCACCTGATGAGGGACATCACGCGCAGTGCGCAGACCTCGATTCCCCGCGGCGGATACGGGTCCGCCCGCGCAGCGCTGAGGAGCTCCAGGATGCAGGATTCGAGTTGACCGGCGTCCCGCCGGCTGCCCTCGCGGCAGGGGACCTGGTTGCGGAGCCAGTCGATGAGGTGGGGCTCTTCCGGCCAGTCGGGGCGGCGCAGATACACCACGGGCTTGCCGAGACAGGCCGCCTCGGCGAAGGCGCCGTAGCCGGGTTTGCAGACCAACAGGTCTGAGCTCGCGAGCAGGTCCGGAAAGCTCAGGCCCGTGGCATCCGAGGAGAGCAGATCACGGCGACGGAGTCCCCACCGGTCCTCCACCAGCCAGCGAACATCACTCAGCATCGGCAGGGTGTCCGGCGTCAGTCCCTCCTGCTGGCCGCCCAGTGCAAGCAGGAGCAATGCCGTACCGCTGTCGAGACCGAACATTTCGTCGAGCAGGGCCCGGTGGTTCCGACCCGTCTGGGCCACGGGCGGGATGATCTCGACCTTCTGTATATGCGGCATAGGCATGCACGGCTCCGGCGCGAGGTAGGCATCGCAGCGACTGTAGGCGTCGATCATCCGATCGAACACAGCCGCGCAGCCGGGGGTGTGCGGTGTGAAGTAGCGGTAAAGATCCGCCCAGTTCAGGGGAGACAGGGCAATGGCGGGAACCCCGGCCAGGTCGGCGGCCGCGATGTTCAGATACGAGATGTTGGCCAGCAGGAGGTCGCAGCCCGAGCGCTCCAGCCCGTGCGCCCGCCGCGAGACGTGCTCGTCGTATCGACGGTGCAGCCTGGCGTAGTCCCGGATCGTTGCGGCCGCGTCCACGGAGAGGTCACGCCGCATCCTGAGGCCGAAATCCAGTCGGTCCGGGACGATCTTGAACGGGCAACGGATGCGCTCGCGCAGCTTCGCTTCCGGAAGGCCGCTGGTGACCGTGATCTCGAGGTCCGGTCTGAGCGCGTGCAGGCGCTCCAGGACCGGCGCGGTGATCGCCATATGCCCGAAACCGTGGGCGGAGATCGATGCGACGATATGGGGCACCGGGTAGAAGCGGTCAGGGCACGGCGGTGATTCGACGATCGCGGGCCGGGGAGAAGCGGGACTTCCCGACCCGGCTACTTCTTCTTCGGCACATAGAGGTCCGTGATGGTCCCCTCGTAAGCTTCAGCGGAGAACGCGATAGTCTCGGACAGGGTCGGGTGGGGATGAATCGTCAAGCCGATATCCTGGGCGTCGCAGCCCATCTCGATGGCGAGCCCCGCTTCGGCGATCAGGTCCCCCGCGTGGGGGCCGACGATCCCGGCACCGATGACCCGCCCGCTGCCCTTGTCGAACAACAGCTTGGTCAGGCCCTCGTCCCGTCCCAGCCCGAGGGAGCGACCGCTGGCCGCCCAGGGGAAGGAGCCTTTGCCGTAGTCGACGCCCTTGCGCTTCGCTTCCTCCTCCGTGATCCCCACCCAGGCGACCTCCGGGTCGGTGTAGGCGACGCTTGGAATGACCGCCGCATCGAAGTGGCTCTTCAATCCCGCGCACACTTCCGCGGCGACCTTGCCTTCGTGGGTGGCCTTGTGGGCGAGCATGGGCTGACCCACGATGTCGCCGATGGCGAAAATATGGGGGACATTGGTGCGTTGCTGCGAGTCGACCTTGATGAAGCCGCTCTTGTCGACCTGCACACCGGCATGCTCCGCGCCGATGTGATTACCGTTAGGAGTGCGTCCGATTGCCGTGAGCACGTACTCGAAACGGTCCGACGCCGGCGCATCCTTACCCTCGAAGGAAACCATCACACCGTCGTCGTGGGCATCCAGCCGGGTGACCCCGGTCTCGAGGTAAACGTTCTCGTAGCGCTTCCTGATCCGGCGCTCCAGCGGCTTGATCAGGTCCCGGTCCGTCCCCGGCATCAGGCCCGGGGTGAGCTCCACGACGGTGACCTTGGCACCGAGCTCACTGTAAACCGTCGCCATCTCCAGCCCGATGATGCCGCCGCCGACCACCAGCAGCCGTCCCGGAATCTCCGGCAGGCCCAAAGCGCTGGTGGAGTCCAGGACCCGGGGGTGATCCGGGAATATCGGCAACTTGGTCGACTGGGACCCGGCGGCGATGATTGCCTTGTCGAAGGAGATGGTGAGCTCCCCGTCATTCGTATCCACCAGGAGGTGATTGGGACCGGCGAACTCCCCTTTGCCCTGTATGACTTTCACGTGCCTCTGTTTAGCCAGGCCGCTCAGGCCTTTGGTCAGCTTGCCGACAATCCCTTCCTTCCAGTTGCGCAGCTTGGGGAGGTCGATCTTGGGGCGGGCGAACGTCACCCCGTGGTCCTCCATCTCCCGTGCCATCGAGATCACTTCGGCCGTGTGCAGCAAGGCCTTGGAGGGAATGCAGCCGACGTTCAGGCACACGCCGCCCAGCGTGGGGTAGCGCTCGATGAGCACGGTGGCGAGGCCCAGATCGGCGGCGCGAAAAGCCGCGGTGTAACCGCCGGGACCCGCGCCCAGCACGAGCACCTCCGCGTGCATGTCGGCTTCCAGGCTGGACACACCCGCATCGGTCGCCACCAGCTCCCGATCGTACTCGACATCGTCCCCGCCCCCTGGCGCGGTGGTTGCAGTGTCCTTGAGAAACTCGTCGAAGTCGGATTCCACCTTGTCGCTGGCGCTGGTGTCGTCGGGCTCGAGCAGGAGGATAGGAGAGCCCTCAGACACCTTGTCGCCGACTTTCACCAGCAGCGATTCTATCCTTCCGCCCCGGGGAGCCGGGACGTCCATCGCCGCCTTGTCGCTTTCCAGGGTGATCAAGGGGTCCTCGGGGCGGATCTTGTCGCCTTCCTGGACGAACACCTCGATGATCTCGACGTCGGTGAAGTCACCGATATCGGGTACTTTGATTTCAATGCTCATGGCGTCCTTAGGGATTCCCTGTCGATTGTCTGGTTCGTCTGGCTGATGGGATGGTCGCGCGCCCGGCGCTCTACAGCAGCAGCCGCCGGGCGTCCTCCAGCACCTTGGCAAGGAAGACGACGAAGCGGGCGCCCTCGGCGCCGTCCACGACCCGGTGGTCGTAGGACAGTGCCAGCGGCAGCATCAGCCGGGCGACGAATTCTCCGTCCTGGTACACCGGTTTCATCTGCGCTTTCGATACGCCCAGAATAGCGACCTCCGGCGCATTGACGATGGGCGTGAAAGCGGTGCCGCCGATACCGCCGAGGCTGGATATGGTGAAACAGGCGCCCTGAAGGTCGGTCGGTGACAGCTTTCTGTCCCGGGCCCGCTGGCTCACCTCCCCGAGCTCCTTGGCGAGATCGTATATGCCCTTGCGGTCGACGTTCCGTATCGCCGGCACCACGAGCCCGTCCGGTGTGTCGACCGCGATGCCGATGTTGTAGTACTTCTTCAGGATCAGGTTTGCCCCGCCTTTCTCCAGCGAAGCGTTGAAACGGGGGTATTCGCGCAGGGCGGCCACACAGGCTTTCATCAGGAAGGCCAGCATGGTGACCCGTACGCCGCGGTCCGCCGCTTCTCTCTTCAGCTCCTGCCGGAACTCCTCGAGCTCGGTGATATCCGCTTCGTCGTGCTGCGTGACGTGCGGCACGTGCAGCCAGGCGCGGTGAAGATTCGCCGCCGTCAGCTTCTTGATGCGGTTGAGAGGCACGACCTCCACTTCTCCGAACTGCGAGAAGTCGATATCGGGCATTTCCGGCAGAACCGCGGTGCCCCCCCCGCCGGCTGCGGGACCCGCGGGACCGGCCGCAGCCGCGGCGGGCTGCGGGATCGTCTGCTGGATGCGGTTCTTGACCCAGCCCTGGACGTCCTCCTTGAGGATGCGGCCCTTGCGGCCGCTGCCTTGGACCTGGCCAACGTCGACCCCCAGCTCCCTGGCGAAGCGCCGTACGGAGGGGCTAGCGTGGGGAATCGGACCGACTTCCGCCTCTGCGCCGCGGGGCAGCGTCGGTGGGGGAGCGGAGCGCTCGGGGACTTTGGCCGTCGGGGCCTCGTCGGGCGCCGGTGCAGACCCGGGCGGCTGCCCGCTTCTCGACGGCTCGTGTTCTTTCGCGGCAGGCGCGTCCGGCTGCCGGTCCCGCGCCGCCAGCGTCAGGATCGGGTCGCCCTGGGAGACCTTATCGCCGGCCTTCACGACGACCTCGGTGACGGTGCCGGACATGGGAGAGGGCACATCCATGGTCGCTTTGTCGCTCTCCAGGGTGATCATGGGGTCCTCGGCCTCGAGCTCGTCGCCTGCGTTGACGTGCACTTCGATGACCTCCACACCCGTGAAATCGCCGATATCCGGAACTGTCACCTCCACGCTGCCTGCCGGAGGAGTTTCCGCCTGCGCGGCGTCAGGACCGGCCGCGGCCGCCGAGGGCTCGTCCGCCCCACCCCGTTGCGAATCCCCGCCCTGCTGCGCCTGCGGGGCAGTATCGCCGCCGCCCGCACCGGCGTCGTCGACGTCCAGCAGGAGTATCGGTGTGCCTTTCGATACCTTGTCGTCGATGCCGACCATGATCCGGCGCACCGTTCCCGCTGCAGGAGAGGGTACGTCCATGGAGGCCTTGTCGCTTTCCAGCGTAACGAGGGGTGTTTCCGCCTCGATGCTGTCACCCTCCTTGACGAGGATCTCTATCACCGGCACATCCTCGAAATCGCCGATATCGGGTACCTGTATCTCTCTTGTCGCCATTATTGCCCTGCCTCCCGACTCACGCGGTTGCCGGATTGGGTTTTTCCGGATCGATCTCCAGTCTGGAGATGGCCTGCTTCACCTTCTCGACCGGAATCGCCCCATCGTCGGCAAGCGTCTTCAGCGCCGCCAGCGCGATGCTGTTGCGGTCGACTTCGAAGTGCTTTCGAAGCTGGGCCCGGGTGTCGCTGCGCCCGAACCCGTCCGTGCCCAGCACCGTGTACCTGGCGGGGACGAAGCCCCGGATCTGGTCGGAGAACGCCTTGATGTAGTCCGTGGCGGCGACCACCGGTCCCTTCTGGCCCTCCAGGCATTGCTGAACGTGGCATTTCCTGGGCTCGGCGTCCGGGTGCAGGGTATTCCAGCGATATGTATCGAGCCCCTCCCGGCGCAGCTCCGTCATGCTGGTGGCGCTCCAGACGTTGGAGTCGACATCGAACTGCTCCTTCAGCATGTCCGCCGCGGCCTCCACCTCGCGGAGTATGGTGCCGCTGCCCAGTAGCTGTACCTTGGGCCGCAACGCCGACTCGTCGCCCTGCTTGAGCAGGTACAGCCCCTTGACGATGCCTTCCTCGACGCCCTCCGGCATCGAAGGATGAGCGTAGTTCTCGTTCATCACCGTGATGTAGAAGAAGACGTTGTCCTGGTCGACGAACATGCGCTTGAGGCCGTGGTGGATCAGCACCGCAAGCTCGTAGGAATAGGTCGGGTCGTAGGAGACGCAATTCGGTATGACCGACGACAGGATGTGGCTGTGACCATCCTGGTGCTGCAGCCCCTCCCCGGCCAGCGTGGTGCGGCCGGCGGTGCCGCCCAGCAGGAAGCCGCGCACCTGGGAGTCGCCCGCGGACCACGCCAGGTCGCCGACCCGCTGGAATCCGAACATCGAATAATAGATGTAGAACGGAATCATGTTCACGCCGTGGTTGGTGTATGCCGTCCCCGCCGCGATCCATGACGAGAACGCTCCCGGCTCCGTGATGCCTTCCTGAAGGACCTGGCCCTTCTTGTCCTCGCGGTAATACATGAGCTGGTCTGCGTCTTCCGGCTTGTAGAGCTGGCCGGTGGGGGCGTAGATGCCGAGCTGGCGAAACAGGCCCTCCATGCCGAAGGTGCGCGATTCGTCCGGGACGATGGGCACCACGTACTTGCCGATGTTCCTGTCGCGCGTCAGCGTGGTGAGGATACGCACGAAGGCCATGGTGGTGGATATCTCACGGTCGCCGGTGCCTTCGAGCTGGTTCTTGAAGGCGTCGAGCTCCGGTATCGGCAGGGGCGCGGCGTCCGTGTAGCGGCGCGGCACGTAGCCGCCCAGGGCTTCCCGGCGCGCCTTGAGGTACTTGATCTCCTCGCTGTCGTCCGGCGGGCGGTAGTAGGGGACCTTGTCGATGTGCTCGTCTCTGATGGGGATCTTGAAGCGGTCCCGGAACTGCTTCAGCTCCTCGGTATCCATCTTCTTCTGCTGGTGCGTAATGTTTTCGCTCTCACCGGCATCGCCCATGCCGTATCCCTTGACCGTCTTGGCGAGGATCACCGTAGGTTGACCGGTATGCCGCACGGCCTGGTAGTAAGCCGCGTAGATCTTGTGCGGGTCGTGGCCGCCGCGGTTCAGGCGCCAGATATCCTCGTCCGTCATATTGGCAACCATTTCCTTCAGCTCCGGGTACTTGCCAAAGAAGTACTCACGGGTGTAGGCGCCGCCCTTGGCCTTGAAGGCCTGGTATTCACCGTCTACCGCCTCCTCCATGCGCCTGGCCAGCAGCCCCTGGGTGTCCCTGAGGAGCAGGGGATCCCAGTATGAGCCCCAGATCACCTTGATCACGTTCCAGCCGGCGCCCCTGAACTCGCTTTCCAGCTCCTGGATGATCTTGCCGTTCCCCCGCACCGGGCCGTCAAGACGCTGCAGGTTGCAGTTGATCACGAAGATCAGGTTATCGAGGCGCTCCCGACCCGCGAGGCCGATGGCGCCCATGGACTCGGGCTCGTCCATTTCGCCATCGCCGCAGAAGCACCACACTTTGCGGTCGCTGGCGTCAATGAGCCCGCGGTTGTGCAGGTAACGCGTGAACCGCGCCTGGTAGATCGCCGTAATCGGTCCGAGGCCCATGGACACCGTCGGGTACCGCCAGAAATGCGGCAACAGCCAGGGGTGGGGGTAGGAGGGCAGGCCCCTGCCGCCGACTTCCTGGCGAAACTTGTCCAGATCGCTCTCGTCGAATCGGCCCTCGAGGTAAGCCCGCGCGTAGATGCCGGGCGCAGAATGGCCCTGTATGTAGACCATGTCGCCGCCCTGGGTGTCCGTGCGCCCCCGCCAGAAGTGGTTGAAACCGACGTCGTAGAGAGTGGCCGCGGAAGCGAAGCTGGCGATATGTCCGCCGAGCTCGGTGCTCTTGCGGTTCGCCCGAACGACCATCGCCAGCGCGTTCCACCGGATCAGCGAACGCAGCCGCCACTCGATCGCGGCATCACCCGGCGAGCGTTGCTCCTGGGCGGCGGGGATGGTGTTCACATAGGCCGTGGTCAGCTTGTACGGCAGGTAGGCGCCGGAGCGTCGTGCCTTGTCGATCAGATTCTCGAGCAGGAAATGGGCGCGTTCGGGGCCTTCGCGCTCTATCACCGCGTCCAGCGCATCCAGCCATTCCTGAGTTTCGAGGGCATCGACATCGGCTATGCGTTCTTGTGGTTGCGCCATATGAAAATCCTCTCACTAGTGGTAACACGGTTACAGCGACGCGGCACGGCATGGGTCATCGCCGACCGGGGATCAGTTCGCCATTTTATCACGCACGATCGGATGCCCCTTCCGGGCCGTGGTGAGGAGTTTCCAGCTGCCTGAGATCAGGTTCTGGCGCCTTGGGTTCCCGACAGCTCCTTCTCCCGTATCTGGGCGTCGACCACCGCGACGGCAGTCATGTTCACCAGTCCGCGAACCGTAATGGATTGGGTGACCACGTGGGCGGGCTTGGCGGCGCCGAGAAGGATCGGGCCAACCGAGACACCGCCCCCGAGCACCTTGAGCAGGTTGTAGGAAATATGGGCCGCGTCCACGTTGGGCATGATCAGCAGGTTGGCAGATCCGTGGAGGGTCGAGTCGGGCAGGGTGATGCGCCGGATGTCCTCGCGCACGGCCGCATCGGAGTGCATCTCACCATCCACTTCGAGGTGCGGCGCCTGCTCGCGCAGCGTCCGTAATGCCTCCTGCATTTTCGCGGCCGACTTATCCTGGCGGTTGCCGAAATTGGAGTGAGATACCAACGCGACCTTGGGGGTGACGCCGAACCGCTCGACTTCCTCTGCGGCCAGCACGGCCATCTCGGCGATGTCCTGCGCGGAGGGCTGATAGGTGACATGGGTGTCGCAGATGAAGAACGTACCGGTGGGCAGGATCAGGGCGACCAGGGTGAAGAAGTCGCACACCTGCGGCGCCTTGCCGATGATGTCGTGTATGCGTTCCAGGTGGTCCTGGAAAGGGCCGATGGTGCCGCACAGCAGGGCGTCGGCGTAGCCGAGACGGACCATCAGCGCCGAGAACGCCGTGTTGCGCGAGCGGACGATGTATCGAGCCCGGGTCGGCGACACTCCCTGGCGGCATTTCAGCCGGTAGAACTCCTCGCAGAACTCGTCGACTCGCGGGTCGTCCGCCGGATTGACGATCTCGAACTGCTCGTCCTCCCGGATGCGCAGCTTCAGCTCCCGGATGCGCCGCATGATGATCTCCGGGTTCCCCACCAGGATGGGACGCGCCAGACCACCGTCGATCACCTGCTGCGCGGCGTGCAGGACGTTGTCGCTCTCCCCCTCCGCGTAGCAGACCCGTTTGGGATCTTCCTTGGCGCGCTCGAAGATGGGCTCCATGACACCACTGGACTTGTACACGAACTGGCTCAAGTGCTGCTCGTATTCCTTGAGGTCTTCGATCGGGCGCACGGCGACCCCGCTGTCCATGGCGGCCTTGGCCACCGCGGTCGCGACTCTCGTGATGAGGCGCGGGTCGAACGGCTTCGGTATCAGGTACTCGGGGCCGAAGGAAGACGGCTCTCCGGCATAAGCGCGGGTGACGACATCCGAGGATTCGGATTCGGCCAGCTCGGAGAGCGCCCTGACGCAGGCGATCTTCATCTCTTCGTTGATCTCGGTGGCGCCCACGTCCAGGGCGCCGCGGAAGATGAAGGGGAAGCACAGGACGTTGTTGACCTGGTTCGGGTAGTCCGATCGCCCCGTCGCGATGATCGCGTCCGGCCGCGCCTCCTTGGCCACCTCCGGCATGATTTCCGGGATCGGGTTCGCCAGCGCCAGGATGATGGGTCGCTCGTTCATGTCCTTGAGCTGCTCCGGCTCCAGAACGCCGGGGCCGGAGAGGCCCAGGAATATGTCGGCGCCCCGCAGGGCGTCCCCCAGGGTACGGGCGTCGGAGTCGGTCGCGTATTTCTCCTTGTAGCGGTCCATGCTCTCCGGCCGTCCGCGGTAGACCACGCCCTTGCGGTCTATGATGATGATGTTCTCGCGGCGCATGCCGAGGCTGACGAGCAGATTCAGGCAGGCCAGCGACGCCGCGCCGGCACCGGAGGCCACCAGGCGGACCGTGTCTATGGACTTGTCGACGACCTTGAGGGCGCTGATGATCGCCGCGGCCGTGACGATGGCGGTGCCATGCTGGTCGTCGTGGAACACGGGGATCCGCATGCGCTCGCGCAGCCGGCGCTCGATCTCGAAGCACTCGGGCGCTTTGATGTCCTCGAGATTGATGCCGCCAAAGGTCGCCTCCAGCCCGGCCACGATTTCCACGAACTTGTCGGGGTCCCGTTCCTCGATCTCGATGTCGAAGACGTCTATGCCCGAGAACTTCTTGAACAGCACCGCCTTGCCCTCCATGACCGGCTTGGCCGCCAGCGCGCCGATGGAGCCGAGGCCCAGGACCGCGGTCCCGTTGGTGACCACCCCGACCAGGTTACCCCGGCAGGTCACGCTCGCCGCTTCCCGCTCATCGGCGACGATCACCTCGCACGCGGCTGCGACACCGGGGGAGTAGGCCAGCGTGAGGTCGTGCTGGGTCGCCATGGGCTTGGTGGCGGTGATCGCCAGCTTGCCCGGCGGCGCGGCACGGTGATACTCGAGGGCCTCTTCTTTCAGCTTGTCACTCATGCTTTGAACCTCGCAGTGCCGACAGGATACACCTTGGCACTATCCGGAGCATACGAGTCATTTCGTTATGCGGTTGTTGACGTTGCCCTTCTCCTGCATATTGGCGACCAGGAAGACCGGAACGTTTCGGGCGAGGCCGAGAGCGCGGACGCCCGCCGCCGCCCAGTCTAGCAAAGCGCCCGTCGTCAGACGACCGGCCGGGGTCTGGTGGCGGTACCGGGCAAGCGGAAGCGCCGAAAATCAGGGTGCCGCCGCGGGGGGTCGCCTACGGACCCGCTGCTGCCGACCGCAGACAAGCGGATCAAATTGGAGAATCGGTACCTTTCGTTCTCCATGTCAGGGTGTTGAAATGAAAATACTGTTTGCGGACAAGTTCCCCGAACACGCTCTGGATCGCCTTCGAGGCCTTGGCCACGGGTTCGATTACAAGCCCGAACTGACGGCCGGGGACCTGCCGGCGTGCATCGCCGGCTACGAGGTCCTGGTGGTGCGCAGTACGCGGGTCGAGAGCCCGGTAATCGACGCCGCCGACGCCTTGAAGCTCATTGTCCGGGCCGGCGCCGGCACGAACACCATCGACAAGGAAGCAGCGGCCGGGAAGGACATCCGCGTCTGCAACGTCCCGGGCAAAAACGCGCTCGCCGTCGCCGAGCTCACCATGGGCCTGCTGCTCGCGATCGACCGAAACATACCGGACAACGTCTCGGACCTGCGCGCCGGACATTGGGACAAAAAGAAATACTCCGTCGCACGGGGCTTGTACGGGAGGCGCATCGGCGTCGTGGGTCTCGGTGCCATCGGTCTCGCCGTCGCCGAACGCGCGGCGGCGTTCGGGATGCAGGTTCACGTAGTCCGCAAGTCCGGAAGGCCGGGGGACGTCGTCCGTCGATTGGCCGCGCTCGAAGTCGTGGAAGAGGATACCCTGGAAGACCTGGCCGGGAGCTGCGACGTGCTGAGCTTCCACGTACCCGCCTCGTCCGACACGCGCGAAATGGTGAACGCGCCGCTGCTCGAGCGCATGGCGCCCGGTTCGATCATCCTGAATACCGCCCGTGGGGACGTCATCGACGAGGAGGCGCTCATCAAGGCCATGGATGCCAAGGGTATCCGGGCCGGCGTTGACGTCTACCGGGACGAGCCGGCCGCGGGCGAGGCCGAGTTCAATTCGCGGCTCGCGAAGCATCCGAACACCTATGGGACCCATCATATCGGGGCCTCGACCGAGCAGGCTCAGAACGCGGTCGCGGAAGGTGTAGTGGAGATCATAGACGCCTTCGAGCAGGGTCGGGTCCTGCACTGCGTCAACCTGGCCGGTTGATCCCCGGCCGGGCATCGCGCACGACGGCGCTTCTTTCACATCTTTCTTGGAGAATTTTCGTCATGAGCAGACGTGCCCACAATTTCTGCGCGGGTCCGTGCACCCTGCCTCTGGAAGTGCTCGAGGAGGCCCAGCGGGAGTTTGTCAACTACCACGACACCGGCATGTCGCTCATAGAGATGAGCCATCGCTCGGCGGAGTACGACGAGGTTCACAAGGAGGCAATGCACCTGGCCATGGAGGTGTTCGACGTCCCGGACGACTTCGGCGTCCTGTTCATTCAGGGCGGCGCCATCCTGCAGTTCGGCATGGTGCCGATGAATCTGCTGGCGGGCGGATTGAAAGCAGGCTACGTCGACAGCGGGAGCTGGGCCCAGGGTGCCATCGAGGATGCCCGGCACTATGGGGAGATCTACATTGCCTGGGACGGCGCGGAGGGCAAATACACCCGCATGCCGGCCGCGGATGAGCTGGCCGTACAGGAAGACACCCGGTATGTGCACATCACCTCCAATGAAACCATAGGCGGCGTCCGGTTCTTCGAGTGGCCGGACGTGGATGTCCCGCTGGTGGCGGACATGTCCTCCGACTACATGTCCCGCCGTATTCCCTGGGAGAAGTTCGATCTGGTGTACGGCGGCGTGCAGAAGAACCTCGGGCCGGCCGGAATGTCGATCGTGTTCGTGCGCCGGTCCATCCTGGAAAGGATCGATCCCGATGTCGCCAGATACCTGCGCTATGACGTCCACCTGTCGAAGGACTCGCTGTTCAACACCCCGCCGGTGTTCACCATATACATGGTGGGCAAAGTGCTGAAATGGATGAAGTCGCAGGGAGGCATCGACGCCATGGAGGAGAAGGCGAAGGAGAAGTCCGGAATTCTCTATCGTGCCATCGACGACAGCGCCGGGTTCTACGATTGCCCGGTAGACGCGGCATCCCGGTCCCACATGAACGTCGTGTTCCGCCTCCCTTCCGAGGAGCTGGAGAAGACATTCCTGAAGGAAGCCGGGGCCCAGGACCTCCTCAACCTGAAGGGTCACCGCAGCGTAGGCGGATGCCGGGCCAGCCTGTACAACGCACTGCCCGAGAGTAGCGTCAAAGCGCTGGCCGAGTTCATGATGGATTTCCAGCGCCGCCACGGCTGACCATGCCCACGCTACGTCCGTTCAGGGGTTACCTGGTAGCGCCGGAGCGGGTTCGCGACGTGGTGGCGCCGGCCTACGATGCCTTGACGCCGGGGCAGCGCCATCTCTTCGCCCGGTCGCACCCGGATAACTACGTCAACGCCATACGCTCGCTCGAGGACTTTCCGGAGTGCGAGCGGCCGAGCCTCGACGAGCTGCTCGAGTGCAACAAGCGGAAGCTCGAAAGTCTCCTCGCCCAGGGGGCGTTCCGCGAGATGGCGTCCCCCTGTTTGTTCGTATACCGCCTGAAGACCGAGGATCACGAGCAGGTGGGGCTGGTGGGAGAGATACCCGTCGACGAGTACGACCGGGGCATCATCAGGAAGCACGAGCACACCCAGACGAACCGGGAAGACCAGCTCGTACGGTACAACGACGTCGTGGGGGCCGCTTCCAGTCCGGTATGCCTCACCTACACACATCACCCGGAGGTGGACGCCATCGTCAAAGGCTGTATGCGCAAGGCGCCCGTCATCGACTTCGTAGCGGGCGACGGTGTCGCCCAGACCGTCTGGTGCATCGACGACCCGGAGATTCAGGCGCGCTTGCGGCGGTGCTTCGCGGCGATTGGCGAGGCGTATCTCACCGACGGACATCACCGCGCCGCGGCCGGTTCGCGCTTCGCGCACCTCCGGCGCCAGCACAACGCGCATTACACGGGTGAAGAGGCCTACAACTACCTGCTGGTAGTCCTGTTCCCGGACGACCAGATGCGCATCCTGGCCTACAACCGCTACGTGAAGGACCTCAATGGTCTCGATGTCTCCGGGCTGCTCGAAGCCTTGTCGAAGGATTTCACGGTGAGTCGTCTCGGCGCGGTCCCCGCCTCGGAAGCGGAGCCCCTGAAACCGCGGGAATTCTCGATGTTTCTGGAAGGTCAGTGGTATCGTCTGGATGTCGATCCGGCCACGGTCCCGGAGGACGATCCCGTGGCGTCGCTCGATATCACTATCCTGCACGACAGAATACTGGCACCGATACTCGGCGTTGCAGATGTGCGTTGTGCCTCGAGGTGCGAAAGCATCGCAGGGGCGCGGGGCATGGAAGGCCTCGTGGAACACTGTCTCGAGGGTGGCGTCGCCTTCGCCTGCTACCCGATGTCCATCCAGCAACTCATGGCCGTCGCCGACGCCGACCTCGTCATGCCCCCCAAGTCCACCTGGTTCGACCCGAAAGCACGCTCAGGTCTCTTCCTGCGCCTGCGGTAAAGGACCGGAGCACAGCCTTCCTATGGGCCAGGCGGATCCCGCTCCTGGCGGTCTCCGGCACTCCCCACCTCCGAAGTAGGTCGGTCGGATCTCGTTCCCGACGATCTCCGACACTCCCCACTTCCCTGTGGGTCGGAATTTATTCCGACAAGCATGGTTTGATGGCGCCGCGCTGCTGGAGCCTATCAAGTTTGTGCGGGAGTGCCCCGCATGAACCAGGAACGGTCTTCGTCGACACACCGCCAGTGCGTCCGTGTAGGCTCGCTCTCGGCTCCTGCCTCGAGATGGTCGACAAAGACCGTCCCCGGTCCATGCCTTGGCGCCGCTTCTGTCGTTCGATCTCTGCGACACTCACCTTTTCGTCCAGACCAAGGGTTCACTCTCTCGCGGGCACGGGTGCCCACGGTTCTCAACCTGAAGGGACCTGCCCGCCGTGGGTCGGAATTCATTCCGACTTAATTTCAGTCAGAATGAATTCTGACCCACTTCGGATGTGGCGAGAGAGGGAGCCCGTCTCCGGCGCTCCGCTACGCGGGCTATCGGACCTTACATCGCGACAGGCGTTGCTCTATAGTCGGCGAATCCTTCTATCCCCCTCACGGACCATGAGCGAAGTCGTCCTGATCAGGGTCTCGGGCCGGGACCGGCCCGGGATCACCGCGGCCCTTTCCAATGTGCTCGGCCGGTACAACGTCAACGTTCTGGATATCGGCCAGGCCGTCATTCACAACCACCTCGCCTGGGGAATGATGGTCCAGCTCCCTCCCGAGGCCGTCAGCTCGCCGGTCTTCAAGGAGCTCATGTTCACCGCCCACGAGCTGGACCTGGACCTGCGCGTCATTCCCGTCTCCCCCGAGGACTACGGGCAGTGGGTGGGGGAGCAGGGGCAGTCGCGCATGGTGATTACCGTGCTGGGCCGCCAGGTGAAGGCGGAGCATATCGCGCGGGTGTCGGAGCTGATCACCGTCAATAAGCTGAACATAGATCGGATCACGCGCCTCTCGGGCCGGGCGGCGTTGAATACACCGGAGCACCTGCGCCGGGCGGCGATAGAGTTCTGGGTGCGGGGGCGCATGGACGATATGGCGCTCATGCACGCGACCTTCCTGAACCTGTCGCATGTGATGGACATCGACATCGCGATCCAGGAGGACAGTGTGTTTCGCAGGAGCCGCCGGCTGGTGTGCTTCGATATGGATTCGACCCTGATCCAGAACGAAGTCATCGACGAGCTCGCGAGGGCGGCCGGGGTCGGCGAGGAAGTTGCGGCCATCACCGAGGCGGCGATGCGTGGCGAGCTGGATTTCACCCAAAGCTTCACGAGGCGCCTGGCGCTGCTGCGCGGCCTCGACGCGGCGGTTTTGCCCGAGGTAGCGGACTCTCTCCAGATCACGGAGGGTGCGCAGCGACTGATCGAGACCTTGAAGTTCTATCGCTACAAGATAGCCATCCTGTCCGGCGGCTTCACCTATTTCGCCCGCTATCTGCAGGAGAAGCTCGGCATCGACTACGTCTACGCCAACGAGCTCGAGATCGAGAACGGCAAGCTCACCGGCCGGGTCAAGGGCGACATCGTGGACGAGCATCGCAAGGCCGAGCTCCTGAAACAGATCGCGGATCGGGAGTCAATCCGCCTGGAGCAGGTGATCGCCGTGGGAGACGGCGCCAACGACCTGCCGATGCTGAGCGCCGCCGGCCTCGGCATCGCTTTCCGCGCCAAGCCGGCGGTCAGAAAGCAGGCGCGCTATGCAATGGGCACTTCGGGCCTGGATGGGATCCTGTACTTGATCGGGATGCGGGAAGCCGACTTCGCGCGGGTGGGCTGAGGGGACACGTCTGGGCGCCCGGGGTCACGGTCGCCCGACCCAGGCAGCGGGGCGCTCAGATCCGGTCCCGTCGGTACGTCCACCCGGTCGAATCCGACGGTGATCGAATCCCAGCCGGTCGAAGTAGGGCCCTGCCGAAGTTCGACCCTGCCGAAGTTCGACCCTGCAAGTTCGACTATTTCTTTGCCGGATGCTCCTTGTTGTACTCGGCAATGATCTTGTCGGTGACGTCCACGCTGGGATCGACATACACCATCTCGCCGCTGTCGACCCGGAAGATCGCCGTGTAGCCGTTCTCCTTTCCGTACTTGCGGATCACGTCCACGGCCTTATTGCCGATCGACTGTATGCGATCCTTGCGGGAGGAGTCGACGTCGGATTGTGCCTCTTGCGCGTCCCTGTCGAGCTCTCTCTGGAGCCTCTTGAGCTGTTCCTGCAGGGCGGCGTCAGGCTTGCCCGCCTTGACGGTCTTCTGATACTTGTCGTTCAGGTCGTCCAGCGCCTTCTTCTTCTTGTTCAGCTCCTTCTGCTTCTCCGCGCCCATGGCCTCGAGCGCCTTGGCCTGGACCTGACCCTCGTCGGATTGGGTGATGACCTTGGAGATGTTGACGAAGCCGTACTTGTGCGCGCCCTGGGCCGCCGCACTCAACGGGAACGAAACTATCGCCACTGCCAGCAGGCAGGCGATGCTGATCAGGCTTGTCTTGTACGTTTGCATCGATTCGTATGCAGGTTCGAGGGATATTCGACGGCGTAGTTGAACATATTTGACCGCCGGGTGTCGACCGTGGGCTTCAGGCGGTCTTGGAGGCCGGTATTCGCTTGCTGAGAATCGGCCCGAGATAACGTCCCGTGTAGGAGGCGGCGATTTCGCTGATCTCCTCGGGCGTGCCGCGGGCCACCAGCCCTCCGCCGGCGTCGCCTCCCTCGGGACCGAGGTCGATGATCCAGTCGGCGGTCTTGACGACGTCCAGGTTGTGCTCGATCACGATGATGGTGTTGCCGTGGTCCCGCAGCCGGTGCAGCACGTGAAGGAGGTTCTTCACATCGTGGAAGTGCAGTCCTGTCGTGGGCTCATCCAGTATATACAGCGTCTTGCCCGTGTCCCGCTTGGACAGCTCCCGGGAGAGCTTGATGCGCTGGGCCTCGCCGCCGGAAAGGGTGGTCGCGCTCTGGCCGAGGCGGATATAGGCGAGGCCCACGTCCACCAGCGTGTCCAGTTTGCGCCTGATGGCGGGGATGGCGTAGAAGAATTCCGCCGCCTGCTCGACGGTCATGTCCAGGACCTCGTGAATGTTCCTGCCCTTGTAATGGATCTCCAGGGTTTCGCGGTTGTAGCGCCTGCCTTTGCAGTCGTCACAGGCGACGTAGATGTCCGGGAGAAAGTGCATCTCCACCTTGATCATGCCGTCGCCCTGGCAGGCTTCGCAGCGGCCGCCGCGCACGTTGAAGGAGAAGCGCCCGGGCTTGTAGCCGCGCGCCCGGGCCTCCGGCGTCGAGGCAAAAAGCTCCCGGATGGGGGTGAACAGCCCGGTATAGGTGGCGGGATTGGAGCGAGGGGTTCTGCCGATCGGACTCTGGTCGATGTCGATGACCTTGTCGATATGTCCGATCCCTTCCACCGAATCGTGCGTTGCCGGCGTGTGCTGCCCGCGGTAGAGCGTCCGGGCGACGGCGGGGAACAGGGTGTCGTTGACCAGGGTCGACTTGCCCGAACCCGAGACCCCCGTCACGCAGGTGAACAGGCCGACCGGAACGTCGATGTCGAGGTTTCGCAGATTGTGGCCGCGCGCGCCCCTGAGCCGGATCACCTTCCCGGGGTCGTAAGGCACCCGCTCGGCGGGTACGTCGATGTGCTCCGTCCCGGCGAGGTACCGGCCCGTGAGCGACTCCGGGTTGACCTCGATATCGTGGGGCGTACCCTGGGCCACGACGCGGCCGCCATGGACGCCGGCCCCGGGGCCGAGATCCAGGACATGGTCGGCGTGTCGGATGGCATCTTCGTCGTGCTCCACGACGATCACCGTGTTGCCGAGGTCGCGCAGGCGCGTGAGCGTGTCCAGGAGGCGGCCGTTGTCGCGCTGGTGCAGGCCTATGGACGGCTCGTCGAGCACGTACATGACTCCCACCAGTCCGGAGCCGATCTGGGAGGCGAGGCGTATACGCTGGGCTTCCCCGCCGGAAAGCGTCTCCGCGGAGCGGTCGATGGACAGGTATTCGAGACCCACGTTCACCAGAAAGCCGAGCCGTTCCACGATCTCCTTGACGATCTTCTCCGCGATCCGGGCACGGTGGCCGGTCAGGGCCAGGCGGGTGAAGAAGCCGTGGGCATGGCCGATGGACATCGCGGTGACGTCGTGGATGGCATGGCCGGCGACGAAGACGTGGCGCGCTTCCAGGCGCAGCCGCGAGCCGCCGCAGGTCCCACAGGGCTGGGAATTGACGAAGCGGGCCAGCTCCTCCCGTACGCTGTTGGATTCCGTCTCGCGATAGCGGCGCTGCAGGTTGTTCACGACGCCTTCGAAACGGTGTGTGCGCTGGAAAGACCGTCCCCGGGCGCGCTGGTAGGTGAACCTGATTTTCTCGTCACCGCTGCCGTGCAGGATGATGTCGCGAACGTTCTTCGGCAGCTTGTCGAACGGCTTGTCCACATCGAAGCCGTAGTGCCGGGCGAGGCTCTTGAGGACGTTGAAGTAGAAGGGGTTGCGCCGGTCCCAGCCGTGGATCGCCCCCTCGGCGAGACTCAGGCTGGAGTCGTAGACGATACGCCCGGGATCGAAGAACTGCTCGACTCCCAGGCCGTCGCAGGCGGGGCAGGCTCCGGCGGGATTGTTGAAGGAAAACAGCCGCGGCTCGAGCTCGGGCAGCGAGTAGCCGCAGTAGGGGCAGGCATAGCGCGAGGAGAAGACCCATTCCGCCTCCGCCGTGTCGTCGTCGGGAAGCACGGACACCTTGGTCAGGCCTTCGGTGAGCCCGAGGCTGGTTTCGAAGGACTCGGCCAGCCGCTGCTCGTTCCCGGGCCGCACGACGAACCGGTCCACCACGACTTCGATGGTGTGCTTGAAGCTCTTCTTCAGTGCGGGCGGATCGTCCAGCTCCACCACCTCGCCATCCACCCGGGCGCGGACGAAACCCTGGCCGAGCAGGCGCTCGAACAGGTGGGTGAACTCGCCCTTCCTGTCCACCACGATGGGCGCCAGTATGAGCACCCGCGTGCCTTCCGGCAGCGTGCCGACCTGGTCCACCATCTGCGAGACCGTCTGCGCCTGAAGGCTGATGTCGTGCTCCGGGCAGCGGGGGTCGCCGACGCGCGCGAACAGCAGGCGCAGGTAATCGTAGATCTCAGTGACCGTGCCGACCGTCGAGCGCGGGTTGTGGGAGGTTGCCTTCTGCTCGATGGAGATCGCCGGAGACAGCCCCTCGATGACGTCCACATCGGGCTTCTCCATCAAAGACAGGAATTGGCGGGCGTAGGCGGACAGCGATTCCACGTAACGTCGCTGGCCTTCGGCGTAGATGGTATCGAAGGCGAGTGAGGACTTGCCGGACCCGGAAAGCCCGGTGATGACTATGAACTTGTCCCGCGGCAGCTCGACATTCAGGTTTTGCAGGTTGTGGGTGCGTGCGCCTCGTATGCTGATGTCCATCGAAAGGAGCTAACAGGAAACGGTCAAACCTGCTACTATACCCGGCCTGCATTTTCAGACGCAAAATCACCCGTGGCTTCCAATAAAATCTCCATGTCCGGCGCCGAGAGACGGGCGGTATCCGGTCTGGCCGGCATCTTCGCGCTCAGAATGTTCGGCCTGTTTCTGCTCCTTCCCGTCCTGGCCGTCTATGCCCGCGACCTTCCCGGCAGCACGCCGCTGCTGGTCGGGATCGCCGTCGGCGCTTACGGTCTCAGCCAGGCACTGCTGCAGATCCCCTTCGGGTGGTGGTCAGACCGGTTCGGGCGCAAGCGCGTCATCACCATCGGGCTGCTGATTTTCGCGCTCGGCAGTGTGGTGGCGGCGCTCGGCGCGCACATCTGGATCGTGATCCTGGGCCGCTTCCTGCAAGGGGCGGGCGCCATCGCCGCCGCAGTGCTGGCCCTGACCGCCGACCTGACCCGCGAGGAGAACCGGCACAAGGCCATGGCGGTGCTGGGCATGGCCATCGGCCTCGTCTTCATGGCCTCGCTGGCGGCCGGCCCGGCGCTGAGCCGGGTCTTCGGCGTGTCGGGCCTGTTCTGGATCTCCGCGGCCCTGGCGCCCGTGGCGATGGCCGTCTTGTGGCGCTTCGTGCCGACCCCATCGCGGTCTGTGACCCATCGCGACGTGGAGACCGCGCCCGAGCATGTGCGGCGGGTACTGGGCGATCCCCACCTGAGGCGGCTGGACCTGGGTATCTTCGTGCTCCACGCGGTGCTCACCGCCACTTTCGTGGCGGTCCCCATTACCCTGGCGCACAAGCTCGGCATCGGGATCGGTGAGCACTGGAAGATCTACCTCTCGGTGCTGGTGCTTTCCATCCCCGTGATGGTGCCCTTGATCTTCATGGCCCGGGGCACTCGGGTGTTCCGGGTGATGCCGGTGGCGGTGGGGCTGGTGCTCGCGGCCCAGTTGGTGATCCTCTTCTGGCCCGGATTCTGGGGCTTGATGGTGGCGCTGTGGCTGTTCTTCTGCGGGTTCAACACACTGGAAGCCCTGCTGCCATCGCTCGTGTCCAGAGTCGCTCCGGCCGCCGGCAAGGGCACTGCGATCGGTGTTTACAATACCTCGGAGTTCCTCGGCGTCTTCACGGGCGGCGCGGCGGCGGGGTGGGTCCAGGGTTCGTACGGCCTGCACGGCGTGGCCGTGATGTGCGCGGCCGCACTCGTTCTGTGGCTGCTGGTGTTGCTCACCGGCTCCGCGCCGGCCTTGTTCGACAGCCGCGTGCTGCGGATCGCCGGCTCGACGCGCGCCGAGGCGGGCGGACTGTCCGAGGAGCTCGCACGGATTCCCGGTGTCCTGGAAGCGACCGTGGTGGCCGAGGAGGGCGTCGCCTACGTGAAGATCGACCGGGGCCGCCTGGACGAGGACCAGTTGGCGCGCTACGGCGCCTTGTCCTGAACGGAATTCACCCATCCCGGCGAGTCATCTCCCGGCGGCGACGGCTATGGTGACTGACGGTGAGGGGAGAGTGCGTCCCGTGACGATTTGTACCCTGGCATCAGTCCCATACCCGGCACCGTTCTGTCCTGCGGAGGCTGCAGGCCCCCGGAGCCGCGGCCCGGTGAAAATGTCCTTCTGGTAGACTGCGCTTTCACCCAGAAACCAACGAGACCCACTGAAAGGAGCCCACGTCATGGCAAGAGGCGTCAACAAGGCGATTTTGATCGGCCACCTCGGGCGGGATCCCGAGATCAGGTATTCACCGAGTGGCGCCGCCGTGGCCAATGTCAGCATCGCCACGACGGAGAGCTGGAAGGACAGGCAGACCGGCGAGCAGCAGGAGCGCACCGAATGGCACCGGGTGGTGTTTTTCGGCCGGCTCGCGGAGATCGTGGGCGAGTATCTGAAGAAGGGCTCGCAGGTCTACGTGGAGGGCCGCATTCAAACGCGCAAGTGGCAGGACAAGGAAGGCAACGACCGCTACAGCACCGAGGTCGTGGCGAACGACATGCAAATGCTCGGGGGCCGCGGCGGCGGCGCCTCGGAGAGCAGCGGGGGATACGCGGAGGACTACAACCAGGATACGGCCCGGGCGAGCGGTGGGTCCTCGTCATCGTCCGGCCCATCTGAGGATTTCGACGACGACATCCCGTTCTAGTTCGGAACGATCAGCCCCCTCCCCAGCGGGGATCAACGCAAGTCGGAATCCACGCCGGAAGTGTCGGCACCTTCGCGGGCCTTGAGCTTCGCCCCGATGAAGCGCTTGTGCGGGATATGCAGGAGCTTCTCGATCTTGCGCATGAGATGGACTTCGTGGTCGTCCAGCCTGCCGTCGGCGAAGGCGACCTGCCACATCAAGCCGGCGAGGTGGACGCGCTGATCGATGGACCAGTGCTCGTTGATGAGCGATGTGAAGCCGTACAGGCTGCTGGCATCGCGGACCTGCTCCCTGGCCAGGTCCATGAGGGTTTCCACCTCTTCGTCGCTGAGCGCGAAGCTGGAGCGTACGATCGCCTCGATCCGTTCCTTTTCCGTATCGTGGATGTTGTTGTCGGAGCGGCTTACCTCGAACAGCAATGCCGCGGCCGCGAGCTGCTGGGCGTGTTCCAGGTCGTCATCCGACATTTCACGGTAAATATGCCTGGAAAAAAACGATTGTACGGTCTTCAGCACGACGAAAAGCTCATTTATCCCGGTACGCCAATATGGACGGTCGCCTTTCCTTTTGCGGCTCGCCGACCAGTATGCCACGGCAACCGCGGGCCCGTCGACCAAGCTACATCTTTGCCGGGTTACCCTTCTGTATGACAAGAAAAACGCAAATAATTCACCGGCGAATGCGTCCTTTCGACACCTGTGACGCTTCTCCCGGGTAGAACCTGGACAAGAATTGAACTTCAGCTGGTCAGCAGAACTTGTGGGCGCTCAAGCACAGATATGCTCTCGCCAAGACGCCAGGCACCAAGGGGGGTCCAGGCTGATTGACTTCCTGGCGTGCCTGGCGTCTTGGCGAGAGCACGCGTGCACCCACAGACTGTGCCGGGCGAGTCAGACTTCGGAATGCCGGAAGCAGGCGGTGAGGTGATCGTTGACCAGGCCGACCGCCTGCATGTACGAGTAGCAGATCGTCGTGCCGACGAACTTGAATCCGCGCTTCTTGAGGTCCTTGCTGAGCCTGTCGGAGAGCGGGGTGGATGCCGGCACTTGCTTGGCGGACCGGAACCGGTTCTGCTTCGGTTGTCCGTCCACGAATGCCCAGAGATAGGAGTCGAAGTCGCCATATGATTGCTGGATCTCGAGGAAGGCGCGGGCATTGGTGACCGCAGACTCGAGTTTGGCCCGGTTGCGAATGATGCCCGAATCACTCATCAGGGCCTCGATCTTGCGCGCGTTGAACCGCGCCACGGCCTCCGGGTCGAAGTCCGCCATGGCGCGGCGGTAGTTCTCCCGCTTCCGGAGCACGGTGATCCAGCTCAGACCTGCCTGGGCGCCTTCCAGGATCAGCATCTCGAACAGCCGGCGCTCGTCGTGAGCGGGGACCCCCCACTCGGTATCATGGTAGCGCACGTACAAGGGATCGTCCCCGCACCAGGGACACCTCTTCATTTTGTCGTCTGGAGATGTCGTTGAAGAATGCATTGTTGTCTCATGGCTGACGCAGTTGGCTGTTTCGTTGCCAGTTGATGGGAGCACGGAGAGCATGGGCCGCGGGGGAGGTCTTTGTCGACACGCCGTGAATACATCCATGCAGGCTCGCTCTCGGCTCCTGCGTCGAGACGGTCGACGGTATTTGGCTCAAACCGATCCCGCCGGAATCGCCAAGGTCACCGAATGACCGAGGTTCGTCGGTCCGGCTATTCCCCGGTCGTCAGCTTGGTGAAGGCACGCTTCAGCAGCCGGGCGTAGTCCTCGGGTGGAGCTTCGTTGGAGAACAGCTTCTTCTTGACTTCCGGCGGCGGATAGATCGAGGGATCGTTGGCGATGTCCTTGTTGACGTACTTGGTGGCCGCAGCATCGGCGCTTGCGTACCAGACCTTGTTGACGATGGCTGCGTTGATGTCCGGTTTCAGGATGAAGTTGAGGAACTTCAGGGCGTTTGCCGGATGGGATGCATCCGCGGGGATCGCCATCGAGTCGATCCAGACCATGGCACCTTCCTTCGGAATCACGTACTTGATCTTGACGCCCTGATTGGCCTGCTCCGCACGGTCCCGGGCGATATACATGTCGCCAGACCAGCCCATGGCGAGGCAGATCTTGCCCTTGGCGAGATCGTCGATGTTCCGGGAGCTGTGGAAGTACTTGATGTACCGTCGTACTTTCAACAACATTTCCAGGGCTTTTTCGAGGTTCTTGGGATCGTGGCCGTTCGGGTCCATGCCGAGGTAATTGAGCGCGGCGGCGAATATCTCACCCGGCGCGTCCAGAAAGGTCACGCCACAGTCCGCGAACCTCTGGACGACCTGGGGATCGAACAGCATGGCCCAACTGTCCGAAGGCGCGTTCGGCATGCGTTCCTGGATCATCTTGACGTTATAGGCAAAGCCCGTGGTTCCCCACATATAGGGTACGGCGTACTGATTTTCCGGGTCATCGGCACGCGCCCGCTCGAGAATCTCCTTGTCGAGGTTCTTCCAATTCGGCAGCCTGGACTTGTCCAGTTTCTGGTATATGTTCGCCTTGATCTGCCGGGCCAGAAAATCGCCGCTGGGTACGACGACGTCGTAGCCGGTGTGTCCGGCAAGGAGCTTGGCCTCGAGGCTTTCATTGGAATCGTAGACATCGTAAGTGACCTTGATGCCGGTCTCTTTCTCGAACTTGGATACCGTGTCGTCGGCGATATAGTCCGACCAGTTGTAGACGTGCAAGGCCTTCTCCTCGACGGCGGAGGCGCTCGTCACGACCAGGACGGCCACCATTCCCACAACAAGGCGGCTGTATCGCATCATCGATTTCCTCTTCGAGGTGGTTGTCGGGATTATTCTAAATTATGATGGACATTTTAGACACAGCGGCTTGTCGGGCAGCTCCCGGTGCGCCCATTCATTCAAAGGCATTCCATGAACGAGATCAAGAAATGGCTGGATGAGCACGGCATCAGCGAGGTCGAGTGCATAGTTCCGGACATGGCGGGGACGCCCCGCGGCAAGATCATGCCGGCCTCCAAGTTCGCGGACGAGCAGGGCATGCGCCTGCCCGAGGACGCCCTGCTGCAGGCGGTGACGGGAGACTATATCAGCGACGATTTCGGTGTGCTGGACCCCGCGGATATCGATATCGTACTGCGCCCCGACGTACGCACCCTGCGGCTGATGCCCTGGGCTGCCGAGCCCACCGGCCAGGTGATTCACGACAGCTACTACAAGGATGGATCGCCCGTGGAAATGGCGCCCCGGCACGTGCTGCGCCGGGTCCTGAAGCTCTACGAGGACGCCGGCTGGAGCCCCATCGTGGCGCCGGAGCTGGAGTTCTATCTGGTGAAGCAGAACACGGACCCCGACTACCCGCTGGTGCCGCCGCTTGGCCGCTCCGGCCGTGCGGAGAGCGCCCGCCAGGCCTACAGCATCGACGCGCTGGCGGAGTTCGACCCGTTCGTCGACGAGGTCTATGACTACTGTGAGGACCAGGGGCTCGCGATAGACACCCTGATCCACGAGGCCGGTCCCGCCCAGATGGAGATCAACCTTGTCCACGGCGAGCCTCTGGAGCTGGCCGACCAGGCCTTCCTGTTCAAGCGCACGGTGCGGGAAGTGGCGCTCAGGCACAATATGTTCGCGACCTTCATGGCCAAACCCATGCAGCACCAACCCGGCAGCTCCATGCACATTCACCAGAGCATCCTGGACAGCGAGACGGGGAAAAACATCTTCAACCGTCCGGACGGCGAGCCCAGTGACCTGTTTTTCCACTACATAGGCGGATTGCAAAGGCATCTTCCGGCCGGTCTCGCGATCCTCGCGCCGTACGTGAACTCCTACCGCCGGGCCGCCCGTTATCACGCCGCGCCGATCAATCTGAAATGGGGCTACGACAATCGAACCACGGGCCTGCGCGTGCCCATCGGGGACACGGAGTCCCGGCGCGTCGAGAACCGGCTCGCGGGAGCGGACGCCAACCCGTACCTGGCCATTGCCGTGTCGCTGGCCTGTGGATACCTCGGTATGCAGGACAGCGTAACCCCCACCGAGCCCCTGTCCGGGAGCGCCTATGAGTTGGATTTCGAGCTGCCACGCACGCTTGCCGAGTCCTTGGGGCTGCTCAACGACAGCGAGTCGCTGCGACGAGTGCTGGGGGATCGATTCATCGCCGCGTACAGCGCGATCAAGGAAACGGAAAACGCGGCCTTCATGAGCGTCATCAGTTCCTGGGAACGGGAGTACCTGCTTTGGAACGTCTGACGCCGCCGGCCCACTGAGCCGGCGTGGATCGACCGCCGGACTCGAGCCCGTATACCCGCTCGGGCTGGCTCCGGATATCCGACCGGGTCAGGCTCCGCTATGCGCTCAACGACCGCGGCAGACGAGGCGCCGTGCTCGTCTCGCCGGGCTGGACCGAGAACACACACAAGTACCGTGAGGTCGCCGGCGATCTGGTGGAGCGGGGCTATTCCGTGTTCGTGCTCGATCATCGAAGCCAGGGTGAGTCCTCGCGCCTGACGGCGAATCCGCAGGTGACTCATGTCGGCCGATTCGAGGACTACGTATCCGATCTCGCTGCCTTCTACCGGCGGATCGTGCTGGCGCGGGCGCATGGAGACGTCGCGCTGCTCGGTCACTCGCTCGGAGGCTTGATTGCGACCCACTTCGCGGCGTCCCGGCCCGAGAGGCTGAACGCCCTGGTGCTGAGCGCGCCGCTTTTCGAGGTGCATGGCGGCCTGCTTCCCGAGCACCTGATGTATTGCGTCGCGACCGTCCTGGCGTGGCTGGGCAGGGGAGAGAGCTACGTACCCGGCCACCGCGACTTCGACGAGGGCTCCATGGTGTTCGAAGGCAACCCGCTGACTCACTCGGAGGAGCGATTCGGGCGCTGGCGCACGATTCTGCTCGATGCCCCGGAGCTGCAGGTCGGCGGTGTGAGCAACCACTGGCTGAAGAGCGTGATCGCCGCGACGCGCTCCGTGGTGGCACTGGCCGGCCGGCTTCGCGTGCCTGTCCTGCTGCTTCAGGCCGGCCTGGATCGCCTGGCCAGACCCGGTCGCCAGGAGCAGTTCTGCCGTCGATGTGAAAGCTGTGTGCTGGAGCGCTTCCCGGCCGCCAGGCACGAGCTCCTCACGGAAACGGATCCCATACGCAACCGGGTTCTGGCTACGATCCTCGATTTTCTGCGGCGAGTGGGCAGGGCCCGAATCGAGGCTCCGGAGAGGGGATCGTAACCCCGGCCCGGGTGCCAGGCTCGCCGCCATGGCCGGTCTGCGTCGCTCTTATGGAATCGAGGAACTCGGCGACCAGCTCCAGGGCGCCGTCGATGGTGTCGTGGTCCGTCACGGTGACGAAGTTCATGCCTCGTGCCTTGGCCTGGGCGTAAAGCGTATCGATGCCTGTGTAGGAATCGTTGAGTTCCAGCATGCGCACGAGATACTCGGAAGAGAAGACGGAATAGCGCGAATGAAGATGAAGGTCGGCACCCGGCACGATAAAGTCTCCGAATCTCGCTCGAAGCCCTTGTAAGCCGCCGGTGTTTCAGTTTGACGACACTCCGGCGCAGGTTCTGTTACACCTACCTCTCGTGAGCTACCCGCTTGACAAGCGGGGGAGAGGGGAGGTCGACCGCGTGATGGGTCGCTCCTCGCGCCCGGGTGTCTCCTTCGCGGGCCGGGCGTTCTCGAGGAGGTCGCGGCCGCTTCGTCGTTCGGCTGCTGTTGTGTCCCCCTTGCCGCTCAGGCGGACTTTTTCGGCCGCCCCGGCTTGATGCGCTCGACGCGTCCGGCGACCGCCGACAGCTCCTCGTTGTTCATCGAGG
>JBAUWJ010000280.1:0-9929 GCA_049583715.1 Arenicellales bacterium | reverse complement strand
TCACGGTGTGGATCCCGGGCCGGTCGAGGCAAAATCGCACCGCCAGCTCGACCGGCCCGCGATCGCTCTCGGCGGCGACTGCCGCGAGGTCCAGCGCGGCCTGTCGCTGGCGCTCGTCGAAATAGCGTTTGCGATACTGCTCGTTCTTCGACAGTCGTCCCTCCCTCGCCTCGCCATCGGCGCCGTACTTCGCCGTGAGCAGGCCGCCGGCGAGGGGGTTGTAGTTGCACACGCCCATGTCCAGCGCCCGGCAGGCGGGGAACAGCTCGTGCTCCGGATAGCGGGCGATCAGGTTGTACATGCACTGCACGACGGTGGGCTGGATCCAGCCGTTGCGGCGCGCGATATGGTGGGCATCGGTGATCTGCCAGGCGGCGAAGTTGGACAGCCCGACGTAGCGGAACTTCCCCTGCCGAGCGAGACGGTCCAGGCACTGCCAGGTCACTTCCAGCGGCGTGTCGTAGTCCGGCTGATGCAGGAAATAGATATCCAGGTAATCGGTCTTCAACCGCTCCAGCGAGCGGTGCAGCTCGCGCTCGATGGTGCGGGGGCTCAGCCCCTCGCTGTCCGCATCATCGCCGACCCGGTAGCGCACCTTCGAAGAGAGGATGATGCTCTCCCGGTTGCCGCGCGCGGCCATCCACTTGCCGATGAGGGTTTCGCTGGCCCCGCTGTTGTACAGGTTGGCGGTGTCGATGAAGTTGAGACCGCGATCCACGGCGAGGTCGAGGAGCCCGAACGAGGTCTTCTCGTCGGCTTCGCCGCCGAGCGTCATGGTGCCGAAGCACAGTGGATGGACTTTGAGCCCGGTGGCGCCGAATCGTACGTGTTGCATGGTCAACTCCAGTAGCGGGGCGGCCCGATCGTGTGAAGGCACCACGCATGCGGCCGCGCGGTGCCTTTTGTGCATTCGACATTGACGAATACCGAAACCCGAATGCTGTCACGCCAGACCGTCGCGGCGCAACGGCGGGAGCCGGGTCCGGACTACTCGAGCAGCCGCCCTGTGCCGTGCACCTTCTCGTCCTTGTAGTCCGGCCCGTAAGGACCACGGACCATGACGGCTTTCCTCCGGAGACCCGGCACCTATCCTTCAGTCGGAGACCTGCCCGTTACTTTGGAACCGGTCGAGGCCCTGGAAAGATGTGGATCAGTAACCAGCCGCTGTTGATGTGCTCGCTTTCGATGTCCGTGAGATAGTCGTACTCCAGGCCGAGGGCGACATCGGAGTTCAGGTAGAAGTTCATCCCGACGCCGAGCAGCGCGCTGGTGCCATGATCGGAGCTCGTTTCCACGCCGTTCGCATGCGTGGTGTGGTGATAATAGAAGCCGCCCACCTTGCCGGTAAGCTCTACGCGCGGCGCGATCCAGTTGAAGCCGGACAGGGCGAGATAGCCCCCATTGTCCTCGATGTTGTTCCCGCTCGGCGCGTTCTTGAGCTTGAACTTGCCGAAATCGATGTAGCCCAGCTCGACCCCGTAGTGCTCGGAGAACATCAGGCCGCCGTAGGCCCTGAAGGCGGCGCTGTCTTTCGTGTTGTCGACCGAGGAGGCGGCGAGGGCGGCGCCGCCGCCGAGGTAGCCGCTGACGCCGTCGGCCCGGGCCGGGGTCGAGGCGAAAAGCGAAGGCACAATCAGTGCAGCAGCCAGGATTGACAGTATTCTACGCATGGATGTGATCCTCATTTGTCATGTTGGTTGAAGGCTTGTTGTCTTGCGTTGCACTCAAGGGTTGTGATTCAGCGGATAACCGTTCGGGGGAGTTGGCTCGACCAGTGTCGCCACGGGTGTGGTCGCAAGGCCGCCTCTCTTGTCAGCGGCGACGACCTCCGCAATGGCGGAGCACAGGTGAGCATTGACCTCGGGCAGAATGTTATGCAGGAACACATCGCGGTTGTTTGTTGCATCGATCAGCCGAGCGATGTCGACGCCCAGCGCCACAATCTGCGCCACGGTGGACACCGTGTAAACCACGAGAGCTGCGATGTTGCCGGCCAGCGCCGCACAGCACTCCGCGGTGGCTCCAAAATCGAAGACGGCGGCCGCGCACCCCGCGGCGCTTTCGGCGATGTCCTCTATGACTCCGGCAATGCTGACGACGTTCTGGATGGTTGCGACCACGTCCAGCAGTACGGTGACGCTGGCCATCGTCACCTCTGTCTCAGCGTCGTTGTAGGCGCTGATCGCGTTTTCCATCGTCGACTCCTGTGCCGCCGCCACCGTTGCGAGCATGTTTACCGAGTCGATCAGTGCCTTGCAGGAAAGCTGGCGCTGGAGAGTGGAGAACCGCACCGCACGCACGATATCGTCGTAGCCCTTGCCGCGGCCCCGCGCCGGGTCCTCGTAGGTCCATGTATTTTCGTTGAGGCCGTCCAGCGACGGGTCCGTGCCGGTCCCGTTCGCGTTCTCGAGTCCCCCGCTCACCAGGACATAGGCGACGTTTTCGACGTCCGACACCGTCACTGAGCTTGGTGGACAGGGCGATGTCGTCCCGCATCTCACGACGTTCACGGAATCCAGTGTCGCCGCGGCCGCAACGGCCTGGTCCAGCGCCGTGCAGAAATCCAGCAGGTTTGGAGTGGTCGACACCGCGCCCGCTTCCTGGGTGCATTGATCGATGGTCGGTGCGGTATCGCCCGTCAGAGTATGGCTGGAGTCCGTCCCTACCGTCGCGCCGTTCGTGACCACTTTTGCCTGCAGGCCGGACAGGTCAGGGAGATCCGGCGTGTACAAGTTGGTAACGGCCGTCAGATCCAACGAGCCGTCCTTGTACGGCGTGTAGTGCACTGGAAGGCTGGCCTGGTCGAGCAGGGATTCGGGCAGGCCCATGGAGCGGTAGGGCAGCGCGCCGGTGTCCGCCCCGGCGTTTTCGCTCCCGTCGTTGTTCGAGTCCGGCGCCGGCAGGCGGCTGTTCTTGACGACGAACGCGAGCACGTCGTCCCGGGCGTCGCCGATGGTGCTGATCGTCTGGTCCATTCTCACCTGATCCGAGCGGTTGGGCAGCAGCGCCAGCATCACCGCCGCCGCGATGCCCAGCACGATCATCCAGATCGACAGGGTCACCAGGCTGAACCCGCGCTGTCCCCGGATAGAGGATATCGATCTCATGGCGTGGGGACCCGGTCCGCCGGCGGCGGCTGCGACGGCGGCGCGTTACCCTGACCGCCGCGCTGGTCGGCATTCACGGCGCTGGTGTAGATCCGATCGGTCATGTCCAGAATGACATCCACGTCGCTCACCGCCTGTGTACAGGCGTCGTTGTCGAGCTGGATCTGCGAGGCGGCCTTGGCCAGGTTGGCGATTTCCAGCCCGATGTCGACGGCCGCTACCACCGCCTCGATGGCAGCTTCTGCGGCGGAAGGCGCCTCATCCGGCTCCACCGTCGCGCACGGCGCATTGAGCGCGTCTTTCACTGCGTCCGTAATGGTCGTGATCTCCTGCAGTATTGCCAGTGTCAGGCCGAGCGCGGCCTGGGCGTTGCTCAGGCGGTCCATCACCCTGGCGCGGTACGCCAGCCACGCCACGTCCTCCGCCTGCACCAGCATCTCCGCGGACGCGATGGAAATGTTTGCCGCCGAGCTGACGCCTACGGTGATGGCGCCACAGGCCAGCTTGGCCTCGAGCAGGTCGAAGGGCATGGCGTAGACGATGTCGTCGTAGGCCTTGGAGACGACCGGCGAGCTGTTACGCCGCCGCGCCGGCGACTCGTAGCCGATCCCACCGCCGTTGCTCAAGTCGTTCAGGCCGTCGAAGGCGATGTCCCCGCCGCTGCCGTCGGCATCCTCGACGCCACCGCTCGCGAGCACGAAAGCGTCGTTGAACGAAGGCGTCCTGCCGTTGAGATCGAGGGTGTACACGTAGCCGGTGCTGGCAGCAGCGGCTTTTGCGTTGCGCAACGCCAGGCAGAAGTCCAGATCGTTCTGGTTGTCCGGCATGGAGAGGTCAGAGGTGAGGCCCTGGCTGAGGTCGGGATTCGTGTCGGGATAGTTGGGAAATGTGTTGGGGTCCGTTCCCGAGCAAAGCTGGTCGGAAGTCGGAAAAGGATCCAGTTGAACGGGCGGCTGCCCGGGCAGCACCGGAATGAAGCGATTGGGCAGCACCGCCAGGTCGGCGTCCCCGGCGCCCCCGCCGTTCTGGTTACGGTAGACCGCGTAGCGCAGCGGCAGATGCGCCGTGTCCAGCACCGGGTCGGAGAAGCCGAGCGCCCGATACGGAACTCTTCCGACGACGTCATTCGTGGTGCAGCCGGAGGCACCGCCCTCCAGGCCGTTGCCGTTGGTGTCGGGACAAGGCAGCCGCCCGTTGGTGGCGGCGAAGCTGATCAGTGCCTGCCGCACGTCGTAGATCGTCACGTCCTTCGTGGTGTTCAGCCGGCTGCGTTCGGTCAGCCTCGGCATCACCGCGATCGCGACCACCAGCATGAGCCCCACGATCACCAGGATTACCGCGAGCTCGATCAGGGTCACGCCCCGCTGCCGCCATGTCTCGGCGACTCTCAATGGACGCCTCCCCAGGCGTCGGCGCGTATGGCCAGGTCGAGGGCGGTGTTCGCGGCATCGATGGCCGTGGTCAGGGCAGGGCCGGTGCCCGTAGGCGGCGGGCCGGGATCATACTGAGCGGTGCAGGCACCGGCATAGTCGTCCTGTGCATTCTTTTGGGCGTTAATCGCGACGACCAGCTCACCGACCGCGTCGAGCAGAGAACCGGTACCGGCGACGGCGTCCAGGACGGACGAGATTGCGTCGGCAATGGCCGCCTCCGCCGGATCCTCATTGGTGAGCTTGTAAAACGCTATTGCCGTTTCGACGGCACTGGCGGTGAGCTCAACCGCCGCGATTGCCACGTCCCAGTCCGCGAGCTGCAAGGCCGCGTAGGTCAACTGGATGTTCGTCAGCGCCTGCTCGTTTTGCTCGAACGCCATCTCCTCGAGGTTGCGCTCGACGGTGGCATCCGCCGCCAAAGCGTTCACGGCTCCGATGTTCCGGGCGCACCTGAGCCGCTCGGCCAGCACCTTCATCTGCAGGGTGGAGACGACGTCGTCATAGGCGAGCGCGGCGTTCGACGAGCTGTTGCGCAGGCGCCCCGGAGATTCGAAATCGAGCACAGAGGGTGAGAGCTCGTTGCGCAGGTCGAAGTCGCTCAGACCGTTGCCGTTGCCGTTGGCGTCCTCGACACCGCCGCTGACCAGTAGATATGCAGGGTTGACCAGTATGCCGCCCTGATCCTGATTCACGGTGTGCACGCCGCCCGAAGAGCCGGGCGAGGGCTCTGTGGCGGCGATGGCGTTGCGGATGGCCTGGCAGAAATCGAGCTCGTTCGTATACTGGACCGTCGTCGCGGCGAAGCTGATCGATCCGCGCGTGATCCCCGGTTGGAGCAACACGTAGCCTGTTTCGACTTTCGCGACCGTCCCGGTGGCACCGGTGTTTTGGTCGACAATTGCATCCGGCTTGGTTCCTGAAGCGTGTGTTCCTGAAGATGTTGTTGTTATGCTGAGGTTTCCGTCGGAGATACTGCCCGTCAGGGCGTTCCACTGGAAGCTGTAGGGTGTGACGTTGGATATCGTACCGGTTCCACTGGGGGGGTTGCTGGTGTCGCCGTTCGCGTACGCGTACACGGTATCGCCGTCCTGGAACATCAGGTGCTGGGTAGTCTCCGAGACGACCGTGCCGACGGCGTCGGAAGGGGACGCGTATATGGTGTCCCCGGCAGAGAAAGGATCGGTGGGGTCGCCATAGTTGGGCTGGCTCGGGTCGGTGTAGGTGGGGAACTGGTCGATGGGCAGGTCGTAGATGTCTCCGGCGATGTGGATGGGATCGCCGGCGACGTGGGCCTGGTTGCTTTGCACGCTCGTGACCGTGGCGCTCACGCCGGTCAGGAGATCAGGGGTCTGGACCATCGCTGTGCTGTTCGGGACGGTAAGGGTCCGGGTCGGGTGGCACGGGTAGGTAGCGGGGCTGCCGGTGCTGTACTGGTAGGCGCAGGTGGCCACGTTACCAAAACAAGGAGGGGAGACTGAAAACAAAAACGTGGTGCTGGAGTAGTCGCTTTGATCCGGCGAATAGAGCTCGTAGATTGTGTCGCCGACATTGAAGCCGGGGTTCGAGCCGACGGCCGCTCCGTTGCCCGGGAAACCAACGAGCGTACCACTGGTAGAAGAGCTCGTAGTGTTGCTGATGATCTTGTACAGATACGGCACGTCGGACCCCGTGTCCGACGTGAGGGAGTTGCCCAACCCGAAGCCGCTGCTGCATTGAGCGCACGACGACCCCGCCCCCCCGGTGTTGCCACAAGGGCATACCGAAAAACCCGGGCTGTTCGTGAACGCGCTCGGGCAATCCGGCAGCGTCGTGCTCGTTTGCACGCCCGAAGGGGGGGAGGGCGGCGTATCGATACTCAGGTTGTCGTATCCTATGTTGGTGTAGCCGATCACGTCGCCTTTCTTAAACGTTCCGCTTGTCTGGTGCACCCGGAGGGTCGTCGCCGGCGGCTTGTAGTAAGTGACGGTGGTCACGGGCGTGTCCGACATCTGGTTGCATTGGCTCGCCGTACCCGCCGTGATGGTCAGCTTGTCCGGCAGCGCCGGCTCGAACAGCTCGGTGAGGGCGGCCAGGTCGGCACCGTCGGCCGAGTCACGGTACACACCGTAGCGCAAAGGCAAGCGTGCCTCGTCCAACGCGGGCCCGGGCAGGCCCATGGAGCGGTACGGCAGCGTGCCCACCACGTCGCCGGCGGCGCAGGTTCCGGATGCCCCGCCCTCCTGCCCATTGTTGTTGGTGTCGGGGCAGGGCAGGCGGTTGTGGGCGAGCGCAAAACCGACGACGGCCTTGTCGACCTTTGTCTCGTCGACCTTTGTCTGATCCAACCGGATCCGGTCGGTGAGCTTCGGAAGCAGATCCACGGCCAGCATGGCGAGCAGGCCCAGCACGACCAGCGCTATCGCCAGCTCGATCAGGGTGAACCCCGAGGTGTCGGGCCGGACGGTTCGTCTCAAAGCTCTGCGGCCGCTCATTTCCTTGGCTCGCGCTACGGAAAGACCGGGGTCAGATTGTAGAGGCACACCGGCGACCGACACAGCTCGCCGATCAGGTGCTTGAAGCTCACCGCGGAGACGACATCGTCATAAGTGTCGCTCACCCCCTGCTCGGGCGAGGCGAAGCAGGGCGCGGTCGCGGTCGCGGTCGCATTGTCGCCGTCGAACAAGCCGCCGACCCCATCCCTGTCTTCGAGCCCCGAGCTGGCCAGCACGTAGGCCTGGTTCAGCAGCGCTCCGCTGCCGCAGCCCCCGGCGGCGGTGGTCTGGGTCGAGACCGATGCGAATCCATTGGAGCTCGACGCCGCCTCGTCGAGGCGCAACGCCTCACAGAAATCGCAGATGTTCAAGGTGGGCGTCACGGCGTCCGACTCGTCGACGTCGTCCATGGTGTCGATCCGGTTGAGGAGCACCCCGAGGTCGGCCGCGCCCGAGTTGCGATACAGGGCGTAAGTGATCGGCACATGGCGGGAGTCCTGAACGGGCGCGGACAGCAGAAGGGTCTCGTAGGGCACCTGTCCGACAGCGGCGTCACCGGCGGTGCAGCTCGGGGCGGCTCCGCCGCCTTCCAGGCCGTTCGGCGGGTCAGTGCTGTCGGGACAGGGCAGGCGGTTGTTGGTCTCGGCAAAGAGCAAAAGGGCCTTCTCGGTTTCCCTCATGATTTCGCGCGTCCTATCGCGCATGCCGGTATCCTGCAGCCACGGTACGGAGTAGCTCCAGATGGCGTACATGATGCCGATTATCACCAGGACGACCGCCATCTCCAGCAGAGTGAAGCCCCGTGCACGCGCAATTCGGAGTGCCTCCTCCGCAGGGAGATCACCGCGGCGCATCAGTTTCAATTAGCCTGCGACGCCGGTTGGGTACCAAATCGCGCTTTCGCCTCGTCGAGGCGCTGCTGAGCCGCGTCGAGTCTCTTGAGCATTTCCTTGGAATTAGGCAAGGTCAGCGCCCGCGCGCGGGCGGCGTCCAGTCTTTGCTGCGCGTAGGCGTACAACTGCATGAGCTGATCCTGGCTGGTCGCAGCGGGTGCCGAGGTGGCGAGCATTGTGGTGAGCTGCTGCCGTTCCTGGTTCAGGCGAAGCTGGGCGTTGTCGATCCGTTTGCGCAGTCCGTCGGCATCCGCCGCCTTTCCCGCCTGTTGCCGCAGCGCATCGAGTCGCTGCTGAGCCTGTTTCAGAGCCGAGGCCATCTCCTGTTGGGCCTCGTCCGACCCGAGCACCCCCGGTTTGTTGAGCAAGCGCGCCTCCGCCATGTCCAGCAATTTCCCCGCAAGATTCATCATCGGTTCCTGGGACGTTCCCGAGAGATTCTTGCGCGCCGTCGCAAGATTCCGTCGCGCATCCGCGATTTCCTGCAGCAATTCCTGCCGGTACGCGCGAGCCTCCTCGGGTATGTCAGAGGATGATGGGGCCACAACGCACACCTGCGGCGGCTGTCCGGATTCCGGTGCCGCGTTCGCGACCGAAGCGTTGCTCCCTTCCTGCGACTCCTCTGTCCGTCCGGTCACGCTGTCAGTCTTCTGTTGCAGCGACGGCTGCACGGACGATGGCTGGCTGACAGCCTGATCTTTCGCGCCGGCTTGCGGGGCGGAGGTCTGGTCGGCGGCGGATACCGGAGCAACGACGCCTGCGAACAGTATCGACATCAGTACGAGACGGTTAATCATTCTGTCGACTCCTCTTGTCACAAAAACTGGATCAGTGGGCAATTCCGACCTGGCGGATAAGCTGGTAGACGGGCAGGAACAGCCCGACGACGATTACGATGAAAAATCCCCCCACGAGAAGGATGGCCACCGGCTTCACGATTTCGGCGATGTTGTCGACGACGTTGCGCAGCCGGCGGCGGTATTCGTCGGCGATGTACTGGAGCTGCTGCGAGAGCGTGCCGCTCTGCTCGCCGATGTTAATCATGCGCACCACGAAGCTCGGGAACACCCGGGCGTGCCTGAACTCGGCCGACAGGGTGTTGCCGCGCTCCAGGCCCTCGCGGATGGCGATGATTTTCCCCCGGTAGACTTCATTCGAGACCGTGCCTTCCAGGGTCTTGAGGCTGCGCAGGATGTCTATGCCCGAGGAAGAAAAGAGGCTGAAATACTCGGCGATGAATGCCAGGCCCGAAGCCTGGGCGATCCTGCTGCTGATCGGCAGATGCAGCAGGATGTTGTGGAAAACCCAGCGAACTTTTCGATTGGTCCTGACCGCGATTACGCAAGCCGCCACGATGATGGCGATCGCGGCGCCAATGGCCGGAGCCCAGTGTTGCAGGAATGTCGTGGCCTTCAGCAGCCAGACCGTCAGGGGCGGCAGGGCGAGCTGCATCTGCCGGAACATGTCCCGGATGCCCGGCATCACGTAGAAGATCCAGAATATGGCGGCGCCTATGGTGGCCGCGAAGACGAAGGCGGGATAAATCAGGCTGCGCGAGGTGTCGCTCTTGATCTGCCTCAGGCGTTCCAGGTGGCCGGCGGCGTCCTTCAGGGTGCGGTCCAGGTCGCCGGTTTCCTCGCCGATGCGCACCAGGTACCGGACGGTTTCGGGGAACACCTGCTTGTGCTGATCCACGGCGTCGGAGAGATTGAGGCCCGCCTCGATGGAAAGCTGGATGTGCTCGACGGTGCGGATCAGGGCCCGGTTCTCCGCCACGCTGATGGATTCGGCCAGGGCGGTCAGGATGGGGATGCCGCTCTTCAGCATGATCGAGAGGTTGTTGAGGAACTCGATGAGGTCGTCCCGCTTGATCTTCCTGCCGAGCCTGATTTCCGCGCGCGCCAGCACCCAACCTATGATCCCGCCGACCCGTCTGACGGCCACCACGGTGCCGCCGCGGCGCTCGAAGTATTCCTGGGCGTCGGGCTCCGAGAACATCGGAAGCTCGGCGACGCCCGCCATGAC
>JBAUWJ010000279.1:0-82630 GCA_049583715.1 Arenicellales bacterium | reverse complement strand
CCACGGGTGCGATGGGGCTGGGTCGCGGGCATAGTATTGATTTGCGCGCTGGTGGCGGCCGGGTGGCAGCTCAAGGGTCGGCTGCAATGGGTGCCGGGTCTTGTCCAGGGGGAGATTGCCTCCCTGGGCGTTGGATTGGAGCAGCATCAAAGCGGCGCCGAGCCGGCGGGCGTGGGAGGCGGGCAGACGACCGCGGCTTCGAATGCCGTGGACGCCACTGCCGGCACCGAGGCCGAAGCCGAAGCGGCCGCCGACGCGGAGACGGTGGGAGCCGGCGCCGGCCCGTCGGATCAGCCTCCGACGCCGACGGTTCCGACGAAGGTCGTGTTTCAATTCGACCAGGCTTCCTGGGTCGAAGTCCAGGACGCGAAGGGCAAGCGTCTGCTGTACCGGAGCTTCCAGGCGGGCAGGCGTATAGAGGTGGATGGGCAGCCGCCCTTCCACGTGTTCCTTGGAAACGCGGCGGGCGTGAAGGTGGAGTACCTGGGACAAGTCGGCACGCGCGACGCCGTTCCAGGGCGCCTGTACGCGCGTTTCGTGCTGGGCGCGTCATCCGGCTGAGCGGCGGCGATACAGTGGCGACGTCTGCGATTCAGTCCATCAAAGGCATGAACGATATTCTGCCGGATGCGGCGCTCGCGTGGCGGCGGATGGAGGACATACTGAAGCGCGTCTTTTCGGCTTATGCCTATCGGGAGATCCGGCTGCCGATCATGGAGAAGACCGGCCTGTTCGCGCGCTCGATCGGGCAGGAAACCGACATCGTCGGCAAGGAGATGTACACCTTCGAGGATCGGAACGGCGAAAGCGTCACGTTGAGGCCCGAGGCGACGGCGAGCTGCGTCAGAGCGGGACTCCAGCACAGCTTGTTCCATAACCAACAGCAGCGGCTTTGGTATATGGGGCCGATGTTTCGGCACGAACGGCCGCAGCGCGGCCGCTACCGTCAATTCCACCAGGCCGGCGCCGAGGCGGTGGGTTGGAGCGGCCCGGATATCGATGCCGAGCTGATCGCCTTGTCGAGACGGCTCTGGGACGAGCTCGATATTCCGCTGCCCCGACTGGAGATCAACTCGCTGGGTGAGGCCGAATCGCGGCGGCGGTTTCGCGCCACCCTGGTCGAGTACCTCGGAAAGTACCGGGACGAGCTGGATCCGGACAGTCAGCGGCGCCTGGAGACCAACCCGCTGCGTATCCTGGATTCCAAGCACGAACGGACCCGGGAGATACTCAGGGACGCGCCCGAGCTGTCCAGCTATCTCGATCGAGAGTCGGCGGCGCACTTCGAGGAGCTGCTGGGGCTGCTCGACGACATGTGCATCGAGTACACCGTGAGCCCGCGCCTGGTACGAGGGCTCGACTATTACACGCGGACAGTGTTCGAATGGGTCGGAGGCGGGGACGGCGCACAGGCGACGGTTTGCGCGGGCGGGAGGTACGACAGCCTGGTGGAGCTGCTCGGCGGCAAGCCGACGCCTGCCATCGGGTTCGCCATGGGACTGGAACGCCTGGTCGAAGTCGCCCGCTTCGATCCGCCCGTGGACCGTCCGGACGTATTCGTCGTCGCTGTGGGAGCGCCCGCCAAGCCACAGGGGATGGTGCTGGCGGAGCGGTTGAGAGACGAGGGCCTTGCGGCCCAGCTCCATTGCGGAGACGCCGCCATGCGCAGTCAGATACGCAAAGCGGATCGAAGCGGTGCCCTGGTGGCAGCGATCGTTGGTGAGTCGGAAAGCGCCGAGCGAACGGTCACCGTAAAGAGTCTGCGTTCCGACATCGAGCAGGTCACCGTGCCGGCCGGTGCTGCTGTGAAGACCATTGCCCGGTTGCTCGAACGGACCCGCGGCGACGCACACGGACAGTGACCCGGGCGGCCCGGGAAAGCGAGACGGCTCCGGCCGGCCGCAAACGCACCAAACAGCGCCGACCAGCCGGCGGTGCGGGGTGCACGTCGAAATAAAGTGTCTATCCTGTCCCATATGAGGTATGCATGGCCGATCTGCATTTATCCGAAGATGAACAAGCCGAACGTCTAAAGACGTGGTGGAAGGAGAACGGCTCCTCGGTCATCGCCGGGGCGGTGCTGGGGATCGTGGTGATCGGCGGTGTGAACTACTGGCGCAGCCACAAGGCCCATCAGGAGGAAGCGGCGTCGGCGCTCTATGCACAGCTCGTTCAAGGCACCGGGGAGAAGACCGCGGCAGACCTGGGCCGGCAGCTCATGGACGACTATTCGAGCACGCCCTACGCGGGCAAGGCTGCTCTTGTTCTGGCCAAGTCGGCGTTCGAGAGCGGGGACAAGGAAAAGGCAAAATCCCGTCTCGAATGGGCCATGAACAATGCCCCTGATCCTGAAGACAGGAAGGTCGCGCGGCTCAGACTGGCCCGGGTCGAGCTGGACCTCGGTGAGGTGGAGAAGGCGCGGACCCTGCTCGCGGGCATGAAGAGCGGCGGCTACGAATCCCAGTACAGGGAGCTCCTTGGCGACATCGCCATGGCGAGCAAGGATCCGGCGAAGGCCCGGAAAGAGTATCAAGCGGCGCTCGAATCCCTGCCTGAAAGATCGTCGTATGCTGGTATGCTGAACCTGAAGTTGGACGCCGCCATCGGAGCTTCAAAATGAAAAGAACCATAAGCAAGACCGTTATCATCGTTCTGTGTCTCTCCCTTGGGGGCTGCGGAGCAATCGGCAAGATCTTCGGCAAGAAGGATGAGGTCAAGCCCCTGAAGCCCAATCCGCTGCCTGTGATCAAGGAGTCCGTGGCATTCAAGCGGTGGTGGACCTACGACATAGGCGGAGACAAGCAGGCGGGACTCCGGCCGGCCGTGGACGGGGACATGGTGTTCATCGCCAACCCGGACGGCCGCGTGGCCGCACTTGATCTGAAATCCGGCCGGCTGCAGTGGCGCAAGGACCTCGACATGAGGATTTCCGGCGGAGTGGGAACCGGCATGGGGCTGGTCATGGTAGGCAGCCTGAATGGCCGTGTCGTGGCGCTGAACCGCAAGGACGGATCGGAGGTCTGGCGCGCGCCGGTCAGCAGCGAAGTAATGGCGCCTCCCGAGGCCGCCGGAGGGATCGTCGTGGTTCGCACCGTCGACGGGGCCGTTACGGGCTTGTCGGCTACCAAGGGCGAGGAGCGTTGGAAGGTCACCCATGAGGTGCCGAGTCTCACATTGCGGGGGAGCGGACCTCCGCTGATTTACCAGGGAGTGGCCGTGGTAGGCTACGCCGACGGCAAGCTCGGTGCCATCCAGATGAGCGACGGCGCGGTTCTCTGGCAGGTGCCCGTGTCCCGTCCGAGCGGTACCAACGAAGTGGAACGGATGATCGACGTCGACGCCAAGCCGCTGCTGCGGGACGATCAGCTGTTCACCGTGGCTTATCATGGCGACCTGACCGCTTACTCCCTGCGAATCAACCAGGTCATGTGGAGCAAGAAGATGTCCAGCCATACGGATATCTCCGCCGACGCCGACAACGTGTACGTCTCCGATTCCAACGGGCGGGTCCATGCTCTCGATCGCGCCACCGGTGCCGAAGTGTGGGTACAGGACAAGTTGCTTCGGCGTCGTTTGTCCGGTCCCACGGTGGACGGCGAATACGTTCTGGTGGGTGACTATGAGGGCTACCTGCACGTCATGGACAAGGAGGACGGGAAACTGGTCGGACGCGACCACTTCGGCGATCAGATTTCCCTCGAGCCCCTGATTGCCGGCGGTCGGATTCTCGTCATGACGGAAGGCGGCAGGTTGAGCTCCGTGTCCGTCACTCCGGCCGGGAGCTAGACGACGGCCATGGAACAGCGGCGCGATCCGGTAATCGCCATCGTCGGCCGCCCGAATGTCGGCAAGTCGACCTTGTTCAATCGCCTGACTCGCAGCCGGGACGCGATCGTCGACGATCAGAGCGGAGTCACCCGGGATCGAATCATGGGGCGAGGACGACACGGCGCGCACCGGTTCCGGGTTGTCGACACCGGCGGCCTGGATGAGTCCCGCGCAGATGACTTGTCTCTCAGGAGCCGGGAGCAGGTGCGGGCGGCGGTGGAGGAAAGTGATGTGGTAATCCTGCTCATGGACGCCCGGGAAGGACTCACCCACGAAGATCGCGAGATCGCGCAGTGGCTGCGCCGGGTCGGTGGGCGTGTCTACCCGGTGGCCAACAAGGCGGAAGGGCTGGACGACCGGAGTGCGGCGGGAGAGTTCTACGAGCTCGGCCTCGGTGACAAGGTGTTCGAGATTTCGTCCCGTCGGGGGACCGGACTTGCGCCGCTCATGGACTCAGTGCTGGAAGGGTTTGCTGAGAATACCGAGCCGGAGGAAGTGGAAGGCGTTCTGAACATCGGTGTGGTGGGCAGGCCCAACGTGGGCAAGTCCACTCTCATCAACCGGCTGCTGGGTGATGATCGGCTGCTGGTTCAGGACAGTCCCGGGACGACCCGGGACAGGGTGAAGGTGTCATGGACCTACGAGGGGGAAGAGTTCTGTCTCATCGACACGGCCGGGGTGCGGCGGCGGCCGAAGGTGCAGGAAAAGATCGAGAAGTTCTCCGTCGTCAAGTCGCTCGCAACGATCGACGAATCGCATGTGGTCGTGCTGGTCCTCGACGCGCAAGAAGGAATCGTGGAGCAGGACGCGCGCCTGGCTGGTCTGATCCGCGCCGCGGGCCGCTCCATGGTTCTGGCCGTGAACAAGTGGGATGGTCTCGGCGACCGCGAAAAGTCTCGACTGCGGCGGGAACTGGACCGAAAATTACCTTTTCTCGACGAGGTTGACGTATTATTTGTCTCGGCGAAACACGGGACCAACGTAGGGTTGCTTATGCCGGCGGTCAAGAAAGCGGCGGATTCCGCCATGGTGGAGCTCAATACCTCCCGCCTGAACCGGGTGCTGCAGAAGGCCGTGGAGCTGCAGCCGCCTCCCATGGTTGGCAGGCGACACATCAAGTTGAAGTATGCCCATCAAGGTGGTAAGAATCCTCCAACGATCGTCATACACGGGAGCCTGGTCCACAAGATCTCGCCGTCGTACAGGCGATATCTGTGTGCCCATATTCGCCGGGGCTTCGGGCTTCATGGGACGCCTGTAGCCCTGGTTATGAAGCCGGCCAGGAATCCCTTCGTGGAGGGCGGGTAGTCAGGCCACGGCCCGGGGCCGCCGGTATATTGAGCGATGTCGAATAGTCAGCTGTTTCCCAGGTCTCTAGGCACCAACAGCGTTCTGCAGGAAAAGCAGAAGGAGATGCTTGTTGTGCTGACGGGTCTGTCCTTCATCGAACAGAACGCACTGATGACCCAGTCCCAGCTCAATGACGCCCGCCGCAGCATCCAGGCCCTGTTCATCAAGTCCAGCGGCGAGGAAACCATGCTGCGCAAGCTGGTCGAGATTCTGAAGGTCAACAAGGAGCTCCACGAGGCTTTCAGCAGCATTGCCAAGATCAGCACCAACGTGTCGACCAGCGTCGAAGTGATCGGCCGTAAGATCAACTATCTCAAGCAATACGTGTCGAGGCTCCAGCTCACTCCGCAGGAGCAGAATGAATTCTTCGCTCCGTTTCTGGGTTTCACCCACAAGTTCCAGGAAAAGACCGTTCGCTTCAACAATATGATGCATCACTACCTGGAGCTCCGCGAATCCGAGGCGAGGCGGGTGCTGGAATACCGTGTCGCCGAGGATGCCAGCAGACGGCTCAAAGAGCGGCTGTCCGGCCAGTTGGGTACGGATACCAGGGGCGAGGTGGAGGCGTCGATACGACGCGAGGTGCTCGGCAGCTTCGATTTCGCGAACGCCAAGCAGAACCTTGCGGAGGCCGAGCGCGAGTCCCGGGTCACCGCCAGGGAGATATCGGACCTGCTCAACGAGATGCGGGTGATGTGTCAGCTCGCCATGAATCCCGATATGAGGGAGAACACGCGGGAGCCGGTGAGGGAAAAGTACGACGACATATTCATGTTGTTCACCAGGGCATTGAAGAGGAACTCCAGGCTGAGCCAGATCCAGAACTTCATCATCGATTACTTCAAGGTATATCAGCGCGCGTACGGCATGTTCGTAATCGACTTCGACAACTTCAACAAGGCGGTCGAGACGATCACGGGCAATACCGATGAGTACTTCGAGTCGAAGAAAGAGGACGAGGACATCCGTGTCAAACGCGAAAAGTTGAAGAAGTATGAAGGCCTGATTCCGTTTCTCGAGGAGGCCAGCAACCTGACGGTGGAATATTCCGACTATTCCTTTACGAAATTCTCGAAGAAGATCTCGATGGTGGTGTCAGAGGAGAACCGGGTCTGGGACCATATAAGCGAGGAGCTGCTCGTCGCCAAGGTCGCAGCCGAGGCGGACCTGAGCACCCGACTGAACGTAAACGAGTAGGCTGCGCGGGCAGCGGGGGATGGAACGCCGGGTAGTGTCCTACGACCCGCCGTCGTTGACGCCGTTCAGGGGCGCACGCATACGGCGGCGATCTTCTTCGTGAACAGCTTGTTCGATTTGCCGTACAGAATAAAGCTTGCCCGGAAGAACAAGGTATAGAGTGAGGACACCGCGATCAGCACATAGTTGAGCGGATTGCGGTAAAAGACATACAGATTTAAAGGGAATACGGTGACCTCCTTGTAGTCCGTGTACTCCAGCACCTGGCGCATGGTGTATTCCGTGAAGGTATTGTAATGATCGAAGTTCTGCGCCAGGGCCTCGGCACCGGTTATAGGATTGGCGCCGTTGAGTGCATGCACGAAGAGATTGCCGCCGGGCTTCAGGCTGCGCCTGCACAGGTGGAGAAAAGGCACGATCTCTTCCTTCGTCAGGTGATTGATCTCCTGCTCGCAGAAGATGACGTCGTACTCGTCCTCGTGCTCCGCGAGCCACTCCACGGCACGCGCCGTCCGGCAGTTGAGTCCCCTGTGTACCGCGTGCTCTATCTTATCCGCGAAGGAATCAATACCCACGACGTTGGAGTACCCCTGCATATTCAGCGCGTTGACGAGATAGCCCGGCCCGCAGCTGATGACAAGAATGTTCGCAGAGGGACTCCGGTTCAGGTGCTTCAGGTAGTTGTGGCGATAGAACTGGTAGAACTTGCCGTAGCCTTTCTCGACGTCCTCCGGGCCTTCCCAGAAGGAGTCAAAGGGCTCGATCCTGGCCGCGAGCTGCTCCGACCTGAGTTTCCCGGGCATTGGCTGTCTCGATCTATTCGGACTCAAGGCTACCTCCAGTGGCCGGCCTGAGGCGGACCGGCGACAACGCCTGGAGCCGCCCGGTTTGAAAGCGCTGGCGTCTGCATACCGTCAGAATGACGAGCGCAGCGTGAACAACAGGGCAACGGCGTCCCCGCCCGCGTTGTTGTTTTGAGGGTCATGCTGGTAGAGCAGGTGAGCGCCGATGCGCGACCGGGGTCCGATGTCCGTTGCGTACATCGCCTCGATATCCTGCTCGCGCCCCGGGGGTGTCAATGAGATGCGTTGAGCGTCGCGATGGATGTGGTTCTGGGCGTCGATGCCGATCGGTAGATCCAAAGTGGCTGTGCCGGCGGTCGCCCGCAGCGGCTGTGACCACGCCAGGCCGACGGTATCGTGGCGGCGGAACACGCCGTCCGACATGAGGCCAAAGCCGTAGGCATCGCTGCGTACTGCGGAAAAGTCCTTGAGGATGCCATTGGTCATCGCGTTGACGTGCGAGTAGCCGACCGCATAGTTGGCAATGAGCCTGGTATTGGATGTGATGTGGTAGGAACCGTTCAGGCCCAGGGACATGGTGTCCGTGCTGCCGACACCCCAGACATTGTTCGATGAGCCGCCGAAGAGGTTGCCGTCCTCTTTCAACAAGCCCAACTGCAAACCCACCTTCATGCGCCTGCTGGCCTGCCAGTCGCCCTGAAACAGGATGGCCTTGCTGTCGAGGCCGTGGGCGTCGGGGGTCTGCATCTCGTTGTACCCGAAGTTGAAGGTCAGGGCTTTGCCCGGATCGTAGCTCAGGTGCAAGGTATTGGCTGTCTGGGCGAACCCCAGGTAAGACGTTCCGAAGGAGCGGCTGGACAGGAACTGAACACCGCTGGCGTGCATCTCGTCGGCGTTGCCGAACTGCTGGTGCGGATCCAGATTGAATCCCAGGCTGTAATGCAGCGCGGGGCTCATCTTGCCGGACAGCTCGAAGGCGACGTCCTGGGAAGGGTCATCGGACAGATCATCGGCGAGCCTGGCGCGCTCGTCCGGACTCATGGACCTGTAGATGGATTCCCTCGGGGTGGAATAGTACAGATGAGCCGTGAGGTTGCCCGATATCGGCATGGTCAGTCCATTGAACTCGCGATCCATGTTCTGCACGAGCCCCGCCAGATCGGTCTGGGGGTCCCGCACGGTCGTGGCCTTGGCGAGGTTGATGGAGTAACCCCGGCCGTACTTATCGAGTATCAGCGCCTGCTCGGCGTCCTTGCTGTTGTGCAGGATAGCGTAGCCCACGGCGCCGCCCAGCGCCAGTGCGCCGATCGCGATCGCGGCCCCGTTATCGCTGCCGCCGCCGCTGCCGGGGACTGCCACAGTACCCTGGGGCGACACCGCGGCCCCCACGTTGAGAAGCCCGTGTCCGTAGACCTCATCCACCCCCGGAGCGCCGAGGTCCGTCGCCGTGTCGAGCAGAATCTGGACGATCGTCTCGGGAGGGATGTTTGGAAACAGTTGAAGCAGCAGAGCCGCGGCGCCGGCCACATGGGGAGCCGCGAACGAAGTGCCTCCCATGGCCTCGTAGGAGTGGTCGTTCTTGTTGCTCGTGGTCAGAACGTTCTCGCCCGGCGCCACGAGGTAGTAGTCCATGCGGGTGCCCGCGCGGTTGCTGAAGTCGCTGATCTTCCCCGTTGCCGGGTTTATGGAGCCGACGGCAATGGCGCGGCCCTTGAGCTGCGGATTGGCGACCAGATAGGCGGGGAACTCGGGCCCGCCTCCGGCGACGTTGCCGGCAGCCATCGTGACGATCACGCCGGCGTCCGTCGCACGGACAATCGCCTCAGCGATGTTTTCCTTGAAATCCCCCGGCAGGCTGAGGTTGATCACGTTGGCCCCGTGGGTGGTGGCGTAGTCGATGCCGAGGGTGGTCAGGTCGGGCTCCCGGACGCGTTGCGCGTTCCTGACCTTTACCGGGAGAATCTTGGCGTCGTAGGCCACGCCCACGATGCCGACACCGTTGCGGGCGGCGGCGGCCACGCCGGCAAGCCCCGTGCCGTGCCCGCTGATGGAGTCGTCATTGGCGAAGTTGTCGTGGTTGACGAAGTCGTATCCGGTTGAAACTAGCTGCGACTTGAGATCTTCGTGAGTCAACCTGACCCCCGAATCCACTATGGCGATCACGATACCCTGGCCGGTCGCCTTGTCCCAGGCGGGCAGGACATTGACCAGGCTCAGTCCTCGCTGGGCGTTATACTCGGGAAATGGCGTGGCCGCCTGCACGGGTTCTCCGATACCGGCGAGCATGGCGGCGACCACGGCGCTCGCCAGGAGCGTTTTTGTTCTCATTGACCTACATACCTCCCACTGAAGTGGATACGCTTAGCAACATGTTGTCCAGCGCGACAATGCCGGCGCTGACCGGGGGTTCGAAGGTTGGTATTCCTGTGAGGAACCGACGGGGGGATCTCGACCACCTGCCATGCTCCGCGCAAGTCCGATCAAACACCCGATTTCAGATTCTTGCTCGTCCGACTAACGCTCCAAGTAAGGGTTCAACCGATGGGGGAAACCAGTGAGGCATTCGGGTCTCCCCTTGTCCGCTCCCTCGGTCTCTCCGACACCGGGGCCGCTTTCTCGGGCGGCGAACAGGCGAGCGTTTGCCATACCCGCGCGATTATACCGGGATTATAAGTGTTCCAGACCCGCTTGTGCCACACGCCCCGGTTGCCGGCCCGGAAACGAGACATGGCTTCCCGCAGCACGTCACCGTTCATACATTCGAGACGCGGTCATGCGCCGGCGCCTGCCCCACCACCAGATCAAAACGGCGATCGGACCCAGTACGGCTACTTCCGTTCCGACGCCGACGAGATTGGACAGGGAAAACAGATCACCGAGGAACGTCCTTAGAGAGTCACCCGGGACACCGTGCTGCACACCGCCGAACACCGTCCATGGCGCCATGAAGTGACCGTTGTAGAAGGGCCAGAACAGGGGGATGCCGTAGGGCGCCCGGACGTCACGCGTGAACAGGTCGACGGCCAGGTGTGAGCCATAGAACAGCGCTGCGCCGAGGCCGATACGCCACGGATTGCCCCGAAAATAGCCTCCTGCCAGCCCCGAGGCGACCCCGAACAGCACCATGGCGGTCAGTGAATGGCTTGCAAGCTGGTGGTAGCGGTTGACATCGCCCGCGAGCAGGCCGGGCAGGAAATCAAGGTCGGGGGCGCACGCGGCGAAGGCTGCGAACACGAGCCACCAGGCCGAGGGCCGACGCCGGGAGGTCGCCGAGCCTAGTCCAATCCCGATAATGATGTGGCCTACCGGACTTGCCAACTGAGACAGTCTCTTATCGAAAGCGCGTGCGACACCCGCTCGATGACGCGGAGCCGGGAAAAGCGCGATAGTATGGCATTTCGCCCGGCTTCTCAATCAGCGGCTGCGCCGGCGTCGTGCAAGTGTCTCCGGCGCCTGCGGCCACGGGGGCGTTCGCAGGAAGTGGCTGGCAACCTGTCGCAGGATATGTGGTTTAATATTCGGCGGCATCGTGCCGGGTGGTCTTTCGGACACCAGGTCGCATCGCGACGGGAGTGGGGCCCGGTGGATACCGGGTCGGATACTGTTCAATCATTGGCAATCGCTGCAGCAGCGAGTCGAGACGGGGAGCAATAATGCAAGGTCGAAGCTGGTCAACCAACACCAGGCGGGGAGATGACGGGCTCGGACTGCGGGCATGGCCGGTGCCCTCGACCCGCGAAGCGGGGACAACCGTCGATCGCGCAAAGACCTGACCGGAAGCCACCGGGAGCGGACTCGAGCGGCGTCTCGAAGGTACTTTGTGGTGACTGACTACGACAGCGACACCCGAAAGGGTGCCGGTCAGGGCGCGCTGCGCTTTGGGATCCTGTGCCGGGATACTTTGCTGGAGGGCTGGCAAGCGGCTTGCGTCAGGCGTTTGATGGCGCTCGAGAACCTCGAGCCCGCCTTACTGATACGCGTGGGTCCCGAGTGTTCGCCCGGGCCGGCAAGCGTGTCCAACGGCAGCTTTCTCTTTCGACTCTACCGGCGGGCGCTCGCAAGACGTGCGGCTCTGAAGCCCATGGACCTGTCGCCGGCGCTTGCCCGGGTTCCGACGTTGGAATGCACGGTCGCGGGTGGCCGCGGCCGCTATGCGGACTTCAACGAAGACGATGTCGGTGCGGTCAGGGCAAAGGATCTCGATTTCATTCTCGGTCTCGCGGGCGAGCGGCTCGCAGGGGGCATGATAGGGGCCGCCCGGTGCGGTGTATGGATCTTCCAACACGGTGACGTCGCGAAATATCGCGGCGAGCCGCCGTGTTTCTGGGAAATCTACAACGGCGATCCAGTTTCGGGAGCAGCCCTGTGCAGGCTCACCTCCGAAGGGAGAGTCGTTCTGAAGAAAGGGTCCTTTCCCACCGTGGCCTACTCCTATGGCGCCAACCTGAGCCGGGTTCTCGAAGAATCCGCCGTATGGCCGGCGCAGGTGTGCATGAGCCTGCTCAAGGGCGGCCGGACGTCGCTCGACGACCCGCCTTCCCGTGCCGCGCCGCCGGCATACGGACCGCCCACCAACTTCCAAACGGCCAGGTTGTGGGCGAAACTGGCCAAGAACCTCGCCGCGGTCACGTTTCGCTCCTTGTTTCGGCACGAGCAGTGGAACATCGGAATAGTGAGAGAGCCTATCGATGCACTCTTGAACGAAAATGCCGAGCGGGAGGTCCAATGGCTGCCGGATCCGAAGAGGGGAACCTTTCTTGCCGACCCCTTCGGTATTTTCGAGGGCGGGCACTTGCATGTACTGTGTGAGGACTACGACTACAAATCGATGAGGGGCACCATCTCCCATCTGCAGGTGTCCGAAGGCGGGGCCATACGGAGCAAGGGGCCCGCGTTCACGAGGGCGTTTCACATGTCCTATCCGTATCTGGTGAAACACCTCGACCACGTGTATTGCATTCCGGAGTCATCGGCGTCGGGTGAGGTGGTCCTGTACAAGGCCGAGCGCTTCCCCGAATCCTGGGTGAAGGTGGCGACGCTCATCGACGATCTGCCCGCGGTAGACGTCACTGTCTTCGAGCATGATGGGAGATGGTGGCTGGCCTGCACCAACCTGGCGGACGGCAGGTACTACAAGCTGCTGCTGTGGCATGCGCCGGATATTGCGGGCCCTTGGGCGCCGCACCCCTTGAATCCGGTAAAGCTCGACATCACCTCCAGCCGCCCCGCGGGGACCCCATTCACGCATGCCGGCAGCCTTTACCGGCCGGCACAGGACTGCTCGCGGACCTACGGCGGCCGAGTGGTCATCAACCGCGTCATCGAGCTCAGCACGACGGCCTTCGCCGAAGAGCCGGCGGCGGTGGTCGAGCCCGATATCCATGGCCCCTACGGGCGCGGGCTGCATACCACGTCCTGCGCGGGGGACGTTACCCTGGTCGACGGGAAACGTTACGTGTTCTCGGTCAATGCTTTCATGCAGGCGATCCGGTTTCTCTTCACCAAGCTGGCGGCGAAGCGAACGACGCCGGGAGTGCGCATTGACGCATATTGAACGGACTGTCCTAGTGTGTCACCTTATCGACTAAAGAGCCGGTCACACCGAACCTAGCATCATGAAGATCGGGATAATGCTGCGGCATCTGGGCCAGCATGGCGGGGGCGTGCTGGTGTACACCGAGAGTCTCCTCAGACGGCTCCTGGCCATGGATACCGGCCACGAATTCGTGCTGCTTCACTCGGATGACACCCGGGTTGGTGCGTACGGCCGCGGTGCGCAGGTCCGGGAGCTGGTACTGGGCAGGGCCCCGACCCTGATGTGGGACCAGTGGGCCGCCTGGCAGGCCGCGCGCAGAGAGCATCTGGACATCATCTTCAACCCCAAGTATTCGCTGCCTTTGATGTCGAATTGTCGCGGCGTATTCGTTTGCCACGGCCTGGACTGGTATATCATGCCCTGGGGATCCAGACCGCTGGACCGGATCAACCACCGACTGCTGATACCCCGCTACACGAAGAAGGCAGCGGCCATCATTGCCGTCTCGGAGACGGCCCGCCAGAACATGATCGAATATCTGCATGCCGAGGAGAGTCGCGTCCACACCGTATATCACGGAGTGGACGAAGCCTTTTCGCTGCCCGTAGCGCCCGAGCGCCTGGAGGAGGTGAGGCGCAGGTACGGCCTGCCCGAGCGCTTTCTCCTGTATTGCGGGCAGATCTATCCTCCCAAGAACTTCGGTCGCCTGATCCAGGCCTATGCCAGGGTCGGCCCGCCGCAGGGAATCTCCTTGGTGGTGGCCGGCAGCCATACCTGGCTCTGTGAAGATGAGATCGCCCTCATAGACAAGCTGGGCCTCGGCGACTGGGTCGTGCGGCCGGGCTGGATCGGGCGGGGCGACCTTCCGGCTTTCTACAGGCTGGCGGAGGCCCTGGTGCTCCCTTCCTTATACGAGTCTTTCGGAACACCCATCGTCGAAGCGATGTCGAGCGGCTGTCCGGTGGTCACTTCCGACTGCTACGGCGCCGCCGAGATCGCGGGCGGCGCCGCTCTGCTGGTGGACCCGGACCATGTGGACAGCATCGCCGAGGGCATCGAACAGGTGATCGACGACCAGCAGCTTCGCCGCCGTTTGATCGAGGCCGGGCACAAGCGCGCCGGGGATTTCAGCTGGGAGAAGTGCGCCAGGGAGACGCTCGAGGTCCTGGAGCAGGCCGAAGTGCAGATGCCGCAGCAATGATCCAGCCTTACGCCGGAGCAGGCAACATCGGGCAGGACGGCGAACCTCCCCGGATACTTGGCGAGGACGGTGACCCGCATCGCCATCAGCGCTGCATTTATTTCTCCCTGATCATATTCGCCGTATTCGCGCTGTACTACTTCATCACGTCCAGCCTGTTGCCTGCCGGTGCGGGTCCGGACTATACGACGAACAACGACGCGGTACGATTCATATACACGTATCACCGACTGGCCGTCGTTCCCAGGGATGAAAACAAGATCCGATATTCCGACTACGGGGACACCCGTGCTCTGCGACCGCCCTTGTCGTATATCGTGTCGGCGGTGGCTGCGAGGGTGCTGCGACCGTGGATCGCGAACTCGTTCATTCTCTTTCGCAAAGGATCCGCGCTGCTGGCGGCGGCTACGGTGGCGATCGCTTTCTATACGGGGGTGTTGTATTTCAACAGCTTTGGCGCCGGAGTCATCGTGGCGCTGCTGTTTGGTCTCCTGCCGCAGTTCGCGTTCATCGCCTCTTACAACAATGACGATTCCGGTGCGATCTTCTCCGCGAGCTTGATGTTGTGCGTGCTGGTCAGGATCCTGCGGGGCGGGACGAACTGGGTCAACGCCATTGTGCTGGGAATCGCGGGTGGACTGGTCATCCTGTCCAAGCCGACGGCCTGGCTGCTGGCGCCGACGGTACTGATATTCCTCGCGCTGTACGTGCGCGCCCACTGGGCCGCGCTGTGGAAGTATGCATCCGTCGCGCTGGTGGTGCTGGTCCTGTCCGGTGGCTGGTGGATTCTGTTCAATATGTACCACTACGGACCGGGCGATCCCTTCGTCGGTCGGACCGAAGCCGCCCTGGAGGCCAGGCACAGCAGATTTCCGCCGGGCAAGGAGTTCGGCTACGCCGCGAAGGGGGTGGGGTATGCCGACCTGCTGCTCAATGACCATGACAACTTCTGGGGCAAGACCATCGCCTCCACGATAGGGAACCTCGATTGGCTGCGGATACGGCTCGGCCCCCTGCAGTACGGCTTGTATCTGGCCTTGTTCCTGGTCGGCGGTATTTACGTGGTGGCGAGAGTCGGTGCGCTTCTGTACAGGAGAACAGTCACCGGTGAGGACTCGTCGAGGGACCGCGAGGTGGTGTTCGAGACGCTGCTGGTTTTCGCCGTTCTGTTCCAGTTCTGCATGTACGTGTGGGCCAACATGCACAACGACATTCAGCTTCAGGGCAAGTACCTGCTTCCCGTCCTGCTGGCACCGGTGCTGCTGGGGACCAGTGCGGTGAGGGCGGTCGTGTCCCGCGTGGCACCGTCGCTGATGGAGCGGGAGCCCGGCGCGGTCATTCTCAACGGGCGGACCGTGCAGAGGGCCACGATACTCGGCACGGCGGTCGTGCTGCTGGGCGTGCACATCGATGGACTCGTGAACTACGTCGTGCCCTTCTACCGGCCGCCGGTTTACCCGATACGGCTTCATCGCGGCCTTCAACCCATCAACATCCCGCCGCAGGATGTGCTTCGCAAACACGAGATCAGCGATTTCTCGATGACACCCACGGGATTTCGCCTGGTGTCGGAGGGGACCGATCCATGGTTCATAGTCAGCATCTCGGATGAGAGGATGTGCACCCTCTTCCAGGGACACAATCTGCTTCAGGCGAAGATAGATTCGGGGGAGCGGGGCATTTTCAAGGTATACGTAAACAAGGGCAGTGGATTCAACGAAGAGGACTCTTACGAAGTGCGGTATCCTGCAGGTAGGAGCGACCTGGTGGTCGTGTTCGATGTTCCGATCTGCTCGCAGCTCAGGATCGATCCGGGGATCGCGGCGACGACCGTCAGTGTGAGCAATCTGTCGCTCGGAAAGATCGACATCGGCAGGTAGCGCCGGGTATGGGCCTTCATCGATGAACCGGTGCCTGCGCGTCCGGAAAACGCCGTGTCGCTGCTTCTGAGGATAATGGCGGCGATGGGCTCGAGGCTGCGCCACACGCCCCTGGCGCGAATACCCTTGCTGAATCGTGTCCATGGCAGGCTCGCGATATCGCTGCACAAAGGGGACGAAGTCGACGTCGGGCCGTTCCGGGTACGCGTCGACATGCGCGACCGGGTCATCGCAAAGAAGATCATCCTCTACGGTGCCTACGAGGAACGGGAGATCGAGCTTCTGTGCTCCCTGGTCAGGCCGGGCGACCGGGTCATGGACGTGGGGGCCAATATCGGGATCTATTCACTGTACCTGTCGCGCGCGGTCGGGCCGGCCGGCAAGGTGCTCGCCGTGGAGCCCGATCCCGACAATCTCGCGCTGTTGAGGGCAAACCTCGAAGCCAACCACTGCGACAACGTGATCGTGCTGCCTTTCGCGCTGGGGACGGTGTCCGGGGAGGCGGGACTGTTCCAGGCCGACGACAACCGCGGGAATTTGAGCTTCGCCGACCTGGGGGGAACGGGGAGGTCTGTCAGCGTCCCCGTCAGGCGGGGGGAGGAGGTGCTCGAGGAGCTGGCCTTCGAGCCCCGGGTCGCCAAGATTGACGTGGAAGGCGCGGAGCCCCAGGTCATCTCGGGATTGGGTCGATTCAAGCCGCAGGTCATGCTGTTCGAGTTCGTGCCGGGGCACCTTCGGGCGCTGGGCGAGGATCCCGCAACTTTTCTGGACTCCCTCGTGTCAGAGGGTTACACCTTGCGTCCGGTTGAGCCGGACGGCCGGGGAGGAGTGCCAGGCGCCGCGTCGTCCATTCTGGCGGCCGCCGAAGAGCCTAACGCGAACCTGAACATCGTGGCGACCCGTTGAACGGGCCGCTCGCGTCCGGGACGTCCGTTTCGAGCCAACGACGAGCGGGCGGCCGGGTCGCATGGCGAGGGGTCCATTGAACAGTTTCCTGCATGACCGAACGAGCCGGGCCGAAGAAGCCCGGGCCCGCGGGCAACGCCTCTTGAGAATCCTTATGATCAACTACGAGTACCCGCCCGTCGGTGGTGGAGGGGGCGTGCTGTGCCGGGACCTTGCCGAAGGCCTGGTTGAGAAAGGGCATGAGGTAGCGGTGATCACGTCGCAATTTCGTGACAGCCCGTCGATCGAGACAATGAACGGTGTGTCCCTGCATCGGGTCCCGGTGTTGTTCCGGCGCCAGCAGAACGTGGCGTCCATGGCATCGATGCTGAGCTACGTTCCACTGGCGATCAACCGGGGAGGGCGTGTGCTCGCAGACGGCGGCTTCGACCTCCTCAACAGCTACTTCGCCGTTCCATCGGGACCGGCCGGGAACTACCTGTCGCGCAAGTTCACCATCCCGAACGTTCTGCATATCCTGGGAGGCGATATCTACGATCCCAGCAAGGTTCTTTCCCCACACCGGACGCCGCTGTTGAGGGCGACCGTAAAGAAGATGGTCGAGTCGGCCGACAGGGTGGTGGCGGAATCGACGGACATCGAGAAGAAGGCGCGCCGCCACTACGGGATAAGAAGGGGGATGGATATCATTCCTCTCGCCGTCAAGCCGAATGCCCAGGCTCGCGCGGACCGCGCGAGCCTGGGTTTGAAGGAGGACGAGTTCGTGTTGATCACTGTCGGCAGACTGATCAGGCGGAAAAATGTCTCGGAACTCCTGGACATACTGGGTAAGATACGCACGCGCGTTCCCTGCCGGCTCCTGGTCGTGGGCGAGGGCCCGGAAGGGCAGGCCCTGGCGCAGCGGGCGGCGGCCCTGGGGCTCGAGGATTCCGTGAGGTTCGCGGGCAGGGTGACGGAACGGCGCAAGTTCGAGCTGTTGAAAACGGCGGATATCTACGTTTCCACGGCGTTGCACGAGGGCTTTGGTATCGTGTTTCTCGAGGCCATGGAATGCGGGCTGCCCGTGGTCTGCTATGATCGCGGCGGACAGACGGATTTTCTGAGCGACGGCCGCACCGGCTGTGTCATCGCGCTGTCGAATACGGAGGAGTTCACGCGCTGCTGCTGCCGTCTTTATGAGGACAGCGGCGAACGCGCCAAAATCAGCAGCCACAACGCGGCGTATGTCAAGAACTTCTACCTGGACCGGTTCATCGAACGTCATCTCGAAGTATTCCAGGGGGCTCTCGCTTCGTGACGGACAGTGTCGTGCGTCGGCCACGACCGACACCTCCATGCCCTCCAGGGACGACGGCGGCTGATTTGCTATCATCCGCTCACCTGGCTGGCATGCGATCTGGAGCCTATGGCTGACATCGAAAAAGGCACGTTCATTCGCGACACCCTGGCCGAAGGACGGGATTCGCCCTTCAGGACGTACCGGAAGCTCACGGTGGGGGAAGGGGGCATCGGATACCTGCTGTTGTACGAGGCCTTGATCATGCTGGTGGCGCCGATGCCGGGAGGCCTGGGCTTCTATCTTCGTAAGAAGCTTTATCCCCTGCTGTTCGGCAAAGTGGGGAAAGGGCTCATCGTCGGCCGCAACGTGAGCCTTCGGCACCCGGGCCGCATCATGCTGGGAGACAACGTGACGATTGACGAGAATTGCATCATCGACGCGCGCGGTGCGGGAGATGCGGGGGTCGTGCTCGGGGATGGCGTGATCCTGAATCGGGGATGCATGATTCTTGCGAAGAATGGACCCGTACACATCTCCAGGCGAACGACGATCGGGAGCAACTCCGCCATCGTGTCCTTGAGCGGCGTGGAGGTCGGCGAGGCCGCACTGCTGGCCGGTAATTGCTATTTGAGCGCCGGCTCCTACAATGTAGACAATGTGTCCGAGGTGGTCATGGACGCCGGAGCCTACTCCAAGGGTCCCATTCGCATCGGTTCCGGCGCCTGGCTGGGAACCGGCGTCATAGTGCTGGACGGGGTGTCGGTAGGCGCGGGCGCGGTAGTGGGGGCGGCGGCGCTGGTAAATAAAGATATACCGGACAATGGTATCGCCGTAGGGGTGCCGGCAAAGGTTGTTCGAAATCGACGTGTATAGCAAAGATTCAGATTCTTTCGCGGCCCAAAGCCGTACGACGGTGGCAGAGGACGTTTCCGGGTCGCGGCGCGCCCGCCTGCTGCTGATCGTCAAGCTGGTCGTTACGGCGCTGCTGTGCGGCCTGATCGTGTGGCATGCCAATTGGAGCAGGATCTGGCAGAGTCTCGAGGACGCCGACGGATTTCTCGTGGCCGTGGTATTCGTTTGCACCGTGCTGTGTGTGACGATCAGCACTTACAAGTGGCAGCTCCTGCTGCGTATTCACGGCGCGCGCTTCAATTTCGGGCGGTTGCACCGTTTGTATTTTACCGCCATGTTCTTCAATAATTTCCTGCCCACCAGCATCGGGGGCGACGGCTACCGGATCTATCGGACCCTGAAGAACCAGCGATCGAAGACCGTCGCGTTTCTGGCGGTATTCATGGAGCGTCTGAGCGGGATCCTGTCCTTGCTCGTTATCGGGTTCGTAGCCGCTGTGATCGGGCACTCCCTGCAGGCGAATACCTTGTCGCACATGGCGGTGCTCGTGGGCGTGACCGGCATCGCCGGCGGCACGCCGATTCTGCTGTTGGTGACCAACCGCCGTTTCCTCGCCTGGCTGATGGCCTGGAAGAGGTTTCCGGAATTGCTGCGCAACGTGATCGATTATCTGGGCGACTACCGTCGACAACCGGCGAAAACGCGGCTGGCCATCTTCGTGTCGTTTGGATTTCATCTGTTTACCGTGTGGTGGCTGATGCTGCTCATTACGGCGGCCGGCGGCTCGATACAGTACTACGAGCTGGCGGTGGTCTGCGCCGTGCTGAGTGTCGTCGCGGTGATTCCGCTGTCCATCAACGGACTGGGGCTGGTCGACGGTGCCTTTATATACCTTGTCGGGTTCTACGGGGTGAGCTACGAGACGGCGCTCACCACGGTACTGTTGCAGAGGGCAATGACGTTGCCCATCAGCCTGACCGGCGGGCTCCTCTACTTCTTTGACAAACAGCACGGCCGCGCGCATGAAGGCGAAGATGCGGCCGGGGGTTTTGGTTCGGAGACCGAAAGCTGATGTGCGGAATCGCGGGAATCGTTCGCTCCGGGGTGGTCAGTGAAGCCGAGATCCGGCTCATGAGCGACGCCATCAGCCATCGGGGGCCGGACGGGGAGGGAATGTTCGTCAGGGAGGGCGTCGGCCTGGGACACCGGCGGCTGTCGATCATCGATCTGGACGGCGGGCGCCAGCCCATGTCGAATGCCGACGGCAGTGTGTGGATCACGTTCAACGGCGAGATCTACAACTACCGGGAGCTTCGCAGCCGCCTCGAGCCGCGGTATTCGTTCCGGACAAAGAGCGACACGGAGGCGATCATCCACCTCTACGAGGAATACGGGGATGCCTGCGTCAGCCATCTGCGAGGGATGTTCGCGTTCGCGATTTACGATTTTCGAAGGCGTCGCCTGCTCGTGGCGAGGGATCATCTCGGACAGAAGCCGCTGTATTACACGGACCAGGACGGTGAGGTTGCGTTTGCCTCCGAGATCAAGGCTCTGCTGGCTCTGAATCCCCGGCTGCGCGAGGTCGACGACGCGGCGCTGCACGAATATCTCAGCCTGCGGATCATCACGCCGCCGCGGTCGATGTTCCGCGGTGTGCACAAGCTCCCTCCGGGACACCTGATGGTGCGCGATGCCGGCGGCGAGGTGGAGCTGCGCCGCTACTGGGAGCTGCGTTACGAACCCAAGCACAAGATCGCCTTCGACGACCTGCTTTCCGGTCTCGAGGCCAAGATCGAGGAGGCGGTCGGCTACCACATGGTCAGCGATGTGCCGGTGGGTGCGTTCCTGAGCGGCGGGCTGGACTCCAGCCTCGTCGTCTCAATGATGAGTCGTCACGGTGGCGGGACCTTCAAGACCTTCTCGGGGGACGTGCCCTACGACACGTACAGCGAGCTTCCCTACGCGCGGATGGTGGCCGGGAAGTACCATACCGAAGCGCACGAGCTGACGATCATGCCCTCCGTGGCCCGGGCGCTGCCGAAGCTGGTGCGGTATCTGGACGAGCCCTCGGATCCTTTGTCGACCTGCCTCTATCATATCGCCGAGCTGGCGCGCCGGCATGTGAAGGTGGTCCTGGGAGGCGATGGCGGCGATGAGTTGTTCGGTGGTTATGACCGGTACTACGGAAACCGCTACGTTTCGTATTATGCGCTGCTTCCGGAAGCCCTTCGGCGGCGTGTGATCTCGCCGCTTCTCAAGATGGTGCCGGAGGGATACTGGTACCGGAGCATGAGCCATCGGCTGCAATGGGTCGACCAGATGGCCCGCTACTCCGCCGGTGAGCGCTACGCAAAGAGCCTCGGCTATTTCTATTTCTCCGAAAGCTACAGGGACCGGCTGTACACCGACGGCTTCAAACGAAGCATAGGTGCGTTCGATCCGGATGCGTCCATCAAACATTACTTCGCCGCTGACAACGCCAGGGACCTCGTGGACAGAATGCTGTACGCGGACAGCATGATCAGAATGCCCGACCATCCCGTCATGATTCTCGACCGCATGACGATGGCCCACGGGCTGGAGGCGCGATCACCGTTCATGGACCATGAGCTCGCGGAATTCTGCGCCATGATCCCGGCACGCTACAAGGTACGCGGCCATCACCTGCGTTACATCCAGACCCGCGTGGCGGAACGATATCTGCCCGAAGCCCTGATCAAGCGCAAGAAGCAGGGATTCTCCTCGCCCCTCACGTATCTGCTGGCGGACGAATTCCGGCTGCTCTATCGCTCCCTGCTCAAGGATTCCAGGCTGGTGGCATCCGGATACTTCCACAAGCCGGCGGTGGATGACATGCTGGCGGCCCATCTGAACGGGCGGTCCGACCATGGCCAGCGGCTGTGGCAGCTCTGCAACGCCGAGGTCTGGTACCGGATGCACATAGACGGGCAGTCGGAGCAGGAGATAGACGATCTCATTCACTCCATGGCGCCGCGACGGGCGCAACCCGCATCCGCAGCGGCGTGACGCGCGACACGTTCAGCGAGAGTACGAGACCTCTAGTCACCGATCTGGACGGCACCCTCATCCGTGCGGATCTCCTGTCGGAGGGTGTGCTCCAGATACTGCGGCAGCGTCCCTGGCGGCTTCCCGGGCTGCTGTTCGCACTGTTGCGGGGCCGTGCGGCCCTGAAGGCCCGCGTAGCGAGGGAGGCCGAAATCGATCCGGCCTCCCTGCCGTGGAACGAGACTGTCGTTGAATTTCTTCGCGCCGAGCACGCGCGCGGCCGGCCCATATGGCTCGCGACGGCGTCGCACCGGAGTCTGGCCGACATCGTTGCGGGGCACCTCGGGCTTTTTGATCGAGTCATCGCGACCACCGATCACGACAACGTCAAGGGGGCGCGTAAGCGCGCCGTTCTTCTGGACGAGGCTCCGGATGGTTTCGACTACATAGGGGATTCCGACGCCGACATGCCTTTGTTCGCGGCAGCCAGGCGGGCGTGGACGGTCGGTCCGTACGCGGAACGGCTGGCACGCCGGGCCGGCGCGGGGGGCGGAGCGGTCGAGCCGCTGCCGGGGGCGGCGCCCGTGAGGTCCTCGGTAGCGGCCCTGGTACATCTGGTCCGTCCCCACCAGTGGCTGAAGAACGGACTGGTGTTTCTGCCGGTGGTGGCAGGACACCGATGGGCGGAAAGCGGCGTCGTACTGCACACGGTCGCTGTGTTCGTCGCCTTCTGCCTGATCGCGTCGTCGGCTTACGTGCTCAACGATCTGCTCGACGTCGAATACGATCGCGTCCATCCGCGGAAGCGGCACCGGCCCATCGCGTCCGGCTCGGTTCCGCAGCTCCTGGCCTGGTCGCTGTTTCCGGCGCTGCTGCTCGCCGGTGGGGCGGTCAGCTTGCTGCTCTCTTCGAGGGTCGCGGTCGTGCTCCTCGGGTACTTCATCCTCACCACGCTGTACTCCATCGTGCTCAAGCGCATCGCCTTGCTCGATATCCTGACTCTGACCGTTCTTTACAGCACCCGGATCCTGGCCGGCGGTGTGGCGACGGGGATTCATCTGTCCTACTGGTTGATCGGCTTTGCGCTGTTCCTGTTCTTCGCGCTGGCGGTAATGAAGCGGGTTACGGAGGTGCGCGCCTTGGGTGCCAGCGGGAAGACCGTCGCCGCGGGGCGGGGATATCGCACCGGCGACGAGCAGTTGCTGCTGCCGCTCGGAATCGCCTGCAGCGTCACCGCGGCCGTGGTCTTCGGCCTCTACACCACGAGCCCGGACGTGCACCAGCTCTATTCCCGGCCCTCGTCCCTGCTGCTGGTCGTGCCGCTCATCCTGTTCTGGCAGTGCAGCCTGTGGCTGGCTACCATCCGGGACCGGATGCACGATGATCCGCTGGTCTTCGCCGTGCGCGATCCGGTAACCTGGGTCGTGGTCGCCGCGGCGGCCGTGCTGTTCGTGGCCGCCCTGTAGACCCCTTGCCGTGGGAGCGCGTGATCGGCGGAAGGTCATGAGCCTCGTAATCAAGCTGTTGATTTCCCTGGGTTTGCTCGCCGGCATCGTTTGGATGTTCGGGGGAATCGACAAGCTGCTTCGTGTCATGGCGGGGATCGACGTCCGCTACGTGATACTGGCCGTGGCCGTGAGCACTGCGGACCGCGCCTTGATGACCTTCAAGTGGGTGTGGCTGCTCAAGGGTCGGGGGGTGTTGCTGCCGCTCTTCAAGGGTATGAAGATCTACTGTGCCGCCATGATATGGAGCTCCTTTCTACCCTCGACCATCGGATCCGATGTGATCCGTGCGGTCTGCACGTCACGGGCGGGGCTCGATTATAAGGAGGTGGTGGCGTCCATCGTGATAGAGAGGATGATCGGGTTCCTGTCGGCCCTCGTTCTCGGCCTCGTCGGAGTCGTCCTGCTGTCGCAGCTCACCAGTCTCGGCCCACAGCTTCAGGGCGTGCTGTGGATGGGTGGCCTCGTGCTGCTGGGGGCGGCGATGCTGTTTGCGGCGTCCTTCAGTCATAAACCTTACGAGCTTCTTCACGACAGGCTTTTTTCCAGGCTGCAGCACATGGGCGTGTTCAAGCGGATACGGGACGTCCACTCGACATACATGAGCTACGAAAGCGGCCGGGCAGGTCTGGTGAAGTTCTTCGGGATGACGCTGGCCGAGCAGATGCTCACCATCCTCTTCGCCTGGATCATCGCACGGGGACTCGGAGTCGACGTCGGACTGCTTTACGTGGCCGGAGCGCTGCCTCTGGCGGTGCTCGTATCCCAGCTCCCGATCTCGATCAACGGGCTCGGGCTGTTCGAAGGCGTTTTCGCCGCCTTGATGTCGCTGGCCGGCGTGCCGCCCGAGGCATCCATTGCGATCGCTCTGATAGGCCGGATTCTGCAGGTTGTATCGTGGCTGCCGTGGTGGCTGGCCTACGTAATCGAGAGGGGAAAGATCGGCCGTCCGACGGTGGCGGCGGGAGGACCTTGATGGCTCCAACCGAAGTGGGCCGTACCGGTGGCGGAGCGAGGATCCGGGCGAGGACCGGGGTGTGTGTGGGCAGTGACCGGCCCGGCAACGATTTGAAGGCATGAGGCGGCGAACAGTCATACGTTTGGCCGGCGCCGCTGCGGCATCCGTGCTGATGGGACGAACGGGCGAGAGCGGTGCCGCTGCCCTGAGAATGTCCCCCGACGACCGCAGAGCCCGCCGCCGAATCGGCGCGAGCCTGCCACAGGCGCGTCTGCTGTGGGTAGGCGGCGGGCGTATCTACCACACCCGCCTCGACCATTGGGATCCGCGGGCGCTGACCCCGGAGGGAGTCAAGGCCGACCGGCCGCGCTGGTCCCCGGCCGGAGAACGGATCGTCTACGGCCAGGGCCGGGAGATCTGGGTGATGGACGCGGACTTCTCGCACAGGCGGCGACTGCTTCGAAACGCTCACACGGCGGACTGGACAGGCGATGGAAAAGGTGTCACCGCCATCGTGGGAGGGGGCTACCAGGTCGTGCTCCACGATCTCGGCGACGGTGGGACGCGGGTGATTTTCGATGCACGGAGAGCCCCGGGAAACGGTCAACCCGTCTCGCAGGCGGCCGAGCTGCATCCCCGGGGGCGATACCTGCTGATGTTCCGCGAGCGGCCCGGCCACGCGAGCTTCGTCGTGGATCTTCGAAGAGGCCGGATCCTCGCCAACGAACAGATGAAGCGCGGAGACTGTGCGCCTTCCTGGTCCTTCGATGGCAGGGAGATATTCAGCACTGCCCGCACAGCGGACAGGCCGATTGTCGCGGCGCCCTTCGATTTCGAAAGCGGCGCCATCGGCCCTTCCAAGTTCCTCGTGGGCCTCGACAGCTTGTTTCGATACTATGCGTACGACGCCAGGGTTTCTGCCGACGGTCACTGGGTCGTGTTCGACGGCAAGGTACTGATCGGCGGTGCCATGTGGGGCAGGAGAGAAATCTACATCTGGCGGCGGGGGGCTCCTCAGGCGGAACGGGTGCGACTGACCTTCGACGACGAGGATGATTGGACGCCGAGTCTCTATATACCGGTCCATCAGATCTCTCGAAGTTGAGGTCAGAGCACGGCCGTATCGGAAGTTGAGGCCGCTCATTGTTGGTGCTCTCGCCCAGGCGCCGCTCCCTGGCAATTTGCGCGGGCCTGCTTGATGTGGTAATTGTTCGCTCGCCGGGCTCGCAAGCCGGCGTCGAGGCGCCGACGAACGCTTCCCTTGTTCGTACCTTCTTTCTCTGCCGGACCGATCCCTTGTCTTGGGGTAATTCATGAAGACTTGCGTACACGCTCTTCGATGTCGTGGTCCGGTCATCGTACTGCTCTGTGTGCTGGTCGCTGCGGTACGGTTGCTGCCGGGCATTGCTGCCGCGCCCGCGATGGCCGCCGACCAGTCGTCGAGCCATGGCCTGCCGCTGGCCAAGGCATCGGGTTTCTATGGGGTATACGCCTATACGCCCCTGCCCGACGGAGGCGCCCGGATCCAGGCGCAGGATATGGACGCCGGTTTCGTCATACCTTTCCCTCGCCGTGTGAGCGGCGAGAAGCTCGAATTCCGTTTCCGGCGTCTGGACAACTTCCGTTACTTCCTCGTCGATTTCGCCCCGCGGGGCCAACGGTTCCTGGGACGGGCGCGGATCAATGTCGATGTGCCTAACCGCGCCGGCACCGTGTACTACGCACGAATACCCGACGGCAACTATGGCCGGATTCGGCTGACCTTCCGGAGCCGCAACGAACGTGGCGATGCCGTGCTCGAATCGATCAAAGTGCGGCCGCTGGGTCCGTGGGACTACCGGGCGTGGCCCTATGCGATCACCCTGGGCGTCGCGGTTCTGTTGCTTCTTCCCGGCGCTCTGCTCTATGTGCTCCTGCGCCGGCGCGCGCTCTCGGAATCGGGGCTCCAGGTGTGGGTCTTCGCCGGCTCCCTTGTGTTCTACATCGTCGTTTATCTGTGCCTGACCGGTGTGCTGGCGCTGGGCCAGTCACCGTCCCGGGCCCACCTGTATACGCTGGTTTTCGCCGCTGGACTCCTGTCGATCCTTCTAATGGAAATCTCGAGGAGGCGCGCCTGGGGAGACGTGGCAGGGCTGGTGCGCGGCTCCTGGCAGGAGGTCGCCGCCTACATGGTGCTGCTGCTGGCACTGTGTGTGATTCTGGTCCATGACGCGAACCTGCCCCTTCAAAACATGTATTTCAGGCATGTCGCGGGGCCGAAGACTTTCGGTGCCTTCTTCGCCCACGACGGAATGCTGCAATACGTCAACGGCTTGGCCATCGCCGACAATACCCCCTTTGAGAAATACTACGGCGGTGGTCAGCTCATCTACGGCGTCGCGGACAGGGAAATGCTCCCCGGGATCGTCTACGGTGCGATACGATCCATAGTGGCTCCACTGTCGAGCACTCTGGCGGGTTCCTATTTCGTCTACACAATGCTGGGAGTGGCGATGAACCTGATGATCGTGTTCCCGGCAGCCGCCATCGCCCGTCGATTCCTGGGTGTCTCGAACACTTTCCTCCTGCTGATGCTGGTGAGCGCGAATGCGTTCATGATCGGCAACTACCTGATCACCTGGTTCAAGATGAGCGCCGGCGCATTGTTTCTGAGCGGCCTGTACTACCTTCTCCGCAGACGGGTATCGGCGGGAGGGTGGGCGAGATCCGGGCTGTTGTTCGGGCTTGGCGCCAACCTTCACGCGGGCGCCGTCCTCGGGATCCCGTTCTTCTACCTGTGGGCGCTCTGGCGGGGATTCCGGGAACGGGGATTCCTGTCGATTCGAGCACTGGCCGGGCCCATGGTGCTGGTCCTCGTGTTCGCGGCCGCGATCGCGCCCTGGGCCGTCGTGAAGCATCTCTACTTCAACGAGGAGTACACGGAGATCAAGACCCATTTTCTCGACGGGTACTCGTCGCCGAGAGGACTCGCGGCGTCGGCCCGGCTGTTCATCGAGCACACCACTGTTCAGCAACAGTACTCTAGGCGCTTGAGCAACCTCGAAACCTCGTTTCGACTCGGGCAGCTCCCGACGTTTCAGGCTGCGTTGCACAAGCGTGGCTTGCGCGGGCTTCTGAGGGAGTGGGACAAGGAGGAGTTCAACTTCCTGGCGTACGTGCTTTATCCCGGCGCCCTGTTTGCCGTGGTGGCCTGGGTCTATGCCCTGCGCCGTCGGAGCGCCCAGGACACCGTGGAGCCCGCGGGTGTGGAACACACGGCTCCCGATAGAACCGGCTTCCTGCTCTGGATGTCGGTGGCGACCATGGTCGCCGTGATACTCGCGCACTACGGACGTCATCCTCCCGATATCGTGTATCACCAACCGATGGGCGTGCTGGTCCTGGCCAACATGGTGCTGCTCGGCGTCGTCCTGAGGGCACCGAGGGGCATCAGGTTCGCCTACTATGCTTACGCGGCGGTTGCGCTGTGGCGGTTGTTCCTGTTTCTCTGAGCACGCCCGCGGCCAGGGTGTCCCGGGACCCCCACCGAGTCCTGGTGCAGCGGCCCTGGCTGTGCGCGGCCGCCGCTCTTGCCAGCATACTGCTGTCCCTCTGGGCATGGCACGCCGACCCCATCATCAACAACGACGGCACGCAGTACGTCCGCGCCGCCGGGTATTTCCTGGGCGGCGAGTGGCACCAGGGATTCGAGGTCTACAAATGGCCTTTCTATTCCATGGTGACGGCCGCAACCGCCAAGGTCACGGGCCTGACGGCGGCTCAGGCCGCCTACGGCGTGAATGCCGCGCTGTACGTGCTTCTGGTCTGGGGCTTCCTGGCGCTTCTCCAGGCGCTTGGCGGTGAAGGGCGCGTGCTCGTTCTCGGCGCCATCGTCCTCCTTTTGCACCCCAGTCTCAACGAATACCGATCTTTCGTCATTCGTGACATCGGGTTCTGGGCGTTTTACCTGTGGGGACTCGCGTATTTCTTTTCCCACGTGCGCTCGGGAGCCACATCATCCCTGGTGCTATGGGCCGCGGCGACGACGCTGGCCGCCTTGTTTCGCGTCGAGGGACTCGCGTTTCTGGTGCTGTTGCCATTTTCGCTGGTCGCGGCCCGAACGCGCGGGGCCGTCCGATGGGTGGTGGTGGCCGCCGCGGCAACAGTGGGCGCGCTCATGATAGGCTCGGCCGTGTTCTGGCAGCACGTGCCCGACTCGAGCAGCGCAGCGTCGACTTTGACGGAGCGGCTGTATGCGGGTTGGGTTGGCGTGGGTCGGGACGTGACCTCGAGGCTGGAGGCGCTCGGCCGGGAATTCCCCGGGCACATTTCCTTCCTGGTCGCCTGGCCGACGTTTCTGATCACCCTGGGGTGGATGGTGGTCGTCAAGATTGTGAGGGCGACCTCGGTGACGTATTCCATTCTCGTGGGCTATGGCCTTGCCGGGGGCCGGCTCTTCCCGTGCCGCCGGGTCGACGGCTACTGGTGGGCCGTGGTCGCGATCAACCTTGGATACCTGTGCGGATTCGCATTCATCAACTTCTTCCTGACGGATCGGTATCCGTTCGCCCTCGGGCTCACCTTGCTGGCATGTGTCCCATTCACCCTGGAGAGACTGTGGAGCTCCTTCTCCTCGGCGGGTGCTCGGAGGCACGTTCGATGGCTGGCTCCGGCCCTGGCGTTGCTCGTCCTTGCAGCGGGTATCAAGGGACTTTCCATAGACACCAACAAGTACTATCTGAGGGAAGCCGGGCTCTGGCTGCGGGCGCACATGAGCACGGGATCGAATCTCTACAGCAACGAGCGCCGGGTGATCTATTACGCGGGTGCCGAGTCGGCATTTCGCAGCGGCGCCGCGTACTCGTGGGACGAGGCGATGCACGAGATCTGGAGCGGCCGGTGGCGCCACTATGACTATCTGGCGCTGAATGTTTCCCACAACGACCCGGAGCGGGCGCAGTACGTCGCGTACAAGCTGCATCGGGACCCGGTGAAGACCTTCTGGAACAAGGACGGCGACCGGGTGCTCATCTTCGAGGGGAGACAACCGCACTGAGGCCCCATTCGCGGATCCGCCATTGAACGGCGGTCTCGATGCCGGTCGATGATGCCGTGCACGCGGGTGCGTCTCCCTCTTTGGCCCGGGTTCGCGTGCGTTTCGATCCGTTTGCCGTTATGATACCGCGCCTTTAACAGCCTCCCCGAATCCATTTGAGTCACATGGCCGGCGTCTATGAGCCCATGAAGAGGGACCTCGACGCATTGTCGTCGACCAGCTACGACGTGGTAGTGATCGGCGGCGGCATTTTCGGAATCTGCGCGGCATGGGACGCCGTGTTGCGGGGGTTCAAGGTGGCGCTGATCGAGCGCGGCGATTTCGCCGGCGCCGCGTCCGCCAATTGCTACAAGATGGTGCACGGCGGCATACGCTACCTGCAGCACGGAGATCTCGTCAGGCTGCGCGAGTCCGCCCGCGAACGCAGCATCCTGCTGCGGATTGCGCCCCACTTGGTCACGCCGCTGCCCATCGTGGTCCCGACGTTCGGGCACGGCAGGAACGGCAAGGAGATTCTCCGCGCCGCCACGCTGGCCTACGACGCATTGACACTGGATCGCAACCGCGGCATTCATGATCCCTCGCGGAGGATCCCCGCCGCCCGCAAACTCTCCCGGTCCGAGCTCCTGGAGCATTTCGACGGTTTCGACGATCCGGGTCTGACCGGCGGGGTGTTGTTCCACGATGCCCAGATGTACAGCCCGCCGCGGCTCGCCATGGCGTTCCTGCGGGCGGCGTGCGCGGCCGGGCTGGATGCGGCGAACTACGTGGAGGCCGCCGGCCTCGAGCGTGCCGGCGGCTCCGTCAAGGCGGTGAAGGCGCGGGACAAGCTGAGTGGTGCGGAGCTCGTGATCCGCGGGCGCGCATTCATCAACGCGGCGGGACCGTGGGCCGAGCGGCTTCTGTCGAGAAGCCTCCCAACGCCGCTGACGCCGGCGAGCACGTTTTCGCGCGACGCTTATTTCATCGTGCGCCGTCGCCTCGATTCCCCGTATACCCTGGCGGTCCAGGCGCGAAACCGGGATCCCGATGCGCTGTTGAGCCGCCAGGCACGCCACCTGTTCATCGTGCCTTGGCGCGAGTACAGCATCATCGGCGTCTGGCACGTTGTTTACCGGGGCGACCCGGACGCGGTCACGGTGTCCCGGGAGGACCTCGCTCGTTTCATTGACGAGATCAACGGGGCTTACCCGCCTCTGGATCTCTCACTCGAAGACGTCACGCAGTGGAACGCCGGCCTGGTGCTGTTCGGAGACAGGCAGGCGGACGCCAGAAATCTGAGCTACGGCAAGCGTTCACGGCTCGTGGACCACCAGACCACCCATGGCATCGACAATCTGGTTTCGCTGATCGGGATCCGGTATACCATGGCCCGCAGCGACGCGAAGAGGGCCGTCGACATGGTGGTGGCAAAGCTGGGCACGGGCCGGGTGGCGTCGAAGACCCACATCACCGATGTGTACGGAAGCGGGTTTGGGCGTTTCGAGGATCTCCTGGCGGATATCCAGGCCCGCTGGCCGGCCCTGCCGCTTCCAACGCGCGACGCACTGGCGCGAAATCATGGGATAGCCTCCGAGCGGGTGCTGGCCGCAGGGAACCCTGCCGGGTCGGCGGCACGCCTCCTGGCGGGCAGTCATGTCGTGGAGGAAGAGGTAATTTACGCAGCTCGTGAAGAGATGGCCGTCAAGCTTTCGGACGTCGTCTTCCGGCGCACGGACCTGGGCACGGGAGGCCATCCCGGCCGCGCGGCGATAGAGCGCAGTGCGCAGGTCCTCGGGCGCGAGCTGGGGTGGAGCGGCGAGCGCATACGCCGGGAAGTCGAAGAGGTCGAAAGCCTGTTCCGGCATCTCGGCTCCGTTGCGGCAATGGAGCAGGCGGCCTCCGCATGACACGGGCACTGATCACAGGCGGTACGGGCTTCATCGGCTCGCGGCTCGCGCTTCATTGCCGGAATGCGGGACAGGATGTGCTCGTTCTGGGGCAGGCCAACACGGCCGCCGAGGAGGACAACAGGAACCTCCTCGTCCGGGAAGGCATCGAAGTGGATCTGGTGTCGATGGCGGACCGGGACCGGCTCGCCGACCGGGTCAAGGGCCGGGATGTCGTTTACCATCTGGCGGCCGCCCAGCACGAAGCGAACGTTCCGGATCAACACTTCCGGGACGTGAACGTCGAAGGGACCCGGCGCTTGCTCGACGTCTGCGTTGAAAGCGGCGTGCGGCGGTTCGTCCACGGGAGCACGATCGGCGTGTACGGCTCGAAAGAGGGCGTGATCGACGAGACCACGAGCCCCGCCCCCGACAACATCTACGGCGTCACCAAGCTGGAGGGCGAGCGGCTCGTACTGTCCTACGGCGACAGGCTGCCCGTGGTCGCCATCAGGATCTCGGAGACGTACGGACCCGGGGATCGCAGGCTGCTGAAGCTGTTTCGCGCCATCGACAAGGGAATGTTCTTCGTGATCGGCAGCGGCCGGAACCTTCACCATCTGGTGTATATCGACGACCTCATCAAAGGCATGGTCAGGGCTTCCGAGGCTGAAGGCGCCCCGGGCGAGGTCTTCCTTCTGGCCGGGGAGCGCCCGTTGACCACCCGCGAGATGGCCGACACGATCGCGGCGGCCCTCGGCAAGAGCGTACCCGCCTGGCGGGTGCCGCTGTTTCCGTTCACGATCGCAGCCTGCGTTCTGGAGGGCGTGTTGCGACCCCTCGGCATCCAACCGCCACTGCACCGGCGCCGCCTGGATTTCTTCAAGAAGAGCTTCACCTTGTCCAGCGATAAAGCGGGGCGGATACTAGGCTATTCGGCGGAAGTTGATTTCCGGACCGGCGCAGCGGCGACGGCCGACTGGTACCGGGAGCACGGACTGCTGTAACCACTCGACGCAGTACGCAGCACACAAGAGGCATCCTGAGTTGGCTAAGCGCGCCTTGATAACCGGCATTACGGGCCAGGACGGCGCGTACCTGGCGGAATTTCTCCTCGGCAAGAATTACGAAGTCCACGGCCTGGTGCGGCGCGTCGCGCTGGAGGATCCCGATCACCGCATGTGGAGAATCCGGCATCTGTTGGACGACGTCGTTCTCCATGCCGCGTCTTTGGAAAGTTTTCCGAGCATTTTCAAGGCTGTGCAAACGGTGGAGCCCGAAGAGCTCTATCATCTCGCGGCCCAGAGCTTCGTGAGCTACTCGTTCGAGGACGAGTTCTCCACCTTGAACACGAATATCAACGGGACGCACTACGTTCTGGCCGCGCTCAAGGAGTGCCAGCCGGACTGTCGATTCTACTTCGCCGGATCCAGCGAGATGTTCGGCAAGGTCCATGACGTTCCCCAGACGGAGGACACCCCGTTTCATCCCCGTTCACCCTACGGCATCTCGAAGGTCGCGGGCTTCGACTTGACCAGGAACTACCGGGAAGCCTACGGGATACATGCATCGTCCGGCATACTCTACAACCATGAATCTCCGATACGGGGTTTCGAATTCGTCACCCGCAAGATCACCCGGCACGTCGCCAGGATCAAGCTGGGCCTCGCCAACGAGCTGCGCCTGGGAAACCTGGAAGCCAGGCGCGACTGGGGCCATGCCAGGGACTACGTGAAGGCCATGTGGTCGATGCTGCAACAGGATGAGCCCGACGACTATCTGATCGCGTCCGAGGAGGCGCACTCGGTTCGAGAATTCGCCAGGAGCGCCTTCGAGCAGGTCGGACTGAATTACGAGCAGTTCGTGGTCGTGGACGAGCGGTTCTTCCGGCCGGCCGAAGTCGACGTTCTGTTGGGCAACTGCGCGAAGGCCAAGGCTACCCTCGGGTGGCGCCCGGAGGTCGGTTTCCACAGCCTGGTCGCGGAGATGGTGCAGGCGGACCTGGAGCGGGAGGCGAAAGCCATTCCGGCTATGCAGTAGCCAGTCAGGCCCGGCGGCAGCTCGAGTCAGCCCGGGCCCGTACCGTTCCCGGGAGTCGAAAGCCGGGCCTTTTCCATACTGGAGACGAGAAACGGGTCCACCGCGGCGCCGTTCAGGTATACCGCCCAGAAGATCGTACTGGGCTTGTCCGCGGTCTCCACCACCACCCTGCCGATGCTCTGACCCGCCTTGACGGCGTCCCCTTCGTGCAACGGCGGACGCAGTACCGGTCCGACGCAGCTGTACAAGGACATGCCGTGGTCTATCCAGACGTAGGCGCCGGGACCGTGCACCTTTACAGCGGCGACGCGTCCGTCGCCGGGTGCCTTGACCGAAACATCCGATCTGATGTGAAAGGAGACGAAACTCACATAGCTGGACTGGGCCCCGGAAACCTGCCGATAGCGGCCGAAGAGAGGCTCCGCCGGGACGGCCACCGGCGCCTGAAGGGGCAGCTTCGCATCGAGCGCATCCCGCCACTTGAATGGGATCTCGGGGTTGTCGAGAGGCGATGCAGGCACGGCGACGACGGTCTGCTTGCCGAGTCGCCTCGGGTAAACCGTGAACTGGCGCGTGATGGCGTCCCCACCCTTTTCGAGGTGGGCCTGAATCACGAAATCGCCCGGCACCAGCGTCAGCGGCAACCCTACCAGGCCCACCCACTGTTTCGCGAACGGCATCACCAGGATGCGTTTCTCACCGAAGTACGCGCTTGGGCGGGGACGATCCAGGGGGCCGAGGGGAATCTCCGTCAGCCCTCCGGGCACCGAGTCGAGCGTGACCTGGGCCGCGCACGGAACACAGCACAGCAGCAGCACTGCCGCGGCGGTAAACCATCGCCCGCGACGCGCAACGGACGCTCGGCCGCACGCTCGCGATTCCCGGTCAGTCATTGGGTCTCTTGCTCTTGACGACGCATCCGAGGCTGCCGTCCAGGAGACGGACGTCGACATCGCCTTCGACCGCCGTCTGGTCGACGCTCTTGATCAGCTTACGGGATCGCGGGTCGGTGACGACGGCGTATCCGCGTCCCAGTACGGCGAGCGGACTGAGGCCGTTCAGTCGAGACACGGCGTGCTCGAGCCGCTGCCGGCGAGTGGTCTGGCCGAGGCGTATTCGCTGGCGGGCGCGCTCCTCGAGCAGGGCGACGCGATGGGAAAGCGATGCCGCGCGCGCGCCGGGGTTGTCGTGGATCAACCGGTTGGACACCGACATTGCATGGAGCCTGTGCGCTTGCAGCTCCGAGCGCATTGCCCCGGTGAGGGCGTTGAAAGAGGCCTGCAGTCGGTCGCCGCGGGCGCGTAGCTGGCGCCGCGGGTGGGTGATGAGACGGCTCAGCCAGTCCACGTGCTGGGACATCTGCTCGAGCCGGCGGCTCACGAGAGTCGCGAGCCGCGCGCCCATCTGCGACACATTCTGGAGCCATTCCTGCGCGTTCGGGCTGACCAGCTCGGCCGCGGCCGTGGGAGTGGGCGCACGCCGGTCGGCAACGAAATCGCAGATCGTCAAATCCGTTTCGTGGCCCACCCCGCACACCACCGGGACGGTGCACTGGAAGACCGCCCGTGCCACCCGCTCGTCGTTGAAAGCCTGGAGGTCTTCCAGCGAGCCCCCGCCGCGGGCGAGTATCAATACGTCACATTCGCGCCGCCCCGACGCGATGCGCAGCGCCTCGCAGATCTCGTCGACAGCCTTGAAGCCCTGCACCGAAACCGGGTGTATCAGCAAGGGGATCGCCGGGAATCGGCGCCGAAAGGTCGCGAGGATGTCGCGTACGGCGGCACCGGTGGGGGAGGTGATGATACCGACTCTTGCCGGTAGCACCGGGATCTGCTGCTTGTGCCGTTCGTCGAACAGCCCCTCGTCCCGGAGCCTGCGCTTGAGGGCCTCGAAGGCTCGACGAAGGGCGCCCTCGCCGGCATCCTCGACGTGCTGCACGACCAGTTGAACGTCGCCGCGAAGCTCGTACAGGGTCAGTCTCGCCCGCACCAGCACCCGGGCACCGTCGATGAGATCCACGTTGACGTACTGGCCGCGGCCGCGGAACAGCGCGCAGCGTATCTGGCCCCGGTCGTCCTTGAGCGAGAAATAGACGTGCCCCGAGCCGGGGCGCGAGAGGTTCGAGATCTCGCCTTCCACCCACACTTGGGGAAACCCGCTCTCGAGCAGGTCCTTGAGGCGGCGGTTCAGGGCCGACACGGAGAAGACCTCGCGCCGGGGCCGATCGCTGGGGGTGGCGGCTGGAAATTCGCGCATGGGCGGCGTTGCGAATAATCTCGGGTTGTCTGTAGGTGATCCAACAGGCATCGACCATACGTGCCACGACTCGACTACGTATGGGCCTGCACCGACCGAACCTCGTTCGAGAGGAGCGGTGGGCGAAAGTTAACACGTCGAATGATTTTCCGTATAATCCGCCAATGGAACATACTATAAATGAAGCTTTGACGTTCGATGACGTCCTGCTGGTGCCGGCGGCGTCGGATGTCCTTCCCCACCAGGTATCCCTGGATACCCGCTTCACGCGCTCCCTCACCCTCCACATACCCCTGGTCTCGGCGGCCATGGACACGGTTACGGAGGCGGACACCGCCATCTGCCTCGCCCAGGAAGGCGGTATCGGAGTGATCCACCGCAATATGAAGCCCGCCCGCCAGGGCGAAGAGGTGCGTCGGGTGAAGAAATACGAGACCGGCGTGATCATCGACCCGATCACGGTGGATGCCTCGACGAGCATCGCCGAGGTGCTGGCGCTGACCAGGAGACATCATATCTCCGGCGTGCCCGTCCTGGATGGCGGGGGTCTGGCGGGCATCGTCACCAACCGCGACCTGCGCTTCGAGACGCGCATGAACGAGCCCGTTCGCAGTGTGATGACGCCGCGCGAAAAGCTCGTCACCGTGAAGGAAGGCGCCTCGAGGAAGGAGATCGAGCGGCTGCTGCACGCCCACAGGATAGAGAAAATCCTGGTGGTCGACGACGACTTCGGTCTCAAGGGGCTGATCACCGTCAAGGACATCCAGAAATCCACCGAGCATCCCAACGCCTGCAAGGACGCGGATGGCCGCCTGCTGGTGGCCGCTGCCGTCGGCGTCGGCGCCGACACCGAGGAGCGTGTCGACATCCTGGTGCAGGAAGGGATCGATGCGATCGTGGTCGATACGGCCCACGGGCACTCGAACAGCGTCATAGACCGGGTGCGTTTGATCAAGAGACAGTACGGCGAGCTGCAGGTGGTCGCCGGCAACATCGCCACGCCGGAAGCCGCGCGCGACCTCATCGACGTGGGAGTGGACGCCTTGAAGGTCGGCATTGGACCGGGCTCGATCTGCACGACGCGCATGGTGGCCGGGGTCGGTGTGCCGCAGGTCACCGCCGTCATGGATGTGGTGAGCGTAGCGGGGCCGGAAGGCATCCCCGTCATCGCGGACGGAGGCATCCGTTTTTCGGGTGATATCGCCAAGGCTATCGCCGCGGGCGCGCACAGCGTCATGGTGGGCGGCCTGCTCGGGGGCACCGAGGAAGCGCCCGGGGAGATAGAGATCTACCAGGGCCGCTCGTACAAGTCCTATCGCGGCATGGGGTCGCTGGGCGCGATGGAAACAGGCTCCCGTGACCGCTACTTTCAGGAAGGCACCGACAATCCCCAGAAGCTGGTGCCGGAGGGGATCGAGGGCCGTGTGCCCTATAAGGGCCCCGCCGTCAATATCATCCACCAGCTCATCGGCGGCGTACGAGCGAGCATGGGATACACGGGCAGCGCTACGCTGGAGGACCTGCGTACGCGAACGAGATTCGTCAGGATCACCAACGCCGGTATCCGCGAGAGTCACGTGCATGACGTGACGATCGTCAAAGAGGCGCCCAACTACCAGATCAGCAACAGCAAATGACGAGGCCCGGGAGGCCTTTCCCAGCTTCGGGCAGGGCAGCCGGACGGGTTCCCGGCCCGGCCTGCCGGTACGCATGATGTCGGGATACGTGGATCGAATCCTGATCCTGGACTTCGGCTCGCAGTACACCCAGCTCATCGCCCGCCGGATCCGCGAGATGAACGTGTATTGCGAGATCCATCCCTGGGATATGTCGCTCGCCGACGTGAACGCCTTCAGCCCCAAGGGTGTAGTGCTCTCCGGCGGACCCGCCACGGTTACCGTGGACCCCGCGCCGAGACCGGCGGCGGGCCTTTACGACCTCGGCCTGCCGGTCCTCGGCATCTGCTACGGTTTGCAGTGCCTGGCGGATTCCCTCGGCGGCTCGGTCGAACAGGCCGGAAAGCGCGAATACGGTCACGCGGACGTTCGCCTCGAGGGCAAATGCGCGCTGTTCGAAGGCCTCTCCGGGGCCGGGTCGACGCCCGGAGCATCGACCATTTCGGTCTGGATGAGCCACGGCGACGCGGTCACGGAGCTTCCACCGGGGTTCACGACGGTCGCGGTCAGCGACAACTCGCCCCACGCGGCCATTTGCGACGAGTCCAGAAGGATTTACGGGCTGCAATTCCATCCGGAGGTGACGCACACCGAGCACGGCGACCGGATTCTCTTCAATTTCGTGATCCATGTCTGCGGCTGCCGACCCGACTGGACCCCCGCGAATATCGTGGACCAGACTGTGAGCGACATCCGGCGGACGGTCGGCGCCGAGAGGGTGATACTGGGCCTGTCGGGCGGCGTGGATTCGAGCGTGGTTGCGGCGCTGCTGCATGAGGCCATCGGCGATCAACTGACGTGCATATTCGTCGACAACGGCTTACTGCGCCTGAACGAAGCAGGCGAGGTCATGTCGACATTCGCCGAGCACATGGGTATCCGGGTGATCAGGGTGGATGCGGGGGACGAGTTCCTCGAACACCTGAAGGGAGTCTCGGACCCGGAGGAGAAGCGCAAGGCCATCGGCAACGTCTTCATCCGGGTGTTCGAGCGGGAGGCCGGAAAGATTGCCGACGCGCGATGGCTGGCCCAGGGCACGATCTACCCGGACGTCATCGAGTCCGCGGCGGCGAAGACCGGCACGGCGCAGGTGATCAAATCCCATCACAACGTCGGCGGTCTCCCCGAGGACATGCGGCTCGAGCTGCTCGAGCCGCTCCGGGAGCTGTTCAAGGACGAGGTGCGGCGGGTCGGCCTCACCCTGGGGCTGCCGGAGCACATGGTGATGCGCCACCCGTTTCCCGGGCCGGGCCTCGGGGTGCGGATACTCGGCGAGGTGCGCCGGGACTACGCCGACACCCTGCGCCTGGCGGATCACATCTTCATCAGCGAGCTGCGCCAAAGCGACTGGTACGACAAGGTCAGCCAGGCCTTCGCGGTGTTCCTGCCGGTCAAGTCGGTCGGCGTCGTGGGGGACAATCGCGCCTATGAGCACGTGATCGCGCTGCGCGCGGTGGAGACCACGGATTTCATGACCGCACGATGGGCCCAGCTTCCCTACGATCTTCTGGCGCGGGTATCCAACCGCATCATCAACGAGGTGCCCGGAATCAGCAGGGTGACTTACGACATATCGAGCAAGCCGCCGGCCACCATCGAGTGGGAGTAGAGACGGACAAACACTGGATGGAGCACGCCCTGGCTCTGGCGCGGCTCGGCCGGGAGCGTGGAGAGGTGCCCGTCGGCGCGGTGCTGGTGGAAGACGGCGAGGTGATCGGCGAGGGTTTCAATTCGCCGGTGTCCCTGGACGATCCGACGGCCCATGCCGAGATCCTGGCCATCCGGCAAGCCGCCGCCCGCAAGTCGAACTATCGCTTACCGGGAACGACCCTCTACGTCACCCTGGAGCCCTGCCCGATGTGCGCGGGGGCCGTCGTCAACGCCCGGATCAAGCGGCTCGTATTCGGCGCCTTCGACGACAAGTCCGGTGCGGCGGGCAGCGTCACGGATCTCTTCAAACCGCGGCTGTTCAACCATCGTAGCCTGGTGACGGGCGGAGTCCTGCGGGAGTCCTGCGGGCAGCTGCTGAGCGAATTCTTCCTGGAGAAACGAAAGAAGAACAGGTAAGCACGAAGAGCGCTACAGAGCGGGCACGTCCATCTTCATGTCATTCGCCTTCAACGGGTCGGGCTCGAGCCTGGCGAGTATGTCAAAGAAGGTGCGGATCCTGGTGACGTAGGCGACCGCCTCGTTACCCCGTGCAAAGCCGTGCTTCGTCTTCTTGTACCATTCGGGGTCCGTCAGGAGCGGCAGCGTCGTCTTGACGTCCGCCCACTGGTCCGGGTTCTTGTGCTGCTCGCGTGCCAGACGCTGCGCGTCCAGAAGGTGCCCCAGGCCCACGTTGTAGGCCGCCAGGGCGAGCCAGGTGCGATCGGGCTCGGGAGCGGAGCCATCGATACGCTGAACAATGCTGTGGAGGTAGCGGGCGCCGCCAAGGACACTCTGTCGGGGGTCGGAGCGGTCCTTTACTTCTATGAGGCTGGCCGTGGCCTCGGTGAGCTGCATCAATCCGCGTACCCCGGTCGGCGACACCGCTCCGGGCTCCCAGTAGGACTCCTGGTACGACTGGGCGGCGAGCAGGCGCCAGTCGAGATCGTTCTCCGCCGCCGCACGTTTGAAGAGCTGCTCGTAGCGGGGGAGGACGGCCCCGATCCGCTGCCGGAAGGTCTTGACGTTCACGTAATCGAACTTGCTGGCCGGGCCGTAATATCTATCGATCAGGCGGGCCAGCTCGCCGCTGCGGCGCATCTCTTCCAGGAAGTCGTTGGCGGCACGAACCAGCGTGTCATCGCCGTCCGGCCGGAACGCCCAGGCCAACTGGCTCTTCGATGGCAGGCTGAAACCGATTCGAAGGTCGGGCTGGTACTGGCGGACGATGGTGAACAGGTTGGAAGGAGAGAAGGTGACGTCGATGTTCCGTTCCCAGACGTCGTCGAGAAGATCCTCCGGCGTCTCGCTGCTGGTCTCGGACCAGCGAAGTCCGGGATGCGCTGCCCGACTGGCTCTCAGGAACTGGGCGTAGACACTGCCCGCCGGTACCACGACCCGCCGGCCGACCAGGTCCTGAAGCCCTTGAGGCCGGGGATCTCCAAGCCTGTAGATTACCCGTGTGTTGATGGTTTCGTACGGCATCGAGAAGCGCACTATCTGCTCACGAGCCGGGGTGACGTTCAAAGCCGCGGCGGCGAAGTTGGCGTCCCCCCGCAGCAACCGGGGGAAGATGGAGGCGAGGCTGTCCGCAACATCCAGCTCGAGGCGCACGCCGAGCTTCTTCGCGAAGGCGTTGAGAAGGTCGTACTCGAAGCCCGACGGGCCATCGGGCGTCCGGTAATAGGTGGTCGGTCCCTCGATCGTGAGCACCCGAAGCTTGCCCGTGCGCTTGACGTGGGCAATATCGGCGACTGGATGGCGGTCGAGCACCATGAACAGGGGCAGGGTTGCCAGTCCCCCCGCGATTAGCAGCACGGGCAGCCAGTGCCGAAACTTGAGCTGCGGGCCGGCCATGGTTCGCATTCTAACCGGTATCGAACGCCTGGCCAGCACGGAGCGTTGGGCGGCGTGATATTTCGGCTGTCAGGCTGGTCATATACATTTGCAACAATATTGAGGCTGGTTTAGTCTTTCGCGCCTGCCGGAGAGGTGCCGGAGTGGCCGAACGGGGCAGACTCGAAATCTGTTGTACCCTTTGGGGTACCGTGGGTTCGAATCCCACCCTCTCCGCCACTTCGAGAAGCATCCCGATCGATCGGCTTGCCGGAACCGAGCCCCCCGAATGAACGATACCGACCCTCTTGCACAGCTTCGCATAGACCCGGAACAGCGCGCCGGTGGGCCACGGCGGCGTCGCTGGACGTGGATCCTGGTCGCCGTGCTGCTGGCGCTGGGCGGCGCCGGCGCCTCGGTCTTGATGCTCAAAGCCCGCGCGACGGAGGTGGAGACCATCGTCGCGCAGCCGGCCTCAGGCGCCGACTCGGCGGTGCTGGAGGCGGCCGGATATGTCACGGCGCGCCGGCAAGCCACCGTGTCGTCGAAGATCACCGGCAAACTGGCCTCGCTTTCCATCGAGGAAGGAGACCATGTCCAGGAAGGCCAGGTGCTGGCTCGCCTCGACGACACCGATCAACAGGCCCAGCTCGCTCTCGCACAAGCCCAGGTCGCGGCAGCCCGGAGCCAGCTCGGTTCGCTCCAGGCGCAGCTCGCGCAGGCCCGGCGCGATCTCAAGCGCCAGCAGGCACTCAGCAGCCGCGGGCTCGCGGCCGAGCAGGCTCTGGAGGACGCGAAGACCAAGGTCGAGTCCCTCTCCGCCCAGCTCGACGCCCAGCGCAGCCAGGTCTCAGTGGCGGAGGCCCAGCTCAACATCGCCAAGGTAAACGAAGACGACACCGTCATCCGCGCGCCATTTACGGGCGTAGTGGTGGACAAGGCGGCCCAGCCGGGCGAGATCGTCTCGCCGATCTCCGGAGGTGGAGGTTTTACGCGAACCGGGATCTGCACCATCGTCGACATGGGCTCTCTGGAGATCGAGGTCGACGTCAACGAGGCGTATATCAACCGGGTTCAACCGCAACAACCGGCGACGGCGGTCCTGGATGCCTACCCGGACTGGAAGATACCCGCCAAGGTCATCGCAATCATCCCGACGGCCGACCGCAGCAAGGCGACCGTGAAGGTGCGCATCGCCATCGAGGCGCATGACACGCGGATCGTCCCGGACATGGGGGTGCGGGTGTCGTTCCTCGAGGACAAGGCGAACGCCGACGGGCGCCCGGCAGGCGCGGTGCTGGTGCCGTCATCCGCCCTCGTGGAGCGCAACGGCAACAGAGTGGCATTCGTCGTCGAGGGCGAGCGGGCTCGACTGCGCATCGTGACGGTAGGGGACAGCTACGGCGACCTTCGGGTCGTCGACAAAGGCCTGAGCGCCGGTGCCCGGGTCGTCCGCGACCCGCCCCCGCGCCTGGCGGACGGCACGCGGGTGAAAGCGAAAGCCGTTTCAGCGGGAAGCGGAGATGACTGAGCTGGTTCAGGTACGCGGTGTCAGCAAGATCTACGAGCGCGGACGGCAGAGGGTGGAGGTCCTGCACAAGGTTGACCTGGACATACCGGAGGGAGACTTTCTGGCCTTGATGGGACCGTCGGGGTCCGGCAAGACCACGCTGCTCAACCTCGTCGCGGGGCTGGACACGCCCTCTGAGGGCGCCATCACCGTCGGCGGCCGACGCATCGACCGGCTCTCCTCGGGCGACCAGGCTCGCTGGCGGGCGGCACACGTGGGTTTCGTGTTTCAGTTCTACAACCTGCTGCCGATGTTGTCCGCGCTGCGCAACGTGGAGCTGCCTTTGCTGCTGACCCGGCTGTCGGCTTCCCAACGGCGCCGCAACGCCGCGATCGCCCTGAAGCTGGTGGGGCTGGAGGACCGGGCGAGCCACAAGCCGGGCGAGCTGTCCGGGGGGCAGCAGCAGCGGGTCGCGATCGCCCGGGCGATCGTGTCGGACCCGACGCTGCTGGTCTGCGACGAGCCCACCGGTGACCTCGACCGGCACTCCGCGGAGGAGGTTCTGGGCCTGCTGCAGCGGCTCAATCGTCAATTCGGCAAGACCATGGTCATGGTCACGCATGATCCGAAGGCCGCGGAGTACGCCCGCCGTACCCTGCACCTGGACAAGGGGACGCTGGTCGAGCAGCAGGCACTGGCGTGAAGTACCTGCACCTGCTGTGGTCCGCGCTGTTCCGCAAGAAGGCTCGCACGGTGCTGACCCTGCTGTCGGTGATGGCGGCCTTCGCGCTGTTCGGTATGCTGGATGCGGTGCGCGTCGCCTTCAACGCGCCCGGCAGCGTCGCCGGCATCGACCGGCTCATCGTCGCTTCGCGCTTCTCCATCATCCAGCCCCTGCCGTATTCGGACTTGACGCGTATCCGGCGCGTGCCCGGGGTCCGCGAGGTGGCGTACGCGAACTGGTTCGGAGGCATATACCAGGATCCGAAGAATTTCTTCGCCAATATGGCGGTGAGCCCGGCGCCATACCTGGACGTGCACCCGGAGATCGTGCTGCCGCCGCGGCAGCGCCGGGCTTTCCTGAATACCCGGACGGGGGCCATCGCCGGAGAGACGCTGGCGGAGCGTTTCGGCTGGCACCTGGGCGACCGCATCCCTCTTCAGGCCACGATCTTCCCCAAGAAGGATGGGAGCAACATCTGGACATTCGATCTCGTCGGGATCTTTCACGCTTCCGACCCGGCGCTGCGGGGCATCGAGCAGCAGATGCTGTTCCACTACGACTACTTCGACGAGGCCCGCCAGTTCGGCCAGGGCACCGTCGGCTGGTACGTGGTGGAGGTCTCCGATGCCAGCCGAGCGGACCGGGTCGCGCGCGACATCGATCACTTGTTCGCCAACTCGGCGGACGAGACCAAGACGGAGAGCGAGCACCAGTTTCAGCTCTCCTTCGCCAAGCAGATCGGGGACATCGGCCTGATCGTATCGGCCATCATGGGCGCGGTGTTCTTCACTCTGGTGCTGCTCACCGGTAATACCATGGCCCAATCCATACGCGATCGTATTCCGGAGCTCGCGGTCCTGAAGACGATCGGTTTCAGCAACCGTACCGTGCTGCTGCTGGTGCTCGGCGAGTCCATGCTGCTGTTGACTCTCGGCGGGCTGGCGGGTCTCGGTCTGGCGCGGCTCCTGCTGCCGGTCATGGCGGCGGCCACCCAAGGACAGTTCACCCTGCCGCTGACTCTCTCGACCTGGGCTCTCGGGCTGGTCTTGATGCTGGTCATCGGTCTTCTGGTCGGTCTGCCGCCGGCCGTTCATGCCATGCGCCTGCGCATCGTCGATGCGCTGGCGGGGCGCTGAGGCCGGCGGCATGAGGAGCGGACGGTCGCTGCTGCGCAGCCTCGTTCTGATCGCCTGCACGGCGCTCGGGGTGACCGTCTGGCTGACCGCGCCCCTGTTGGTGCTCGCGCTTGCGGGTGTCTTCACCGCCTGGTTGGTCGGGTCGCGCACGGGCCGTCAGGCCCTCGCCATTGCACGAACCGGCTTGTCCACCGTGCCGCAACGGCTCGGCGCCACGTCGGTCATCGTGGTGGGTATCGGGGGGGTCGTCGGGGTGCTGATTGCCCTGCTGGCCATGGCAGAAGGATTCCAGGCGACTCTGCAGCAGGCGGGCAGCGACGACACGGCCATCGTACTGCGTGCCGGCGCCAACGCGGAGCTGTCCTCGGGTCTGGATCGGAGCACGGTCACCTTGATCCGGCAGGAGCCTGGAATTCTCCGCGACCACAACGACGTCCCCATCGCCTCCAGCGAGGTGGTGGTGGTCGCCAACCTGCCCAAGCGCTCCACCGGCTCCGATTCGAACGTCGAGGTCCGGGGTGTGGGCGCCGAGGTCTGGTCGTTGAGGCCCAACGTGCGGATCGTCGCCGGGCGGCGCTTCCGGCCGGGGCTGCGGGAGCTGGTGGTGGGAAGCGGCGCGCTGGCGCAGTTCCGGGGCCTCGCCCTCGGAGGCACGGTGCGGCTGAACAACCAGCAGTGGCGGGTGGTCGGCGTGTTCAAGTCGGGAGACGCGCACGATTCGGAGCTGTGGGGGGACAACGAGTCCGTGGCGGCCGCCTATCGCCGCAACGCCTTCCAGTCGGTCACGGTACGACTGGCGGGCCCACTGGCCTTCGATCGTTTGAAGGCCGCGGTCGCGGCCGACCCGCGGCTGAAGGTCGACGTCGACACCACTCGCGACTACTACAACAAGCAATCGGAACGGCTGACCCGCACCATCCGTGTGCTGGGGACGGGGGTCGCGATCATCATGGCCATCGGTGCCGTCTTCGGCGCCTTGAACACCATGTACGCGGCCGTGGCGTCGCGCGCGAGGGAGATCGCGACGCTGAGGGCGCTGGGATTCACGGGGGTGCCGGTGGTCGTGGCTGTTCTGCTCGAGTCCATGCTGTTGGCGCTGCTCGGGGGTGCCCTGGGTGCGGGTGTCGCCTGGGCCGTGTTCAATGGCTACACGGTTTCCACCCTGGGCTCGAACTTCAGCCAGGTTGTCTTCCAGTTCCAGGTGAAGCCCGGCCTGCTGCTGCGAGGTCTGGAGTGGGCGTTGGCCATCGGTTTCGTGGGCGGCCTGTTCCCGGCGGTCCGGGCCGCCGTGGTGCCGGTGACGGTGGCGCTCCGCGAGCAGTGAGAGCAGGGAGGTAGCCTGCGCGTGGTCGCCGGACACGGCGCGGTTTATTCAGGTCCCCTCTCGCGCTGGCGGGCCATGTTGAGAGCGATGGAATGTACGTTCGGCACGGGCCGGTTGGTACCCCTGCCCGCCGGAAACCGGGAAGGACCCGAATGCAACGCCAAACCACGCCGCCCCCTCACCCCAGCCCCCCGCGTGCGGGGGAGAGGGTGTCTTTTGCGACACCCTGTTGAAAGGACAGGGTGGGGCGGCGTGAAGATGTGGATTTGCAAGGCGTGTCCTGGTGGTTTAGATTCCGGCAGCTCCGAAAGAGGTGGCCGAGCGGTTGAAGGCGCACGGGAAGGAAAGCGTATATACGCTAACCCGTATCGAGGGTTCGACGAGCAACGCCGGGAGCGTTGCCGAACGGCGCGCAGTGTGCGCCGGCCCGAAGGGCGAGGCTCAGGGATGAGCCGAGCAATCCCTCCCTCTCCGCCAGAGGACAAGCCGGGCTGAAGGCCCGCCCGCATCGTGAGCCGGGTAGTGTTCGGGCCGGCGAATTTGCAAGGCATGTCCGCGTGGTTTAGATTCCGGCAGCTCCGGAGAGGTGGCCGAGCGGTTGAAGGCGCACGCCTGGAAAGCGTGTATACGTTAACCCGTATCGAGGGTTCGAATCCCTCCCTCTCCGCCAGATCAAAAAGCGGTCCGGCGTGGCCGCTTTTTGATCTGGCCGACAGGGCGTGTGGACGAGTCCTCCAGGGTTCGACCAGCAGCGCCGGGAGCGCTGCGGAACGGTGCGCTTTGCGCACCGGCCCCGAAGGGGTGGAGCACACGGATGTGCGGAATAATCCCTCCCTCTCCGCCAATCGCGAAGTGCCTCAGCCCCCGAAAACCACTAAAATACCCGATTCACAGGTTCAATGGCGGTGAGGGCCGGCCTTCCCGGCCGACGATAGGTTGTGAACCCGGTCAGGTCCGGAAGGAAGCAGCCGCAGCAGCCGATTCGGGTGCCCGGGGCCGGGCCGGCCTGATCCGCCACCTTAATTCGAAACACCATGACTTATCAGGCATTAGCACGCAAATGGCGTCCACGCTCGTTCGAGGAGCTGGTGGGCCAGGAGCACATCGTGGCGGCGTTGACGCACGCGCTGGACAGCGACCGCGTTCACCATGGGTTCCTGTTCACGGGTACGCGCGGCATCGGTAAGACCACCCTGGCCCGGATTCTCGCCAAGTGCCTGAATTGCGAGAAGGGCGTGAGCTCGAAACCCTGCAACGAATGCGACGCCTGCCGGGCCATCGACGAAGGACGGTTCGTGGATTTGATAGAGGTAGATGCCGCTTCGCGCACCCAGGTGGCGGACACGCGTGAGCTCCTGGACAATGTTCAGTACGCCCCGACGTCCGGCCGCTTCAAGGTGTACCTCGTGGACGAGGTGCACATGCTGTCGAATCACAGCTTCAACGCCTTGCTGAAGACCCTCGAAGAGCCGCCGCCGCACGTGAAGTTCCTGTTTGCGACCACGGATCCCCAGAAGCTTCCGGTCACCATCCTGTCGCGCTGTCTGCAGTTCAATTTGAAGCTGTTGCGCGTCGAGGAGATCGAAGCCCAGTTGAAGAAGATCGTCGAGTCGGAGGGCGTAGCCTTCGAGGACGACGCGCTGCACCTGCTGGCTCGCTCGGCTGATGGAAGCATGCGCGACGGCCTGAGCCTGCTGGACCAGGCCATCGCCCAGGGCGACGGCCGGGTGAGCGCGGAGACCGTGCGCCAGATGCTGGGGCTGATGGATACCGACTACGCGCGCGAGCTGCTCGAAGCGTTGGCGAAGGCCGACGTCGGGGCGGTATTCCGCGTGATCGACGCCGTGGCGCAGCGTTCCAACGCCTACGCGCCCCTGCTTGACGACCTGTTGACGGAGCTCTTTTGTCTTTCCCTGTACAAGCGCAGCCCGGAGCTCCTCCAGGCGAGGCAGGATCCGAGCCCCTGGCACCCGGACGCGGCTGGTATGTTCGGGGAGGAGGAGCTGCAGCTCTACTATCAGATCGTGTTGATCGGCAAGCGGGATCTGCCCCTCGCTCCTGATCCGCGGACCGGGTTCGAGATGGTGATGCTGCGACTTCTGGCCTTTCAACCCGGAGACTCGGCGCGGCGACCGGTGGACGGGGGGGCCAGGCGCTCGGCTGCCGCAGGCTCCGGTCGCAAGAGCACCGTGGACGCGGCGCCGGCCGGGAAACCCCGGGAAGCGCCGGAATCAGCGCTCGACTGGCGACGGCTTGCCAGGGAGCTTCCCCTCAAGGGCTGGGCCCAGGAGCTGGCCATGAACCTGGCCCTTCGGACCCGAGAGAACGGCATCTGGTCATTCGAGTTGAACCCTCAGCATGAGCACCTGGTCAATGCCGAGAGGACCGACCAGGTGTCCAGAGCCATCTCCGAGCGAACGGGAGAGACGGCCGAGGTCAAAATACGATTGTCGGAACCCAGTAACGAAACACCGGTACAATCCGTGGAACGCGAGAAATCCGACAGGCAGTCAGAGGCCGAGCGGGCCATCAGAAACGATCCCGACGTCAAGGATCTGATCGAGCAGTTCGACGCGACCTTGGTGGAAGACTCCGTCCGTCCAAGGCGATGAATCGTGGCGTAAACGTGCAAGAGGTTGATATGAAGGGTGGCTTAGGCAACTTGATGAAGCAGGCACAGGAAATGCAGGAGAACATGCGCAAGGCCCAGGAGGAGCTGGCGGGCATGGAAGTGACCGGACAGGCCGGAGGCGGCATGGTGTCCGTCGTCATGAGCTGCCGGCATGACGTGAAGCGGGTAGAGATCGACGACGCCCTCATGAACGACGACAAGGAGGTACTGGAGGATCTGGTTGCGGCGGCGATGAACGACGCCGTGCGAAAGGCGGAGCAGGCCGCCCAGGAGAAGATGTCGGGCCTGACCGCCGGTCTCAACATCCCCGGGTTGAATCTGCCGCTCTAAAAAGTGTCTCATTCCCAGGCGATCGACCAGCTGCGGGAAGCCCTTCGCCGTTTGCCGGGCGTGGGACCGAAAACGGCGCAGCGGATGGCGTTCCACCTGCTCGAGCGCGACCAGGACGGTGCCCGGGTCATAGCCGAGGCCCTGCAGCGCGCCTTGAAGACGGTGATTCGATGCCGGCGATGCAACAACTTCAGCGAGACGGAGCTTTGCGACATCTGTGCCTCCGCCAGGCGGGATTCGAGGACGGTGTGTGTCGTCGAGACGCCGGCGGACCTGGAGGCCGTGGAGCAGACGGGGGCCTACCAGGGAATGTATTTCGTGTTGATGGGGCGTCTGTCCCCGCTGGACGGCATCGGACCGGACGAGCTCGGATTCGAGCGGTTGAAGAGCCTGATGGACAATGAGCAGATCGACGAGCTGATCATCGCCACCAACCTGACCACGGAGGGGGAGGCGACCGCTGATTACCTGCGACAGCTCCTTGAAGGTCATTCAGTGAGCATCACACGCCTGGCCCGCGGTGTGCCGGTGGGAGGCGAGCTCGAGTACATCGACCACGGCACATTATCCCAGGCGTTTGCCGACCGGCGGCCATGGTGACACGGTCGGCGAGTCAAACAAACTATCACGGAACTCCGAGACCCATGACCCAGGATCCCAACGCGCTGGTATGGATCGATCTCGAAATGACCGGCCTGTCACCGGAACGGGACCGAATCATCGAGATCGCGACCATCATTACGGACTCGAACCTCGAAGTACTCGCCGAGGGCCCCGTGCTGGTCATCAAGCAGTCCGAGGCGATGCTGGCGGGCATGGACGAATGGAATACCCGCACCCATACCGCCAGCGGCCTGGTGGACAAGGTCCTGGCGTCGGAGATTGACGAGCGCCGTGCAGAGCTCGAAACCCTTCGGTTCATTCAGAGCTACGTCCCGAGGAACAAATCACCGTTGTGCGGCAACAGCATCTGCCAGGACCGGCGCTTCCTCGCGCGGTACATGCGCGAGCTGGAGAGCTATCTGCATTACAGGAACCTCGATGTCAGCACCGTGAAGGAGCTGGCGAAGCGCTGGCATCCCGACCTCGCCGGCTTGGACAAGCAGAGCAACCACCGCGCACTCGACGATATTCGCGAATCCATAGAAGAGCTGCGCTACTACCGCACCCACTTCCTGCGGGTGTGAGGCGCGTGCTCAGGCGGCGCGGCAGTGGCGCGCCCGGGCCCATTCGGCGTGCTCCCGGACCAGCGGCGAGGAGTGCCTGACCAGCTTCTCGATGGAGGCGAGGACGGCGGAAGAGGCCGGAGCGTTGCCGAGGGCGACCGCGACGTTCCTGAGGAAGCCCTCGTAGCCGGCGCGCCGGATCGCCGAGCCAGCGGTATGTCGATCGAACTCTTCCTCGGTCCAGGAGGCGAACCACTCGAGCTCGCGGTCCGTCACCGCCGTGCGGGGACGGAGCTCCGGCAGGGTGGAGACGCGTGCGAAACGGTTCCAGGGGCATACCGCCTGGCAGTCGTCGCAGCCGAATATCCGGTTTCCCATGAGCGGCCGGAGGAGTTCCGGGATACTGCCGCGCAGCTCGATGGTGAGATAGGAGATGCATCGCCGGGCATCGAGCTGGTAAGGGGCCGTGATCGCGCCGGTGGGGCAGGCATCGAGGCAGGCGCGACAGCTTCCGCAATGGTTCTCCGCCGCCTCGTCGACGGGCAGTGGGAGGTCGGTGAAGAGCTCTCCGAGGAAGAACCAGGAGCCTTGCGTCTTGTCGATCAGGTTCGTGTGCTTTCCAATCCAACCGAGACCGGCTTTCTCTGCCAGCGGCTTTTCCATGACCGGTGCGCTGTCCGCAAAAGCCCGGTAGCCGAAGGAGCCAACCTGCTCCTGGATCCGGTCGGCGAGCTTCTGCAGCCTGCGACGCAGCACTTTGTGATAGTCCTTCCCCAGGGCGTAGCGGGCGACGTACCCGGCACCACGATCGGCGAGCGCGGTATCCGGGGGCAAGGCGGAGTCGCCCGGCCAGTATCTCATCCGCACGCAGATGACACGCAGTGTGCCCGGTACCAGCGACGCAGGCTCGGTTCTCCTGTTTCCGTGGGCGGCCATGTACTGCATCTCGCCGTGGCGGCCCGCGGCCAGCCATTCCTTCAGCCGCGAGCCGGCCCGGGCGAGATCGGTGTCGGTAATGCCGGTTGCCTCGAACCCGAGCTCGCTCGCCCATTGTTTGATGCGTGCCGCCAGCGACCGGTAGTCGATGGGCTCTCGCGGCTCGCCATGTTGGCCTTGGGATGACATTGACACTTGTTATCATAACGATATGAGCAGAGCTGCGCAGCGCCTGTACACCGCCGCCGGGGTGAGGGAGCTCGATCGCGTCGCGATCGAGGAGTGCGGAATCGATGCCTGGGAGCTGATGAGGCGCGCGGGACTCGTCGGCTACCGCCTCATGCGCCACGCTTTTCCCCGCGCACGGAGGATCGCGGTCTTCTGCGGCGGCGGCAACAACGGCGGGGACGGCTACGTGCTGGCCGCTCTTGCTCGAGAAAGAGGGATGGAAGTCGAGCTGGTCGCGACGGGGCAGCCGAAGTCCGCGGAAGCCCGGCGGGCGCTGGCCGAGTTTCGCGCGGCGGGGGGCATGGTGAAGAACGGCACCCACGAAGTACCCGCCGGAACCGAAGTGATCGTCGATGCCTTGCTCGGGACCGGACTCGAAAAGGCCCCGGCCGGCGAGTACGGTGCGGCCATAGCGCGGATCAACGCTTCGCACAGGCCGGTGATTGCGCTCGACATTCCCTCGGGACTGCACGCGGATACCGGCACGGCGCTCGAGCCCTGTGTGCGCGCCGGGGCCACCGCGACCTTCATCGGGCGCAAGCTTGGCTGCTTCACCGGCGACGGCCGCGCTGTCGTCGGGCGCCTGCATTTCGACGACCTGGGCGTTCCCGGCGAGATCTACGATCATGTCGAGTGTGTCGCGACCCTGATAGACCCGGCGCCTTTCGCAACCTTCGTTCGTGCCCGGTCTCCGGTCGCGCATAAGGGCGATGCGGGGCGCGTGCTGGTGGTGGGCGGCAATCACGGTATGCCGGGGGCGCCGTGCATGGCGGCGCGCGCCGCGCACCGCAGCGGCGCCGGTCTGGTCTATCTTGCAACCCGGTCGAAGCCGGAGAACCTGGTGACGAACACGCTCGAGTCCATCGCCTATTGCCTAGAGTCCGCGGACGGCCTGGCGTCGATGATGGAGAAAGCCGACGTCGTCGCGATCGGTCCGGGACTCGGCCGCGACCCCTGGGCCGGCGCGGTGTGGCAGGCGGTGATCGCCGGCGGCCGCCCGTTGGTGGTCGACGCGGACGCGCTGTATTTCCTGGCCGCGTCGCCGATCCGCAGGGAGGACTGGGTTCTCACGCCGCATCCGGGCGAAGCCGCGGCGCTGCTGGGGATCGGAACCGCCGAAGTACAGGCCGACCGGGTGTCGGCGGCGCGCGCGTTGAGAGACCGCTACGGCGGTGTCATCGTCCTCAAGGGTCCCGGCACGCTGGTTCTCGGAGAGTCGCTGCACGTGTGCGACGGGGGCAATGCCGGTATGGCGAGCGGCGGCATGGGCGATGTTCTCACCGGCGTCATCGCGGCGCTGCGCGGCCAGGGGATGGTCGCCGAGGACGCGGCCTGCTACGGAGTCTGGTGCCACGCCCGGGCAGGCGACCTCGCCGCACCCCGGGGCCTGGTGGGCCTGACGGCCGGTGCCCTGGGCGATGCCCTGGCGGACGTCGTGGGGGCGCCGGCAGCGTGACCGCTCTCGAGACCAGCGTGGTGCACCGAATAGCCTCGGTCGAAGCCATGGAGGATTTCGGTGGGGGTCTCACCGCAAGACTGCGCGGCGGGTCGGTGATATTTCTGCGGGGCGACCTGGGTTCGGGCAAGACTACCCTGGTGCGCGGCCTGCTGGGTGCGCTCGGCTACGAGGGGGTGGTGCCCAGTCCGACATTCACGTTGCTGGAAACCTACGATGTGCGGGGGCTGAAGGTGGCGCACCTGGATTTGTACCGCCTGGACGGGGCCACCGAGCTCGAGCAGCTTGCCATCAGAGATTACCTCGGGGAACAATCGGTATTGCTGGTGGAGTGGCCGGAGCGGGCCGAGGACGGCCTGCCCCCGGCGGATTGCGAGGTTCACATCGCCATCGATGAGGACGGGGCGCGGACAGTGCGACTCGAGAGCCGGACCCGGATGGGGGAGGGCTTTTGTACCGGGTAGCGATCGCGCTACTGTTGGCGTTCGAGTTCTGCAGCGCCGGGGCGGCGCAGGTGATGGTGAAGGATCTGCGCATGTGGCAGGCGCCGGATCACACCCGTGCGGTGTTGGACTTGAGTGCTCCGGTTCACTACAAGCTGGGTGTCCTGAGCCACCCGCACCGCGTTTACCTGGACCTGCCGAACGCGAGACTGGCGCGGGACTTGCCGCCCGTGAAGGACGACGGGCGGTTTATCGCGGGCGTACGCAGTGGAACACCGAGGCCGGGCGTGCTCCGCGTGGTGTTCAACCTGAAGACGGCCGTCAAGCCCAACGCGTTCCTTCTCGAGCCGAACGCGCTGTACGGCAACCGGCTGGTGGTCGACCTGTACCGCAGGGGGCACGTGGACGGCCGCGCCGTGCTCACCGCCCGGCGCAGTTCCAAGCAGTTTGTCGTCGCCATTGATCCAGGCCACGGAGGCGAGGATCCCGGCACGACAGGGCACGGCGGGACGCACGAAAAGGACATCACACTGGCGATCGGCAAAGATTTGAAGGCCCTTGTGGCGCGCGATCCGGAAATGAAGGCCATTATGACCAGAAAAGGCGACTATTACGTCTCGCTGAGGCGACGGACAGCGATCGCCCGGTCCGCGCAGGCCAATCTGTTCGTCTCCATCCATGCGGACGCTTTTCCGCAGCGGTCGGCGCGCGGGTCCTCCGTCTACACCTTGTCGACCCGGGGCGCGTCCAGCGAGGAAGCCAGGTGGCTGTCCGACAAAGAGAATGCCGCGGACCTGATCGGCGGCGTCAGCCTGCGTGACAAGGACGATACCGTGGCCAAGGTCCTGTGGGACCTGTCGATGAACAAGAGCATCAGCGACAGCCGGGAGCTGGCGGCGGACATCCTGCACGAGCTGCACCACGTGGGCAGGGTCCACATCAACCGGGTGGAGTATGCGGGCTTCGTGGTGTTGAAATCCCCGGATATTCCTTCGGTGCTGGTCGAAACCGCATTCCTGTCGAATCCGCACGAGGAAAGGCTGCTGCGGACACGCTCGTACCGACGCAAGATTGCCAGCGCCATCTACGGGGGCATTCGACGTTACTACGAGCGCCATCACCCAGGCGCGCGTCCCTCCGTTTACGTTGTCAGGCGCGGCGACACGCTGTCGGAGATCGCCCAGCGCTACCGAACCAGTGTCCACAGCCTCAAGAAGCTCAACGGCATGAGGAGCGACACGGTACGCGTGGGCCAGAAGCTGCGTATACCGAGGAGTTGAAGCCCGTGGCGACGATACAGATCCTGGATTCGCAGCTCGTCAACCAGATCGCGGCAGGCGAGGTCGTCGAACGCCCGGCGGCCGTGGTGAAGGAGATTCTGGAGAACAGCCTGGATGCGCAGTCCACCCGTATCGACGTCGAAGTCGAACGCGGCGGCGTGAAGCGCGTCAAGGTCGCGGATGACGGCACGGGCATCGCGCACGAAGAGATGCCTCTGGCGCTGGCCCGCCATGCCACCAGCAAACTGCGAAGTCTGACAGACCTGGAACGAGTCGTTTCACTGGGATTCCGGGGCGAAGCCCTGCCGAGCATCGCTTCGGTATCGCGGCTGTCCCTGACCTCCAGAACCCGGGACGATGACCAGGCCTGGCGGGTGAGCAGCGAAGGCGGCGGCCCGCTGAGCGGTCCGGCACCCGCCGCGCGCCCGGTGGGGACGACAGTCGAGGTTTCGGACCTCTTTTTCAACACACCCGCGCGCCGGAAGTTCCTGAAGGCCGAAACAACGGAGCTCAAGCATATCGACCAGGCCGTCAAGCGCCTCGCTTTGAGCCGCTTCGACGTCGAGCTCTCATTCCAGCACAACGGGGGTCGGGCGAGCCGGTATCCGCGGGCCCTGACGCACGATCAGCGCGCGGAAAGGGTCGCCGCCGTATGCAGCGGGGATTTCCTGGCGCAATCCGTGTTCCTCGACGAGGAGGCCCTCGGCATGCGGCTGTGGGGCTGGTCCGGTCTGCCCACCTTTTCCAGACCCCAGGCGACGCTGCAGTACTTCTTCGTCAACGGACGCGCCGTTCGGGACAAGACCGTCGCCCATGCGATTCGGATGGCTTACCAGGACGTCATGCATCACGGCCGGCAGCCGGCGTTCGTGTTGTACCTGGAGGTGGACCCAGCCCTCGTCGACGTGAACGTGCATCCCACCAAGCATGAAGTCAGGTTCCGCGACGGCCGCGGTGTCCACGACTTCGTGCATGGGGTCGTGAAGCGACAGGTTTCACGACCGGCAGGGCAGACCGTCCCTGCCGGCGCCCACATCCGCAGGACAGGCGGGACGACGGCGGGGGTCCCGGCGACCAGGCAGACCGACATGATTTTCCCCGCACGGGTGCATGAGCAGCTCGGTGCCTATCGCCATCTGGCCCAGGTCTCGCCGGCGGGTGCGTCCGGGGCCGCGGAGCAGGCCGCTCCCGGTCCGGCGCTGGGCTACGCGGTCGCACAACTGCATGGCGTCTATATCCTGGCGCAGAACGACAAAGGACTGGTGGTGGTGGACATGCATGCCGCCCACGAGCGGATCACCTATGAGAAGCTGAAGCTCCAACAGGCATCCGGAGTCCTCGCCCGGCAGCCCCTCCTGGTGCCGGTGACCCTGGAGGTCGGCGACGCGGAGCTGGGCGTGTGGGAGCGCCAGCGCGACCTGTTCGAATCCCTGGGCCTCGAGGTCGAGCAGCTCGGGGAGCGTACACTCGCGGTCCGCAGCGTTCCGGCGGCCATTCAGGACGCCGATGTGGCGGCCGTGGTGCGGGATGTGCTGTCCGACCTCGCGGAACACGGTCGCACCGAGCGCGTACAGGCGCTGTCGGATCGGCTCCTGTCCACCGTAGCCTGCCACGGCTCCGTCCGTGCCCACCGGTCACTGACGCTGGACGAGATGAACGCCCTGTTGCGGCAGATGGAGGAGACCGAGCGAAGCGGCGAATGCAATCATGGGCGTCCGACCTGGGTGCAATTGGAGTTGAAGGAGCTCGACGGATGGTTTCTGCGGGGCCGCTGATGGATCCGGAAACTGGCGGGCGGTGATGATGATCCCGGTGATATTCCTGATGGGTCCCACGGCGTCGGGGAAGACGGCGATGGCCTGCGCCCTGGCCCGGCGCTATCCGGCGGAAATCATCAATGTGGACGCCGCGCAGGTCTACCGGGGGCTCGATATCGGAACGGCGAAGGCCGGCGCCGAGGAGAGGGAGGCCTGCCGTCATCATCTGATCGACATCAAGGACCCGGACCAGGCCTACTCCGCGGCGCAGTTCCGCGAGGACGCGCTGCGCCTGATCGAGGAGGTGCGTGCCCGTGGCCGTCTTCCGCTGCTCACCGGCGGCACTATGTTCTACTTCGACGCCTTGCTCCACGGACTGCCCGAGCTGCCTCCATCCGATCCTCGCCTGCGGGCGGAGATCGCATCCCGCGCCCGGCAGTGCGGGTGGCCCGCGCTCCACCGGGAGCTCGCGGAGCGGGACCCCCGCCGGGCGGCGGAGATCTCCCCCAATGACAGGCAACGAATACAGCGCGCGCTGGAGGTCAACGTCCTGACGGGTCGAAACGTTGCAAGGCGGCTTGGGAGCAATGGCGCCTTGTGTTTGCCCGGGCCCCGGCCTTTGATCAAGCTCGCCCTGGCCCCGGCCCTGCGGGAGAACCTGCATCGGCGCATCGAGGTGCGCTTCGAACAGATGCTCGAGCGGGGGCTGGTGACGGAGGTGGCCGGGTTGCTGAAGGCGTACGGGGGGGGCACGGAACCGCCGTCGCTGAAGATGGTCGGATACCGACAAGTAGCAGACTATTTGAGCGGCAGGCTCGGGTATAATCGCATGATGGAAGCAAGCATTGCTGCCACGAGACGCTTGGCCAAGCGGCAGTTGACATGGCTGCGCAGGCAATCGGCGGTCACCTGGATTGACAGTGACAATCGTGGAGCCGTCGATGGAGTCCGTACGTACCTGGGGGCGCATCCGTTTATGGCGGTGTTTCCGGGACTGGGTGAAGCTTGAAATCCGGTAATTGAAGCCGCATTCCCAGGCAAAGACGCTGCATTATGTATAACAATGAGGAGTAAGAAATGGCTCAACAGAAGGGCACGGCCCTACAAGACCCGTTTTTGAACATCTTGCGCAAGGAGCGAGTACCGGTTTCGATCTATCTCGTGAACGGAATCAAGCTGCAAGGGCAGGTCGAATCGTTCGATCAATTCGTGGTTTTGCTGAAGAACAGCGTGAGCCAGATGATCTACAAGCACGCTATTTCGACCATCGTGCCGGCGAAATCGGTGAAGATCCCCTACGACGATGGCGGTGACGGCCTCGAGGAGTAGCACCCGAAGCGCATGAGATCGAAGTGCCTGTGAGAAGCGCGTCCGGGCGGCAACCCGAGCGGACGCTTCTCGTCCATCAGTATTCGCGGACGGGCGAGCGCAGCGACTCGATCGAGGAGCTTGCCCTGCTGGCCAGGAGCGCCGGAGCCGAGGTTCGGGATCGCATCACCGGCGTGCGCCGCACACCGGACCCTGCGACCTTCATTGGCAAGGGAAAGCTGGAGGAGCTCCGGCAGTCCGCGGAACGGCACCAGGGAGAGCTGGTGATCTTCGACCACGCCTTGAGCCCGATCCAGGAACGCAACCTGGAAAAGGCGTTGTCCTGCCGCGTGCTGGACCGGACCGGGTTGATCCTGGACATCTTTGCCCAGCGTGCGGAAACCCGGGAAGGCAAGCTGCAGGTCGAGCTGGCGCAGCTACGTCATCTCTCGACCCGGCTGGTGCGGGGTTGGACCCATCTCGAGCGCCAGAAGGGCGGCATCGGCCTGCGCGGCCCGGGCGAGACGCAGCTCGAGACGGACCGGCGCTTGATCGGTCAGCGCATCAAGTACTTGAACAAGCGCCTCGAACGGGTATCCGCGCAGCGAGAGCTGCGCAGAAGGTCCCGGCGCAAGGTGCCCATCCCGACCGTGTGCCTGGTCGGCTATACCAACGCCGGGAAGTCTTCCTTGTTCAACCGGCTGACGGGCGAGAGTCTTTACGTCGAGGACCTGTTGTTCGCGACGCTCGACCCGACCATGCGCAAGCTCGTACTGCCGGACCGGCGCGAGATCGTTCTCTCTGATACGGTGGGGTTCATACGACAGCTCCCACACTCTCTCGTGCAGGCGTTCCACTCGACCCTGGAGGAAGTCTCCAACGCGTCCCTGTTGCTGCACGTGGTGGACAGCGTGGCCGACGATCGAGACGAGCGCATCCGGCGCGTCAATGAGGTGCTGGAGGAGATCGGCGCCGCCGACGTGCCGCGCCTCCTGGTGTACAACAAGATCGACTGCGGCGACGGCATCCGGGCGCGGGTGGAGCGCGCCGGCGATGGACAGCCCAACGCGGTGTGGATATCGGCGCGGCGCGGCGACGGCATCGAAGCATTGTCCCGGGCGCTGGAGTACATCGTGTTTCGCGGCAGCCGGCACGAGCGGCTGAGGGTGCCGCCCCAGGCGGCGAGGGTGAGGGCGTTTCTCTACGATCATTCGGTCGTGGTGCACGAGCAGCTCGACGGTGAGGGAGGTTGGATGCTGGACGTGGATATCGATGCGGCCCAGTGGGGCCGAGCGGGCCAACTCGCCGAGTTCAGCCTCTGCTCGGTGCTGGAGGATGGGTTTGCCGCGGCGCTGGCGGGCTGAGAAGGCGGCGTCGAAGCGATGATTTCGGCCAGCAAGCGCTGTTTGCGGTCTGTTAGAATCAGGGCTCGATTCGTTCCTCGACGCGTAAGCTGATAGGATCTTCCCTTACACCAGTCTCCCATACTCTCAGCTTAGGAGCATATTTTCATGTCCTGGAATCAACCCGGGCCTGGCGGTAACGACCCGTGGGGCCAGAAGGGTGGGCAGGGTGGCCCGCCCGATCTGGACGAGATCGTCAAGAACGTTCAAAGGACGCTGAAGGGGTTCTTCGGCGGGGGCTCGGGCGGCGGGTCCGGCGGCGGCGGTACTTCGTTCCCGGGTGCGGCCGGCATCGTCGCGATCATCGTGGTCGCGATCGTGGTCTGGGCGTTGACCGGGTTCTACGTGGTCGACCAGGGCACGCGCGGAGTCGTATTGCGCTTCGGCAAGTTCCAGACGACCACCATGCCCGGCCTGCAGTGGCATATCCCCTGGCCCGTCGAGCAGGTGGTTCCGGTCAATGTCCAGCAGGTAAACACGGTCGAAATCGGTTACCGGAGCACGGGGGAAGGACAGGAGCAGTCGGTGCCGCATGAGGCCTTGATGCTGACCAAGGACGAGAACATCGTGGACGTCAAGCTGGCCGTGCAATACGACATCAAGAATCCGGAGGATCTCGTCTTTCACGTGGCGGATCCAACGCAGAACGTCGTTCGAGGCGCGACCGAAAGTGCGCTTCGCGAGGTCGTGGGCACCAATACGATGGACTTTACGCTCACCGAGGGCCGCGCCGACATCGTGGCGAAGACAAAGGATCTTCTGCAGAAGATACTCGATCGTTACCTGACCGGCATCAACATTATCGCGGTTGAAATGCAGGATGCGCAGCCGCCGGCGGAAGTCAAGCCGGCATTCGACGACGCCGTCAAGGCGCGGGAGGACCAGGCCCGGATCATCAACTTGGCGGAGGCGTACCGGAACGACATCCTGCCCCGCGCGCGAGGAGCGGCGGCACGCGAGATCCAGGATGCCGAAGGCTACAAGGAAGCGACCATCGCCGGGGCGGAAGGCGACACGTCGCGCTTCGAACAGATTCTGAAGGAATACAAGAAGGCCCCGGAAATCACGCGCCAACGTCTCTACCTGGAAAAGATGGAAAAGGTATTGACGAACTCCAGCAAGATCCTGATCGACCAGAAGGCCGGAAACAACGTGATGTATCTGCCCCTGGATCAGCTGCTCAAGGAGCGACGCTCGAATTCGAGCAGCACTGGAGGTGTGTCGCCGTCCTCGTCGTCGTCATCATCGTCGTCGTCGGCGTCGTCGGATCAAAGCGGGTCCGACGTGCGGGACGCACGCAGCCGGCTGAATCTGCGCCAGAGGGAGGAGTGATCATGAGTGGGAAAGCCGTGCTTACCCTGATCATTCTCGTGGGTATAGTGGTGCTCGTGTCGTCTTCCATGTACACCGTCGATGAACGTCAGAAGGCCATTGTGTTCAAGTTCGGCGAGATCGTGCGGTCGAACGACAAGCCCGGCCTGCACTGGAAGATTCCGTTCGTGAACAACGTCAAGAAGTTCGACGCGCGGATCCAGACCATGGATGCCAGTCCGCAGAAGTATCTGACCGACGAGAAGAAGAACCTCGTGGTGGACTCCTTCGTCAAGTGGCGCGTGGCTGACGTCGCCCGCTACTATGTCACCGTGGGCGGCAACAAGGCGGCGGCTGAGCGGCGCCTGGCGCAGCGGGTGAATGACAGCCTGCGGGAGCAGTTCGGGAAGCGCACCGTTCAGGAGGTCGTTTCCGGAGACCGCTCCAAGATCATGGATCTCGTGCAGAAGGCTACGAATGAGCAGGCGCAGGAGATCGGTGTGGAGATCGTCGATGTCAGGTTGAAGCGCGTGGATCTGGTCGATGAGGTCAGCGAGCGGGTCTATCGGCGTATGGAGGCCGAACGCTCCCGGGTTGCCAAGGAGCTCAGGGCCAAGGGCGCCGAAGAGGCCGAGAAGATACGCGCGGATGCGGATCGGCAGAGGCGCATCATCATCGCCAATGCGAAGCGCCAGGGACAGATGCTCCGTGGCGAGGGCGATGCCGAGGCGACGCATATCTACGCAAAGGCGTTCGGTCAGGACGAGGAGTTCTACAAGCTCTATCGCAGCCTGAATGCCTATGACAAGGCGTTCAGCAACAAGGGCGATCTGCTGGTGCTGCAGCCGGACTCCCAGTTCTTCCAGTATTTCAACAACGCCACACCGCCCAAGGACGCCGAGCGTCCGGCGAGCCCTGTGCAGTAGGTCCATCGCGCATCGGCATGATCAGCTGGCAGGACTTGGGCGCCGCGCTGGCACTGGTGTTGATCTTCGAGGGCCTGCTGCCGTTCCTCAACCCGGAGCGCTGGAGGCAGACAGTGGAGTTGATTCGGGGTCTCAACGATGGTCAGCTTCGTGGCATGGGCCTGATCCTGATATGCGTCGGGGCAGTCTTGCTGTACATCGTGCGTTTCTAGCCGATCTTTTGCATTGGTGACAATGAAACGCTCCGGTCGGTGGCTCTTGCCCGAAGGCATCGAAGAAGTTCTGCCGGGAGACGCGGCGCGCCTGGAGGCATTGCGGCGACGGCTGCTGGATGTTCTGGAGCGGCGCGGCTTCAACCTCGTCCTGCCTCCCTTGGTGGAATTCCTGGACGCACTGCTGACCGGCGTCGGGGAGGACCTCGATCTCCAGACAGCCAAGCTCACGGACGCGGTCAGCGGCCGCCTGCTCGGGTTACGGGCCGATCACACCCCGCAGATCGCCCGTATGGATGCGCATTACCTTCGCCACGAGGGTCCTTCGCGGTTGTGCTACTGCGGCACTGTGTTCCGCTCGTCTCCCGGGGAGATAGAGTCGGCCCGGGAGCCGTTGCAGATCGGCGCCGAGCTCTACGGCTGTGCGGAAAGCGACGCCGACGGCGAGATCGCCGAGGCCATGGCGGACGTGCTGCAAGCGGCCGGCGTGCCGGATCTGCATCTCCATCTGGGTCACGTCGGCGTCTATCGGGCTTTGACGCAGTGGTCGGAACTGCCCGACGGCCTGGAGGACGAGCTGTTCGATGCGCTCAAGCGCCAGTCCAGACCTGATGTCGGCGAGATACTGTCCGGATTTCCTGATCAGGGACCGGCGTTCCTGTCGTTGCTGGAGATGCGCGGAGGGACAACGACGATCGACAGGGCCCGGCGTCTCTACGAGCGGGTTCCACACGCGGACGCCGCCTTGTCGAATCTGGCCGCGCTGGTGGAGCGTCTTACCCGAACCCTGAAGGGGGTCCATATCACGGTCGACCTGTCGGATCTCGAGGGCTACCGGTACCACACGGGCGCCGTGTTCAATGCCTACACACCGGGCTATGGCCGCGCCCTGGCGCGGGGCGGTCGTTACGACGAGATCGGCAAGGCTTTCGGGCGGGCGCGTCCGGCCACGGGTTTCAGCGCGGATCTGCGCCAGCTCCTGCGCTACGACGCATCCAACAGCCCGGGCACGGCCATTCTGGCACCGGCGCACAGTGACGCCGCCTTGGATTCAACGGTGAAGCGGCTCAGAGCGGACGGCGAGCGGGTCATCCGTGCCCTGCCCGGGGAGACCGAGGCGCAGCTCGCGAGCCAGTGTGACCGGCGCCTCGTCAAGTCCTCGGACGGGTGGTGCGTGGAGGTGTTCGGGGGGCGGAGAACATGAGTCAGAACGTCGTGCTGATCGGCACTCAGTGGGGGGACGAAGGGAAAGGAAAGATCGTCGACTGGCTGACGGAACGCGTCGATGCGGTGGTTCGCTTTCAAGGTGGACACAACGCCGGCCACACGCTGGTGATCGACGGGGAAAAGACAGTGCTTCACCTGATCCCTTCCGGCATATTGAGGCCGGACGCCCAGAACTTCATCGGCAACGGCGTGGTCCTGGCCCCCGATGCCCTGGAGACCGAGATACGCGCCCTCGAAGGCAAGGGTATCGAGGTGTTTCCACGCCTGCACGTCAGCGAATCCTGCCCGGTGATTCTGCCGTACCACGCGGCGCTCGATGTGGCACGAGAACGCCAGCGGGGCAACAGGGCGATCGGCACCACGGGACGCGGCATAGGGCCGGCCTACGAGGATAAAGTGGCAAGACGAGGCCTGCGCTTCGACGAACTGATCGAGTCGGATCAGTTCGCGGACAAGCTCGAGGACGTCATGAAATACCACAATTTCGTGCTGGAGCGCTTCTACGGAGCCGAGACGGTCGATTATCGCCGGGTCCTCGACGCCTGCATGCGGCATCGGGAATATCTGGCGCCCCTGATGGCGAATGTCGTGGCCGAGCTCGACGAGTACCGCAAGGCCGGCCGTTCGGTTCTCTTCGAGGGCGCGCAGGGCACCATGCTGGATATCGACCATGGGACCTACCCGTACGTGACCTCGTCCAACACCACGGCTGCAGCGGCCGCGGTGGGCAGCGGAGTGGGGCCCATGCATCTCGGCTACGTCCTGGGCCTGGTCAAGGCGTACAGCACGCGGGTGGGCAGCGGCCCGTTCCCGACCGAGCTCCACGACGCCGTCGGCAGGACCCTGAGCGAGCGCGGCGTGGAGGTCGGCGCGACGACCGGGCGCGGTCGGCGCTGCGGCTGGCTGGATGGGGTATTGCTGAAGCAGGCCGCCCGCATCAATGGTCTGAGCGGCCTGTGCATCACGAAGCTGGACGTGCTGGACGGCCTCGATCCTCTGAAAATCTGTGTGGCGTACGAGCGCGACGGCGTTCGGCTGGAGTATCCCCCGGTCAGCGCGGAGCTGCTGGAGCAATGCCGGCCGGTCTACGAAGAGCTGCCGGGCTGGTCGGCATCGACGCTGGGCGCCACGAGCATGGACGACCTGCCCGATGCGGCCAAGCGTTACCTGAACCGGATCGAGGAGCTCACCGATGTCCCCATCGACATCATCTCGACGGGTCCGGACCGCGTCCACACCATTTGCCTCCGCCATCCGTTCGAGGCGTAGCATGCGTCCGACGTTCAATTCGGGGCACTGACCGTTCTGACCGACGTACCAGGACGTATGTGCCAGTGGGCGGGTCCCGGGAGAGCATGGGCTGGGGAAGGCCTTTGTCGACACGCCGCAAGTACGTCCATGTAGGCTCGCTCTCGGCTCCTGCCTCGAGACGGTCGACAAAGACCTTCCCCAGCCCATGTGGACACGCCGCTCCCTTTGTTCGGGGAAAGCACTGACGAAGCCCGAGGCAGCACCAATCAGCACCTCGGGCGGTTTCAGCGTTCCCTCTCTCGCTCGCGGGAGAGGGTTGGGGTGAGGGTGGTGGAAACCAGGCGGCTACGCCGCCACCCCTCAACCTGCCCTTTTGCTCTCAGGGGCAGAAGGGGCTCCCTCATGGCTCCATATCGAGGTAGAGTGAAACGCACTCAACACTCGATGACGTTTACCGCCAGACCGCCGCGGGAGGTTTCCTTGTACTTGGTTTTCATGTCGGCGCCGGTCTGGCGCATGGTTCTGATGACCTTGTCGAGGGAGACGTAGTGGCGGCCGTCGCCGTGCAGGGCCAGGCGGGCGGCGTTGATGGCCTTGGTGGCGGCGATGCCGTTGCGCTCGATGCAGGGGATCTGAACCAGGCCTCCCACCGGGTCGCAGGTGAGGCCCAGATTGTGCTCCATGGCGATCTCCGCGGCGTTCTCCACCTGCTCGGGTGTGCCGCCGAGGACTTCCGCAAGGGCACCGGCGGCCATGGAGCAGGCCGAGCCGACCTCGCCCTGGCATCCCACCTCGGCGCCCGAGATCGAGGCGTTTTCCTTATACAGGATGCCGATCGCGCCCGCAGTCAGGAGGAACCGGACTACCCCGTCGTCGTCCGCATCGGGGATGAAGTTGGCGTAGTAGTGCAGTACGGCCGGGACGATGCCCGCGGCGCCGTTGGTCGGCGCGGTGACCACTCGACCGCCCGCGGCATTCTCTTCGTTGACCGCCAGTGCATAGAGGTTGGTCCAGTCGAAGACGGCGAAGGGCGCGTCCGACTCCTTGCCTTTCTGCAGGCGCCGGAGGAGCTCGGGCGCGCGTCTTCGCACCTGCAACTTGCCCGGCAGGTGGCCCTCGTTGCGACAGCCGTTGACCACGCATTCGCGCATCACGGACCAGATGTGCAGGAGTCCCCGGCGAGTCTCTTCTTCGGAGCGCCAGCTCGTTTCGTTCTTCATCATCACGGCCGAAATCGGCAGGTCGTGCCGGTGGCACTGTGTGAGCATCTGGGCGCCGGTTGTGAACGCGCACGGCAGCTCGGTGTCGTCGGGTTTGATCCTGTCGCTGCCGGAAACCGTATCGTCGACCACGAAGCCGCCCCCGATGGAATAGTACTGCTTCTGCAGAAGCACCGCCCCGCCGGCGTCGTAAGCCGTGAATTGCATACCATTGGGGTGCGTCGGCAGGGTCCGGCGCTTGTGAAACGCGAGGTCCTCGGCTTCCACGAACCGGATGGCCCTGTTCCCGGGCAGGGTCAGCTTCCGGTCGCTGCGAATTCTCGATACCGCGGGGCCCACTGATGCCGGGTCGATGGTGTCCGGTCGGGCGCCCTCCAGGCCCAGCATGACCGCCCAGTCACTGCCGTGGCCCTTCCCGGTGGCTCCCAGCGAACCGAACAGCTCGACGCCCAGGCGGGCGACCTGGTCGAGCAGTGAATCGTCCCGCAGGCGGGCGGCGAACATCCAGGCGGAGAGCATGGGTCCGACGGTGTGGGAGCTGGACGGTCCGATGCCCACCTTGAAGAGATCGAAAACGCTGATCGACATGGGTGCGATTCCATCGATGGCTTGACGTACCAGGCATGATAAGAGTCACGGGCGGTTCCTGCTATACTCGCGGCGACTGAGCACCCGTCTGTCGCGACGTTGCCGGCCTCCATTTGAAACGTTATCGTCATAGCTGTTCAGTCCCGGTCAGCCACACATGTAGAGGGAGGGTACTATGAAGCTCAAAGATCAAGTCGCAGCGGTCACCGGAGGCGCGCAGGGCATCGGCCTGGCCTGCGCGGAACGGTTCGTGGAGGATGGCTGCAAGGTTGCGATCCTCGACATCAACAAGGAGAAGGGCGGCGAAGCCGCATCGAGACTGGGACAAGGCACGATGTTCATCCAGTGCGACGTGGGCGACGGGTCGGCGGTCAACGACGCCGTCAGACAGGTGGTCAGCCATTTTGGAGCGCTGAACATCGCCATGAACAACGCGGCGATCGTGCACGGAGCGGACTTTCTGGACATCGAGGAGCAGGACTTCGACCGGGTGATGCGGGTCAACCTGAAGGGCATGTTCCTGTTCGGCCAGGCGGCGGCCCGGCAGATGGTGAAGCAGGAGACCGGGGGCGCGATCATCAATATGTCCTCGATCAACGCCGTGGTCGCGATTCCCGACCAGGTCCCGTACGTCGTGGCCAAGGGCGGTGTATCACAACTGACCAAGGTAATGGCCCTGAGCCTGGCCAAGCACAATATACGCGTAAACGCCATCGGCCCCGGCAGCATCCTGACCGAGATGCTGGAAACGGTGGTGTCCACCAACGAAGCCGCCAAGAAGAAGATCCTGTCACGCACGCCGCTCAGCCGGATCGGCATGCCGAGCGAAGTGGCGTCCATTGCGTCTTTCCTGGCCTCCAACGATGCGTCCTATATCACCGGCGAGACTATCTATGCCGATGGCGGACGTCTGGGGCTGAACTATACGGTGCCGGTAGACTGAGCCGGGGAGCGCGAGCCTTCGTGAAGCCCTTTCGACTGATGGTCGCCGCCCTGGCGTTCCTGTGCGCCGTCTACGGCGTGACCGCGCGAGCCGCGGAGCGGCCCCTGTGGGAGATCGGCGTGGGTGCGGGAGTGCTCGACCTGCCGTACTACCGCGGTGCGGCGGATAATCGTGTGCTGCCGGTGCCGTTCGTATACCCGCTGTATCACGGCAAGATCTTCAAGGTCGACGAGCAGGGGGTGCGCGGCCTGTTTTTGAAATCGGACCGATTCATACTGGATTTCAGTGCCGACGGCACGGTGCCGGCATCCAAGGGGGACGTCAAGGGCAGGGAAGGCATGCCGAGCCTGGGTCTCACCTTTCAGCTCGGACCGTCTGTGACGATCGACCTGTGGGACAAGCCGCGGCACGAGCAGCGGCTCTTGCTCACCCTCCCGGTGCGCAGCGTCTTCGCGGTGAACTCGGGACTCGACCAGATCGGCTTCGCATCGTCGCCCAAGCTGACGTACCAGCGCAACGTGCGTTTTGCGGAACGGTTCTGGCGCGTGTCGATGACCGGCGGGATCGAGCTCGGCTCGAACGAGCTGCACGACTACTTCTATACCGTTGCCCCGAGGTTCGCTACGCCCACCAGGCCGGCGTACAACGCCGCGGGTGGCTATGCCGGCACGCGCTTCACCTTGAGCGCCGTGGGCCGTCTCGGGAAGAGCTGGATAGGCGCCTTTGTCCGCTATGACAACGTCAGCGACGCGGTCTTCTCGGACAGCCCGTTGGTCAAGAAGGACGGCAACCTGTCGGCGGGGCTCGTCATGGCCTGGTTCATCGCGAAGTCGAAGCGCATGGTGAGGGTGCCCGACCAGGACGTGCTGCGCTACTGACGCCGCGGGCGCTCACCCGCACCCCTTTCGTCAACCGCGCATCCTGGCGGCGCTGGGATCGTATAGCGGCTGTGCCTGGATTCTCGCCGGCCGCATGTCGCCCAGGATCTCCACCGCGTATGGCGCATCCTCGTCGAGATGCGCCACCCGTATGTATCCCATGGCCACCGACTTGCGCGTGTAGTGCGCATAGCCTCCGGAGGTGACCCAGCCAACCGCCTCGCTGCCGCGCAATATCGGCTCGTCGCCGATGACGTCCGCGTCCGCCGCGTCCACCACGAGGGTGACCAGCTTCTGCTGGAGCGGCTCGCCGCGGGCACGCAGGGCGGCTTCCCTGCCGATGAAATCGCCCTTGTCCAGATCGATGAAGCGCTCCATACCGGCCTCGAAGGGCGTGTAGATGGGCCGGTACTCGGTGGCCCATGCACCCCAGCTCTTTTCGAGCCTGAGACTGTTGAGGGCGCGCCCACCGAACAGGCGCAGCCCGAGATCCTGACCGGTATCCCATAACGAGTGGAAGAGGGTACGCTGGTATTCCGGGCGGACCCAGATCTCGTAGCCCAGCTCGCCGGTAAAGCTGACCCGTCCCACGAGAGCGGGCACCATGCCGATGTCGAACCGGTCGAACGCCATGAACCTGAGAGCCCCGGCCGAGACGTCGCGCTTCGTCAGGCGCTGCAGCAGCCGCCGCGCCTGGGGACCGGCGATCTGAAGTCCGAGCATATCCATGCTGCGGCTCGTGAGCTGCACGCCATCGTCCGGGAGCTGCTCGAGGAACCAGCGCATATGGTACTGCTCGGCGACGCCCGATCCCGTGAGATAAAAATGGTTGTCGTCGAGCCTGGCGAGGGTGAAATCTCCGATGATGCGCCCGTCATGGTTGAGCATCGGGCACAGCGCCATGCGGCCGCGCTTCGGCAGCTTGTTCGCCAGGAGCCGGTCCAGCCACGCGGCCGCGCCGCGACCCGAGACTTCGTAGTTGGCGAAGTTCGAGATCTCCAGCATGCCCACGTGCTCGCGAACGGCTTTGCATTCCTCGCCCACGTGCTCGAAGTCGTTGGAACGCTTGAAGCTGAATACGTCCCGGGCGCTGTCGGCGTCCGGCGCAAACCAAAGAGCGTGCTCCAGGCCCCAGGAATCGCCGAAGACGGCATGGCGGCGCTTCAACTCGTCGTAGATCGGGGTGGTCTTCAGGGGCCGGCCGGCCGGCAGCTCTTCGTTGGGGAACTGGATCCGGAAACGGCGTGAGTAGTTCTCGCGGACCTTGGCGTTGGTGTACGCCGGCCGTATCCAGTCTCCATAGCGAGACACGTCCATGGCCCACACGTCGAAACCCGGGTCGCCGTGCACCATCCAGTTGGACAGGGCGAGGCCGACGCCGCCGCCCTGGCTGAAGCCTGCCATGACGCCGCAGGCTGCCCAGTAGTTGTGCAACCCCTTGACCGGCCCGATCAGGGGGTTGCCGTCCGGCGCGAACGTGAACGGCCCGTTGATGACCTGACGTATGCCGGCGGTGGCGAACGCCGGGAAGTGCTCGAAGCCGACCTCGAGCGAGGGGGCGATACGGTCGAGATCCGGCTGGAGCAACTCGGTATCGAAGTTCCAGGGCGTGGTGTCCTCGGACCACGGGCGGCAGGCCTTTTCATAGGTGCCCATCAGCATGCCGGTTCTCTCCTGACGCAGGTACAGCTCGCCCTCGAAGTCGATGACGTGGGGCAGCTCGCGGCCGGCAGCCCGGTCGAACTCCACCACTTCGGGCATCTCGTCGGTGAGCAGGTACATATGCTCCATCGCCAGAACGGGAAGCTCGATACCCACCATTCGTCCCACTTCCCGGGCCCACAGACCGCCGGCATTCACGACATGCTCGCAGTGAATCGAGCCCTGGTTGGTATGCAGCAGCCAGCTATCGTCTGGCCCCTGCTCGATGTGCTCGACCCGGGTCTGGGTATGGATGGTGGCACCGAGCTTGCGGGCGGACTTGGCGTAGGCGTGGGTGACGCCGGACGGATCGAGATGACCTTCGTGCCTGTCGAACATGCCGCCGACAAAGTACTTCGGCTCTACGAGAGGCATCATCTCGACGGCTTCGGACACAGAGATAATCTCCGTCTCCATGCCGAGGTAGCGACCGCGTGCATGGGCCATCTTCAGCCAGTCGAGCCGCTCCTCGGTGCCTGCCAGCATGATGCCGCCGGTGAGGTGCAATCCGCAGGACTGGCCGGACATCTGCTCGATCTCTTTGTACAGCTCGATGGTGTACTGCTGCAGTTTCGCCACGTTCGGGTCGCCGTTGAGGGTGTGAACGCCGCCGGCGGCATGCCAGGTCGAGCCTGACGTCAACTCGGAGCGCTCCAGCAGCACGGCGTCGGTCCACCCGGCACGCGCGAGGTGGTAAAGGACGCTGCAACCAACGACGCCGCCGCCGATGATGACGACTCTGGCATGAGATTTCATGAGGTCTCCGGGAATGGAAGATGGATGGTTTGAAAGGCTCTTCTAATGATGCTGGTCAGAGGACGCAATAGCGGGTTATTGTAGTAGCGAGTCCCGGGTAGTTGAAGGGGCCATGGGAAAGCATGGCCTGGGGACAGTCTTTGTCGCCACGCCGCAAGTACGTCCGTGTAGGCTCGCTCTCGGCTCCTGCCCCGAGACGGTCGACAAAGACTGTCCCCAGCCCATGCCTGAACACCGCTCCCTTCGTTTCGGGAACGTGTTGGCCAGGCTCGATGCGCTTCGGCATTCACTCTCCCGCTAGTGTACCCCGCCAGAAATAATGCAAATTACTTCAGGCCGGGATGACGGTAGCCCCGATCCGGAAACGGGCGTCGCCGGGGTCTTTTTCAGTCGCTCCCCGATACTCGCTTGGTGAAAAAGACCCTGGCGACACCCTTTCGATGCTCCATGGAACAGTTCAATCCGCAACGGCAAGTCCCGATAAGTTACAGACTGTTTGACGGAGTACACTAGGGAAGCTCTGATTGATGCTGTCATTGCGAGGAGCGACGCGACGAAGCAATCCAGAAAGCGTGCAATGGCAGGCATCCTGGGTTGCTTCGCTGCGCTCGCAATGACAACGTAAACGATTAGTCAGAGTTTCCCCGGATGCGCTTCGGCATTCCCTCTCCCGCTGGCGGGACAACTCCAGGGGCGCAGGAGGTGGGACGAAGTCCGGAACCCGAGTCGCGCTTGGGCCGGGATCATTCCAGCCAGGCGAGCTTGAGACTCGATTCGAGGTGATGGCGTACGGCCGGCCGGCGGGAGAACTCGGAGAGGGAGAAGTAGCCTTCCGGCAGCTCGACGCTGTCCAGCCAACGCCGGGTCTGCTTGACGACTTTGCCGAGCTGTGCCTCGACAATGGTGATGACGGCCATCAGCGGGGCGGGGCCCCGCGGGAGTGAGACGTCATCGAACCCTTCCACGGCGCTGATGGCCTTGCCCAGGACGGTTTGCCGGCGGATGTGACCAATACCCCAGCGATTGATATGGCCCATCAGCGGCAGACGCTTCGGGTTCAACGTGCGGGTCGCGAAGAGCTCGCGGAAGTAAGCCTCGACCAGCTCGCGAGCGAGCAGGTCCGGGAACTGGTGGTTGTCGACCCAGCCCACGCACTTGAAGTTATCGTCGAGGAGGTAGTCCACCGGTGCAAAGAAATCGAAGAAGGTGAACTCGAGCTTCTCCAGGTTGGCGCGGATGGCGGGGTTCTCTATGGTGCTTCTGGGCCGGACGGGTCGAAGGCCCGCGTCGAGATGAATCTGCCGGCCGACACTGCAGCAGGAGACGTAGTCCGGGTCGTCGGATCTGGAGTCGAAGTTGTAACCGCGGGCCCGGCTCATCATCTCGATGGCCGCGCGGTTGATGGCAGCGCCGTGAGAGGCCTCGAGGTCCTTGTGCCGGTAGACTTCGACATAGGCGCAGAACCGGGGGCCGAGAAAGACGTTCAGGGGCACCGCGCGCACGCCCTTCTCGTAGGTCTCTACAACCGCGGGGTAGCGCCTGCCGCCGTCCTCGAGAATGGCGAAAACCGCGGCGTGAGAAGAGAAGCGGGTGGGGTCGCTCAGGGTCGTGTACACGCCGTTGCCGTCGATATTGACGTTCGACAACAGCACGTCGCCGGGCAGGAAATGGACGCCGCGGAAATTCACGCCGCCGTCCGCGAATTCGTATACGCTGAACTCGGGTTTGCGCTTCCACCGCTCGAACGGCCAGGCGGAGTTGCGGTTGGCCTGTATCTTCAGGGTGATCCCCGGACCGGCGAGAGCGTGATGTTCGGGGGCATTGGCGGAGCGTTCACCTTGAAGGGCCAGCAGGTAATGGGCCGGCTTCGGGCCCGTCTTCCGGGCCAGCTTGACGATGGCCTCGTCGGTGAGGCGGCAATTGAGCGCGCCGACGATGTCGCCCAAGGTGCTATCATCGGTGCTCAACCAGGGCGGCGGATCCTCGCCGAGGCGCGCCAGCAGGTTTCGCCGCCAATTCATGCTCGCGAACTTCAGCTCGAGCAGATCGGCGGCGCCGACCTGTTCGCGGTTCAGCAGCCTGTAGGATTCGCCGACCTGACGGGCCCGCTCCAGGCAGGTGTCGGGGCCGGAGAGGGCGCTCTCGAGGGGTTCGCGCAGCAGCTCACTCAACATGTGTGCCGCAGCTCCCCGCGGAGTGGCGCAGACCGGATTCTGAAATCAAGAAACGTTGCAATGAAGGAGAGATTCGAACGCTGGTACCGAGGAGAGGACTTGAACCTCCACGGGGTTGCCCCCACTAGCACCTGAAGCTAGCGCGTCTACCAATTCCGCCACCTCGGCACAGTATCCTTCGTTCCACAACGGTACGAAGCGGCCGAACTCTACCGACTGCCCATAATTATGTCAACGAAGCAAGCCCGCAATGCGCCCGCCCCGCCGCGTAAAGAGATCCTGAGATACCTGGAGAGACGCGGAAAGCCCGTTCCCGAGCACACGCTCTTCCAGGAGTTCGCCGTGCGCAAGGGTGCCAACCGTGACGAGCTGCTCGGCCGCCTGGAGCGCATGATGGCGGATGGGCAGGTGCTCGTAGACCGCGTCGGCCGGTATTTCCTCCCCGGTCGCTCCGACATGGTACGGGGCCGGGTGCAGGGTCACCCCGACGGATACGGTTTTCTGATCCCTGAGCACGGTGGTCAGGATCTGTTCCTGTCGGCGAAGGAGATGCGCAAGGTGCTGCACGGCGACACTGCGCTGGCCAAGGTCCGGAGGATCGATCATCGAGGCAGACCCGAGGGCGCCATCGTCGAAGTCCTCGAGCGCGGCAACGAGACGGTGGTGGGGCGGCTTTGCATCGAGGACCGGCTGTCATTCGTGATTCCGGACAACACCCGGATCAGTCAGGATATCTTCGTCCCTGAAGACGCGCGCGGGAAGGCCGCCCACGGACAGATCGTGGTGGTGGAGATCACTCGCCAGCCGGAGAAGGGCATGCAGGCGGTAGGGAAGATTCGAGAGGTTCTCGGCGAGCATATGGAACCCGGCATGGAGATCGAGATCGCCATACGAAAGTACGATATTCCGCATCAATGGCCGGGGCCCGTTTCAAAGGAGGCCCGCCGGGTGCCCGGCGAGGTGTCTCCCGGCGAGATTGGCCGCCGCCGGGACCTGCGTGACCTGCCGCTGGTCACGATCGACGGGGAAGACGCCAGGGATTTCGACGACGCGGTATACGCCCGCCGCCTGGGAGACGGCTCGTGGGATCTGATCGTCGCCATCGCGGATGTCTCCCATTACGTGGAGCAGTCCGCCGCCCTCGATCGCGAAGCGCACCTGCGCGGTAATTCCGTTTATTTCCCCGAGCGGGTGGTGCCGATGCTGCCGGAAGCGTTGTCGAACGGCATCTGCTCGCTCAATCCCGACGTGGACCGCCTGTGCTTCGCCTGCCTGATGCGTATCAGCGTATCCGGCGAGATCCTCGAGTATCGGTTCGAGCCCGCGGTGATGCGCTCTCACGCGCGTCTGACCTATACGAGCGTCGCGGCCGCACTGTCGGGCGGGGAGGACGGTGTGGAAGTCCGTACGATGGAGCTGCTGCCGAACCTGAAGGATCTTCATGCCTTGTCGAAGGTCCTCAACTCGCGCCGACTGAAGCACGGCACGATCGAGCTGGAAATACCGGAAACGCGAATTGTCTTCGACGAGGAGCGGAAGATACAGCGTATCGAGCCCACGCGCCGCAACGATGCCCACCGGTTGATCGAGGAGTGCATGCTGGCGGCCAACGTGTGCGCAGCGGACTTTCTGGAGGAGAGCAGGGGTCCCGGAATCTACCGCATACACGACAGACCCGATGGCGATAAGATCGAGGACGCACGTGCCTTTCTCGCCGAGTTCGGTTTGACTTTGCCGGGCGGCAGGGAGCCGACCCCGAAGGACTTCGCGAAGGTCGTGGCCCAGTGCCGGGATCAGCCGTTTTCCCATATCGTCCAGGTGACCCTGCTGCGGAGCCTGAAGCAGGCGGAGTACAGTGCGGACCTGTCGGAGCATTTCGCCCTCGGATTCGAGCGATACACGCATTTCACTTCCCCCATCCGGCGCTATCCGGATCTCATGGTGCATCGTCTGATCAAGCACCGTATCGGCCACGGCAAGGCGGTGGCAGTGGACCACGAGCAGCTCGAGCGCGTGGCCGAGCACTGCTCGGTGACCGAACGGCGGGCGGACGACGCGACGCGGGACGTCGTCCAGTGGCTGAAGACGGAGTTCATGATGGACAAGGTCGGCGAGGTGTTCGACGGCGTCGTCGCCAGCGTGGCGGAGTTCGGCCTGTTCGTCGAGCTCAACGATCTGTACGTGGAGGGTCTGGTGCACGTGACGGCGCTCGGGGAGGATTATTTCCATTATGATCCGAGGAAGCGGAGACTGACGGGCGAGCACTCGGGGGTGGTGTTTCAGATCGGGGTCGACGTGCGGGTCCGGGTCGTGCGGGTCGATATCGATCAGGCGAAGATCGATTTCGAGCTGGTTGACGGCAGTGCGGGGCAGGGGCGAAAGAAGCGTGGGAAGAAGCGAAGGAGATGAGTGGTCATGCGTATGACTAGATCGGCGTCATTCCCTTGGCGTTTGACCAAGCGAATAGACCTCGGCGGCATGGGCTGGGGAACGTCTCCGTCGACACGCCATGAATACGTCCCTGTAGGCTCGCTCTCCGCATCCCTTCTCCGAGGCGGTCGACGGAGACGTTCCCCAGCCCATGCGGACACATTGCTCCCTTCGTTACGAAAATTGCTCAGGTATGACCGATAGCTACGTTTATGGATGGCATGTCGTCGAGGCCTTGCTCAGGCGCGCGCCGGAACGGGTGTTGAACGTCTACTTCGATGGGGGGCGGACCGATGCGCGCCTGAATGGATTGCGTGCGATGGTGGCGTCGGTGGGGCTGGCGTTCGAGGATTGCAGGAAAGGGACGCTGGAGAGATTCGCGGGGGAGAGCGTCCACCAAGGGGTGGTGGCGCGGGTGCGCCCGGCACCGATGCTGGACGAGAAGGCCGTTTACCGGTGGCTGGAGCAGGCGGAGCGGCCGCTGGTGCTGGTTCTCGACGGCGTGCAGGACCCGCGGAATCTCGGGGCGTGCATCCGGAACGCTGACGCCGCCGGGGCGGGGATGGTGATCCTGTCGAGGTCGGAGTCCGCGGATTTGACGGGGGCGGCGCACAAGGCCGCGAGTGGCGCGGCGGAGTGGCTGCCGGTGGCGCGGGTCGGGAACCTCGCGCGCGTCATGGCCGGGATGAAGGAGCGGGGGATATGGCTGCTGGGCGCGGACCAGAACACCGAGCAACCCTACTACGGCGCGGACCTGTCGGGATCACTTGGCCTGGTGCTCGGCGCCGAGGGCACCGGCTTGCGCCGGCTGACGCGCGAAAGCTGTGATGGGCTGGTCCGGATTCCGATGCTGGGCGGCGTGGAGAGCCTGAACGTGTCGGTGGCGAGCGGCGTGCTAATGTACGAGGCAGTGAGGCAGCGTTCCCCCCCATGACTGAACGAAGCACCTTGCTCGCCCTCGTGGAAGATCTGGGACGGGAACTGCTCGACAGGGGATGGATGTGCACGACGGCCGAATCCTGTACTGGCGGCGGGATCGCCGAGGCGCTGACGGAGCTCTCCGGCAGCTCGCTCTGGTTCGAACGCGGTTTCGTCACCTACAGCAACGAAGCCAAGCAGGAAATGCTGGGAGTCGCCGCGGCTACGATCCAGCGCTGCGGCGCCGTCAGCGAGGAGACCGCCCGGGAAATGGCCGAGGGCGCGCTGGTGCACAGCCGGGCGCAGGCGGCGTTGGCCGTAACAGGGATCGCGGGGCCCACTGGCGGCACGGCCGACAAGCCGGTTGGTACCGTCGTGTTTGCGTGGGCCGTGGAAGGCGGCCCTACGACGACTCGCGTCCGCCGACTCGAGGGGGACCGGCGCACGGTTCGCTCGGCGGCGATCGAGGAGGCCATCGAGGGAATGCTGGGGCGAATGCGGGGCTCTTGAGCGGGGCGGGGTGTTGACGGGATGGTCGAATCCACAGCCGGGACCACGAGCGAGAGCCGGGCCGAAAACGTTGCGGAGAGGCGTTGCTTCTTCGCGGTGTGGCCGGATGCCGCAGTCCGGGCGCGGCTGGCGGAGTGGGCGGGGGAGGTCCGCACGGACCCGCCGGCGCGGCGCGTTGAGGCCGCCAACCTGCATATTACCCTGGTGTTCCTCGGGGTTCTGGACAGTAGGCAGTTGGACGCCATCCGTAAGGTGGGGAACGACACGGGATGGACCGGCGCGAGCTTGACGCTGGACCGAATAGGCTTCTGGAAACGTTCACGGATCGTGTGGGCGGGCTCCCGTGACGGCTGCACCGCTTTGTCGGCCCTGGCGGAGGGTTTGCGGGACCGGCTGCGCCGCCTCGGGTTCGGTGTGGAGGAGAGGCCTTTCGTGCCGCATGTGACCTTGTACCGAAAGGCGCACCGCAAACCTCGCTGGGCGCACCGGTGCGTGGAATGGCGTATCGATGACTTCTGCCTGGTGGAATCCTTGTTGACTCCAACCGGTGCACAATACTCGGTGCTCGATCGTTGGTCCGCTGATGGCGATATGAAATAATCGCCCGTCGAGGTGATGCCCCCAGGGGGCCGGTGGCGTAGAGATAGGAACGCATGCTGCGCCATTGCGACCAGGAAGGGGCTGCGGCGCCGGAGAGCATGAGGGAGCGGCTTCGCACCGGGGATACCGGCTTCAATTGCGGTCGAAACCGCTCCCAAGAAGGGGGTCCTGACGATTCGACGATTCGCGGGGCTTCATCACTGTCAATTTCTCGGAGATGAGTGTGGACGAAGACAAACAGAAGGCTTTGCAGGCGGCCCTGGGCCAGATCGAACGGCAGTTCGGCAAGGGCTCCGTGATGCGCATGGGCGACGCCGGAGTTGCCAAGGACGTAGAGGCGGTGCCCACCGGCTCGCTGGGACTCGATATTGCCCTCGGAATCGGCGGCCTGCCGCGCGGGCGCGTGGTGGAGATTTACGGGCCGGAGTCGTCCGGGAAGACCACCTTGACCCTGTCCGTGATCGCCCAGGCCCAGAGGCTCGGGGGCACGGCGGCGTTCATAGATGCCGAGCACGCCCTCGACCCCGGCTACGCCGGGCGCCTCGGTGTCAACGTGGAGGATTTGCTGGTGTCCCAGCCCGACACCGGGGAGCAGGCCCTCGAAATCGCCGATATGCTGGTGCGCTCGGCGGCGGTGGACGTGGTGGTGATCGACTCGGTGGCCGCCCTCACCCCGAAGGCGGAGATCGAGGGCGAGATGGGCGATTCGCACATGGGTCTCCAGGCCCGGTTGATGTCCCAGGCCCTGCGCAAGCTGACCGCCAACATCAAGCGCTCCAACACGCTGGTGATATTCATCAACCAGATCCGCATGAAGATAGGGGTCATGTTCGGCAACCCGGAGACCACGACCGGGGGCAACGCGCTCAAATTCTACTCGTCCGTGCGCCTCGACATACGGCGCATCGGGGCGATCAAGAAGGGCGATGAAGTGCTCGGCAATCAGACGCGCGTCAAGGTGGTGAAGAACAAGGTCGCGCCGCCTTTCAAGCAGACCGAATTCGACGTGCTCTACAACGAAGGCATCTCGCGGGAGGGCGAGTTCATCGACCTCGGCGTGGAAAACGGCGTGGTCGAGAAGTCCGGTGCCTGGTACAGCTACGAAGGAGAGCGCATCGGCCAGGGCAAGGACAACGCCCGGCAGTTCCTGAAGGATCATCCGGAGACCAGCGCCGAGATCGAGAAGCGGATCCGCTCCGCGCTCGGTTTGCCGGTCCGCGGCGGTGCCGGCAGGGATGAGCCGGCGGCGAGCACGGATACGCCCGGGGACGGGAGCGCCAATGGCTCATCGGGCGAGGGCGGGACGGCCGGCAGGTCCAAAGGCGGCAAACGCAAGAGCAGTGCGGAAAGCGCCGACGCCTGAACCGCGGTGCATGGGCGCCGGTGAATGAGCGGCGACGACCCGTTGCTGGCTCAGGCCATGCGTTGGCTGGCTCGCCGCGAGTACAGTGTGCATGAGCTGGGGCAGCGACTGGCCGCCAAGGGTCACGACAGAGCATCGGTGGACGAGGCGCTCGGGGCCTTGGAATCCCAGGGCCTGCTCAGCGACAGGAGATTCGCCGAGTCACTCGTTCGCAGCCGCGTGGAGCATGGCTACGGACCGCTGAGGATTGCGCACGAGCTGCGGGTCAAAGGCGTTGACGATACCCTGATAGAGGAGCTCGTCGAGCCCGACGACGATACCTGGGTGGCGCGCCTCGAGCTCGTCTGGAACAAGCGCTTCGGGCGCCGCCCGGGCGATTACCGGGAGTGGGCGCGGCAGGCGCGCGGCCTGCAATCCCGCGGATTCACGGCCGAGCAGGTGCGTCGGGTGATTCCGGATATCGAGACGTGAGTGCGGCGCTGCCCTGGTCGAGCACCGCCGGCGTACTGACCAAGTTGAATCCGGGTCTCCACGTCTCATATACAGTGTGGCAGGCACTCGGAATCTTTGTGAGCGGCGCTGCAAAGCCGGTAGAATCCTCGGAGTTGAAGTCGGAATCGGCTTCCGAGGCAAAGACGATTTGGGCGACATGAAGACAGCGGATATTCGACAGGCATTTCTCGACTACTTCAGGCGGAACGATCACGAGGTCGTGCCGAGCAGCTCGCTCGTGCCCGGAAACGACCCCACCCTGCTGTTCACGAACGCGGGCATGGTGCAGTTCAAGGACGTTTTTCTGGGCCTGGAGAAGAGAGCTTACAAACGCGCCGCCACCGTACAGCGTTGCGTGCGCGCCGGCGGCAAGCACAACGATCTGGAGAATGTCGGATACACCGCTCGCCATCACACCTTCTTCGAGATGATGGGCAATTTCAGCTTTGGGGATTACTTCAAGCGCGACGCGATTCACTACGCCTGGGAGTTGCTGACCCGTGATTTCGGACTGGCCGAGGACCGGCTTTGGGCCACGGTTTACGAGGAGGACGACGAAGCCGCGGACATCTGGCTGCAGGAGGTCGGGATACCGGAGTCGCGTTTCGCCCGGATCGGGGCCCACGACAATTTCTGGGCCATGGGCGACACCGGTCCCTGCGGCCCCTGCAGCGAAATCTTCTACGACCACGGCCCCGGCATCGCGGGCGGGCCGCCGGGGAGCCCGAACCAGGACGGCGACCGTTACGTCGAGATCTGGAACCTGGTGTTCATGCAGTTCAATCGCCAGGCGGATGGCAGCATGGAGCCGCTCCCCAGGCCCTCGGTGGATACCGGCATGGGATTGGAGCGCCTGGCCACCGTGCTCCAGGGCGTGCACAGCAATTACGACATCGATCTGTTCAAGCGCCTGATCGAGGCCGCGCAGGAGATCACCGGGGCTGTGGACCCGGAGGACAAATCCCTGAGGGTACTCGCCGATCACATACGCTCCACCGCCTTCCTCATCACCGACGGGGTGCTGCCCTCCAACGAGGGGCGGGGCTACGTTTTGCGGCGCATCATTCGCCGCGCCGTTCGCCACGGTTATCGCCTGGGAGGCCGCACGCCGTTCTTCTACAGGCTGGTGGACCCCCTGGACACCGAGATGGGGTCGGCCTACCCGGAGTTGACGACCGCGAAACAACAGGTCATCGATGTGCTGAAGCAGGAAGAGGAACGCTTTGCGGAGACGCTCGAGCAGGGCATGCGGATATTCGAGGAAGAAGTGGAAGGCCTGTCCGGAAGTCGAATCCCGGGCGAGGTCGCGTTCCGACTCTACGACACCTATGGCTTCCCGATCGATCTGACCGCCGACGTCGCCCGCGAGCGAGGTCTCGAGGTGGACATGGAGGGCTTCGACAAGGCCATGGAAGCGCAGCGGGAGCAGGCCAGGGCGGCCAGCCACTTCAAGGCCGGCGAGCTGGTATCGGGGGACGTCATAGAGTCCGCGGGACGGACCTGTTTCGTGGGCTACGATGCCTTGAGCGACAAAGGACGCATCACGGCGATGTCCCGGGACGCCAGGCCCGTGAAGGTGGCCAACTCGGGCGACGAGGTGATCCTGGTGCTGGACAACACGCCGTTCTATGCCGAGAGCGGGGGACAGGTCGGCGACACCGGCGAGCTCCGCTCCAGTGGCGGGGCGGTGGTCGAGGTACTGGATACCCGCAGCCTGGCGAAGAACGTGGTCGGACACATCGGCCGTGTCGTGGAAGGGCGGGTGGCCGTGAATGACGAAGTGACGGCCCGGGTCGACGCCGGACGGCGGGCGGACACGATGCGCAACCATTCGGCCACTCACTTGCTCCACGCAGCGTTGAAGCACGTGCTCGGCTCACATGTGCACCAGCGAGGGTCCCTCGTCGAGGCAGCGCGGCTGCGGTTCGACTTCTCTCATTCGTCCCCACTGACGACGGATGAGCTGCGCCGGATTGAAGACCTCGTGAATGACGAAGTAATGGCGAACCATGAGGTGGTCAGCCGTATCACGGACCTCGACGAAGCCAAGGCCGCGGGTGCCGAGGCACTTTTCGGCGAGAAGTACGACCAACAGGTGCGCGTCATTCAAATGGGGGACTTCTCATTGGAGCTGTGCGGCGGCACCCATGTGCGGCGCACGGGCGACATCGGCTCGTTCCTGATCACGCAGGAAACGGGCATTGCGGCGGGTATCCGACGTATAGACGCGGTGACGGGACGCGGCGCACTGGCGTACACGCGCCGGCACCTCGAGAGCCTCGACGAGACCGCCGCTCTGCTGCGAGGGCACCGCGACGAAGTCGTGGCCAAGACGCGGCAGACGCTGGACCGCATCAAGCAGCTCGAGAAAGAGAAGGAGACGCTTCAGGGCCGGCTCGCGGCCGGTGCCGGTGGCGACCTGATGGAGCGGGTGCGTGATATCCACGGGGTGAAGCTTCTGGCCTCGCGCCTGGACGGCGCGGACACGAAATCCCTGCGGCAGGCGATTGACCGCTACCGCGATAAGCTGGGGGAGTCCGTGGTTGTCCTCGGAAGCGTCAACGACGGCAAGTTCAAGATCGTTGCCGGGGTGAGCAAGGCCGTCAGCCGCCAGGTCCCGGCGGGCGACCTGGTCAGGCACCTGGCTCAGGTGGGCAATGGCAGGGGTGGCGGGCGGCCGGACATGGCAGAGGGCGGCGTGGCGGACGCCGAGTCCCTGGACCGGGCTCTCGCCGAGGCCGCGCCGTGGGTCAGTGAGCGATTGTCGTAACCCACGCGAGGTCGGGCGGCTGTCACCGAACCTCCCTCGCGGTCATTTACAAGGATGATCGGAAAGGATTAAATCCCGCTCCTTCCGGAGCAGGAGCATCGTCAATCCTGGTGACTGGTTCTCCTCCTCGTCAGCGCGCCGGTGGCGCCTTTCACTCTGGCTCTTACATGGCTTTGATTGTCGAAAAATACGGCGGCACATCCGTGGGTACGGTGGAGCGCATCAACGCGGTCGCCGAACGCGTTGCCAAGATGCACCGCTCGGGCGAAAAGCTGGTGATCGTGGTGTCGGCCATGAGCGGCGAGACCAATCGCCTCATTGACCTGGCGCATCAGATCAATCCCAGCCCCCCGGCCCGGGAGATGGACGTACTGTTGGCGACCGGCGAGCAAGTCACGATTGCCCTGCTGTCGATGGCGCTGGCGGCCCGCGGCTGCGATGCGCGCTCGTACACCGGCGGGCAGGTCCATATCCGGACGGACGCTGTATATGGCAAAGCCAGGATCCTGGATATTGACGGCGCCCGGGTACGCAATGACCTGGACGCCGGCCGCGTTGTGGTCGTCGCCGGGTTTCAAGGCGTGGACGAAGCCTCCAACATCACCACCCTCGGGCGCGGCGGCTCCGACACCACGGCGGTGGCCATGGCTGCCGCCCTGCATGCCGACGAGTGCCGGATCTACACGGACGTCGACGGGGTCTACACCGCCGACCCCAGAGTTGTGCCCGAGGCGAGGCGTCTGGATCGCATCACCTTCGAGGAGATGCTGGAGCTTGCCAGTCTCGGCAGCAAGGTGCTGCAAACCCGCTCGGTGGAGTTCGCCGGCAAGTACAAGGTACCGCTGCGGGTGTTGTCATCGTTCGAGCCCGGTGCGGGCACTCTGATCAGTTACGAGGAGAAAGGCGTGGAACAACCATTGATCTCGGGCATCGCGTATGACCAGAACGAGGCGAAGCTGAGTATCAGGGGAATACGCGACGAGCCCGGTATCGCGTACCGGGTTCTCGGCCCCATCTCGGACGCTCACATCAACGTCGATGTCATCCTTCAGAACGTGAGCGAGGACGGAATGGCGAATCTCACGTTCACCGTCCATCGCAACGACTATCGACTGGCGAGACAGATCCTCGAGAGAGTCGCGAGCGAGCTGGGGGCGCAGCGCATCGACGGCGACGAGAACATCGCCAAGATCTCCGTCGTCGGTGTCGGCATGCGTTCCCACGCAGGGGTGGCCAGCCGCATGTTCAAGAGCCTGGCTGACGAGGGCATCAACATCCTCATGATCGCGACTTCCGAGATCAAGGTTTCCGTTGTGGTGGAGGACAAGTACATGGAACTCGCCGTGCGCGCCCTGCATCGAACCTTCGGCCTGGATCAGGCCGGCTGAGCGCGCCAGAGGCGCCCCCGGAAAAGACTCTCGGCTGGATTTGACCGGTGATGTATACTTGTGACACGGGGTGCACGCCCCGCCCTACGATGGTTAATTGGAATGGAGACTGCTAGAGATGTTAATTCTGACGCGCCGTATCGGCGAAACCCTGAACATCGGAGACGATGTTCAGGTGACGGTCCTTGGAATCAAGGGTAATCAGGTTCGGATCGGCATAAATGCCCCGAAAGAGATCCCGGTACACCGGGAGGAGATCTACGAAAGGATCAAGCAGGAAGAGCGAATGAAGGAGGCGGCAGCGGGCAACGTTGCCGAGCAGCCCGAGGAAAGTTAGGCTGCCCCCCGGGGCAGGACGAAAGCCCCGGTACGAGCAAGAGTTTCCGGAGAGATGGCCGAGTCGGCTGAAGGCGCTCCCCTGCTAAGGGAGTATGGGGTTAATAGCTCCATCGAGGGTTCGAATCCCTCTCTCTCCGCCATCTGAAAACCGGACAACGGAGTCTGGACTCTGTCGCGGTGGTTCGACTACGCTATTCATCCAATGTCGGCATGATGCGCCTGTCGGCCCCGCGGCTCCGGTTTCTCGTATCCAATCCGTTAACGCGCCCGTAGCTCAGTTGGATAGAGTACCTGGCTACGAACCAGGTGGTCGGGAGTTCGAATCTCTCCGGGCGCGCCAT
>JBAUWJ010000278.1:0-4468 GCA_049583715.1 Arenicellales bacterium | reverse complement strand
CCGTCCGGGAGCGTCCATATACATGGTAACCGAACGGGACGGCCCGGCTACAGGTCCGTGAGCGTTGAAGGAATCCCTGTGTTTCCCGTGCTCCGACAACAACGGAGACCGGCGGATCGTGCAAAGTCGATGCCGCGAGTATCAGTATCAAATGCCAACGGCGAAAAGAGATGCCGTACTTCGGGACGCTCGCTTCGCTGGAACGTGGCATCCGGTTCTGGCGCACCGCAGATACGCGATCTCTATGGTTGCGGCCTCGCCTCCTTAGATGTAACCCATCCTCGACAAATAAGGCCCGAGCTCTTCTTCGGCAAACCGTAGTAGCGCGGGAGTCATCACTCCCCGAAATCTTCCTGGAAGACCCTTGTTATAATGCATACCCTTGTCTACAGCGACTTCTTTGCTCCGGCGCGGGGACCAGGCCGAAACGATAGCCTCCACCTGCGGGCGGTCGAGGGACAAACCGAGGAATTCGCAGAGCCTGTTCATTGTCCCAACTGTGTCGTCGAATACCTGAAAGCCGCCGGAGGCGCCAGGTGTGTCTTGAAGACGAAGGTAGCTTGAAAAGCCACCCGGTACACTCGCCGCTTCGCCCGCTCGCCGAGTCTTCGTAACACGGCGTCGGCACGGGGCCGGCGGACCTCGAGGCCGGCAATCTCGAAGGCGGGTGCGCGAAGTTCACAGGAGCCGCTGCCCGCTTGTCCCCGATTCCGGAATTTGGCACCACTCCACTCGACTGAGATAATCCGGCCGGCAACCAAAGAGATCTACAGGTCGAAGAGAATGATCAAACTGACCCAAAGTTACGCGCACGGCGCATCGAACGTCCCGCTCATCGGTGAAACCATCGGCGCGCACTTCGACAAAGTAGCCGAGCGTGCGCCGGACCGGCCGGCGCTCATCGTGCGCCACCAGAACGTGGACTGGAATTATGGCGAGCTGAAATCGAAGGTCGATGCTTTTGCCGCCGGCCTCCTCGCGCTGGGTCTCCAGCCCGGCGACCGGGTCGGCATCTGGTCGCCCAACAACTCGGAATGGGTGATCACGCAATTCGCCACCGCCAGGGCTGGAATCATTCTCGTCAACATCAACCCTGCGTACCGGCTGGCGGAGGTCGAATACGCGCTCAACAAAGCGGGCTGCAAGGCACTGATCACCGCGGATCATTTCAAGACCAGCGACTATGTCGGCATGCTCCGCGAGCTCGCGCCCGAGATCGCCGGCAGCCCGCCCGGCGGGCTCTCGGCCGAACGCCTGCCCACGCTCCGAACGCTGGTCCGCATCGGCGCGGACAAGGTGCCTGGCTTTCTGTCATTCGAGGAGGTGCTCGACAGGGGCGGCGCGCGGGAGCGATCGGCAATCGATGAGCTCGCTTTGAAGCTGCAGTTTGACGATGCCATCAACATCCAGTTCACCAGCGGCACCACCGGATCACCGAAGGGAGCCACCCTTACCCACCACAACATCCTCAACAACGGCTTTTTCATCGGCGAAGCCCAGCGCTTGACCGAGCGGGACCGCGTCTGCATTCCGGTACCGCTGTATCACTGCTTCGGCATGGTGCTGGGCAATCTCGCCTGCGTCACGCATGGCGCCGCCATGGTCTACCCGTCCGAAGGCTTCGATCCCCTGGCGACACTGGAAACCGTGGAGGCCGAGCGATGCACCGCTCTCTACGGCGTCCCGACCATGTTCATCGCCGAGCTCGGCCACCCCGAGTTCAGCCGCTTCGATCTGAAATCGCTGCGCACCGGGATCATGGCGGGCTCGCCCTGCCCGATTGAAGTCATGAAACGCTGCGTCAACGACATGCACATGAGCGAGGTGACTATCGCCTACGGCATGACGGAAACCAGCCCGGTCAGCACGCAGACTTCCTTCGATGATCCGCTCGAGCGGCGCGTGAGTACCGTCGGCCGCGTGCATCCGCATGTGGAGATCAAGATCATCGACACGGACGGCCGCATCGTGCCGCCGGGCACGCCCGGAGAGCTGTGCACGCGCGGATATTCGGTGATGCTCGGATATTGGGACGAGGCCGAACGTACCGCCGAGGCCATAGACCAGGCGCGTTGGATGCATACCGGCGATCTCGCCACGCTCGACGAAGAAGGCTATTGCAACATCGTCGGTCGCATCAAAGACATGGTGATCCGCGGCGGGGAGAACGTCTATCCGCGCGAGATCGAGGAATTCCTGTTTCGGCACCCCAAGATCGAGTCGGTGCAGGTGGTCGGCGTGCCGGATGCGAAGTACGGCGAGGAGATTGGCGCCTGGGTGAAGCTCAAGAGCGGCGAGACCGCGACACCCGAGGAGATCAAGGCCTTCTGCAAGGACCAGATCGCGCACTACAAAATCCCCCGCTACATCAAGTTCGTCGACGCGTTCCCGATGACGGTGACCGGCAAGGTGCAGAAATTCATCATTCGCGAGGAGATGATCAGGGAACTGAACCTGGACGAGGAAAAGACGGCGTGAAGCGAGGATGCCGGCGGGCAGAAAGTATTTCACGGGCCGGGCATGGGTCGGCTCGACGGGAGGCGGAGTGCCTTTGTCGCGCGGCATCGGGGAATGACTTGACACTTCCCAGGAGCTCATATAGAGACGGCAACCTACGATGGTTCCTTGAACGGAATTGGACAGAGTGAGGAACCCACGTGTTACCCGCGGACGCAATCAGGCCAGGTCGGACGAACCTTGACCGAGTGCCAGCGATGGCTCTTTGTGCGGTATCGCACGTTCGACCCCCCATGCTTGTCGCCCCCCACGGTCCCGTCGCCCTGACGGACCCCTCTGTCTCGTCCGCCGCGGTATCACCGACGATTGATATTTGGACGACATCCGAACGCAGGAGGTGCATACGATGCCCGGACTGACAGCAAACCTGTTGAGGACCTCCATCCCGATCACCCGCCTTCGCATGGTCTGTTTATGTGTCATGGCGTCCGTTGCTTGCGCCGGCCTCTTCTTCTCATTCTCCGGCGCCTCGTTCGCCAAGGAGCAAGACATCCCGGATCCTGCTTCCAACGTCGTTGAATTGAAGTTCGCCTGGCCCGTCGGGCTCGCCGGGACGGCAACGACGGATTCTCTGAGGATCCAAAGACGGGGGGACAAGGCCGTAACGTTCGAGGTGACCGACGAAACCTCCTTCACCCTGGAGTCCGCCGATCGAGGTCTGCTGCTACGATTTTCCGGCATCCGGATGAACACCAGGATCACGCCCGAGTCGCCAGGTCAGCAAGGAGAACTACAGAAGCTGTTCCAGGTCCTGTCGGCAATGCAGCCCTCCTATATCGTTTCCCCGCAGGGAAAGCTGGTGGACGTAGCGGGGCTCGACAAGTTTCGAGAGTCGATTCTTGCGCAGCTCGATAAGTATGGGTCGTCCCTGCTCAAGACCGCCCGTCCTCGGGTAAAGGCGCTCGTAATGAAGCAGTTTTCAAGGGACGAGCTGCTTGCACTCATTTCCGCGGACTGGAATAGGCTCGTAGGTCATTGGGTGGGTGCAGCGCTGCGGCTTGGAGCAACCTACCAGGTCAATTCGAGCTCACCCCGCATTCCATTGCTGGGGAACATCACCCTGCCCGGACAGTACGTGTTCGGAGCGACGCGGCGGGTTCCCTGTGGCGATACCGGGACCGCGGTCAAGTGCGTCGAGCTTCACATGACATCGCAACTCGATCCCGGGAAGACGGCGGCCGCGCTGCGGAAATACACCCGGGAAGCCGCAAAGCAAACCGGTGCCGGCGTCGACAGGATCAAGTCAGTGAGAATGAAGTTCGATCTTATCCTGGTGACGGAGCCGTCCACGCTCATTCCTCACGACACGACGTCCGTTACCAGAACGGTCGTAACGACAATCGACTCCGACGGTAGAAGATCAACCTCGTACGACACCCGATCGGTGACGGTTCATTACCATTACAAATGACCCGAGCAGCGGGCCGCAGCCTGCAGCAGGATCATGGGTGAAGACAGTGGCCGGGGACTTTCAGGCGCCCTGGCGTTCGCGCGAATCGGCAAGGACGGTGCCGGGCGGCGCGTTGGCTGTCAGGTAGGCGTGAATACCTTGATGGAGTGCGCCGGCCAGTTTGTCCTGGAACGCGCGGGTGCGGAGCCTGCGCTCCTCGGCGGGGTTGGAGATGAACGCCGTCTCGACCAGCGCCGAGGGAATCTCCGGTGACTTGAGCACGACGAAGCCAGCGCGCTCGACGCGGCGGCTGAACACGTCGTTCACCCGCTCGATCTGGTGGATCACATCGCCGGCGAACTCGGCGCTGTCGTTGATGGTGGCCGTCTGCGCCAGATCCAGCAGCACCGATGCCAGCATCGGGTCCTTGTCGTCGAGCTTCACTTCCCGTCCGGAGCCCGCCATGTTCTCCCGTTCCGCCACGCGCCGCGCCCGCTCGCTGCTGGCGCCGTGCTTGGAAAGGATGTACACCGTGGACCCGCTTGCAGCGCGGTCAGTGGA
>JBAUWJ010000277.1:0-9926 GCA_049583715.1 Arenicellales bacterium | reverse complement strand
CCCGGGCGGCGGCCGGAATGGGCGACGCCGGGCGCATGCAAGCCGACCTCGCCGTCGCGCATCGCCTGGCGGCCGCGCACCCCGTCCCGGGCTTCCAGGCCCAGGTGGCCGCGACCCTGAAACTGGTGTCGTCCGTCCACGTGCCGTCCGATCCACCGGCCGCACTCATGACTGCTTTGCGGCACGACGTCGCGACGGGCGCGCCCTGGACCCGGGTGGTCGACGACGCCCTGGATCTGCGGCGGGTCGTCGATGCTCACCGGAAACGCTACGACGAGTACTACCAGGATCGTCTTCGAACTCTCGAGGCTGCGCTGTCGGAAAAGCCCGACGACCCCGATCGAATGACGGCGCTCGCCCGCTTCCTGCTGCAGGAGGCCGAGGTGCTGAGCGAGCAGGTGGACCCGCGGGATGACCGGCGGTACTACCGCTATCAGCCGCCGGGCGGAGAGGGAAGGGAAGTGGCGACGGCCAAGTCCCTGGTGAACAAGGCGCTCGCCGCCCATCCCGACAACGTCCAGGCCCTGGGCGTTCTGGCGGGTATCCAGATCGCGGCCGACCAGTACGACCAGGCAGCCGCCACCCTGCGCCGGGGACTCGCCCTGGCGCCCGACGACCTGAACCTGCTGGAGCTGATGGCGAGAGTGCTGGCCGCCTCCGCGCAGCGCAAGGCATCCACGGCCGCCGACCTCAAGCGCATTCGAATCTGGTGGGAGAACCGCTGGGACCTCTACCCGCCGGGCGACTATATGTTCACCCGCTATCCCAGCCAGGCCGAGCTGGAGCAGGCGAAAGCCCTGGAGGACCAGGCGTCGGCGCTCAATGCACTGGCCCAGGAGAAGATCGAGAAAGCCGCCAAGGCGTCCGCGGGCACGGCGCACGGCTTCTACTTCCTCGGCTGCCGGCAGCGCGCCCAGGGTGACCTGCAGGCGGCACGGGCTTCCATGACCCAGGCCGTGCGTCTGCAGCCCGATGACCAGGTCGCCTGGTTCCAGTTGGCCGGCATAGACACGCAGCTCGGCCTCGGCGATGAGGCGGTCGCCGCCCGCGCTACCGCTGTGAATCTGACCGAGACGACCGCCGCCCCATGGCTGGTCGCGGCCCGCTACAAGATCATGCACGACCAGCTCGAGGGCGCCCGCAACGCGCTGGCCAGTGCCCAGGAGCTGGACCCGGACGACTCGAGGATCCAGGCCTGGCTGGGTGTCGTGGATACCGCCGAGTCGAAGCCGAACGACGCCGTCGTCGACTTCGCGACCGCTCTCGCCATGGAGGAAGCGCGCGCGCGGCTGCATGGGCGCACCCTGTCCGGCAGCAGCCCGTTGCCGCTGGACGGCGACGACATCGGCCTGACGCTGACGCTGCGGCTTCGGATCGCCGCGATCCTGATGGCCGAGGGCAGAAGCGAGTCCGCGCAGGCTTTCTTCAAGGCGGACGTTACTTTCCTGTCGGGAGTGCCCGCCAGGGAGCTTTCGGAGGTGGTGCCGTCGTCCATCCTGCCGACCACGACCGCGGAGCCCGGCCAGGTCCCGCTGGCGGACACGTGGGGGGTGTTGCTGGCCAGATCGCAGGGCGGCCTCGACTACGCCGCCTGGACGCAGCGGTACCATGACCCGCAGGACCTGGCGACGGCGTCCGCCACCTACCGCCGCCTGCTCGTCGACTACGTGCTCACCGACACCGGGCCGGAGGCGGTTGCGGCGGTAGTCGGGCTGGGCCTCGCCGAATTGGAGGCGAGCAAGGGCAATTTCCAGCAGGCGGACCAATGGCTGGCCAACCGCGGCGCCACCCCGCAGCCGCTGTGGCAGGAGATGCGCAAGGTGGAAGCGCAGATTCGCGCCCGCAGCACCGGCGGATCGTCCGGCCAGCCGCTGGATACCCGCGCCGCCGCCACGCTGCGCCTGCTGAAATCCCAGGAGCAACAGCTCCGCCAGAGACTTTCCCAGGCCGGTCTCACGAGCGCCCGGCAGTCAGAGATCCAGAAACAGATCGACGAGCTGGAACGGGAGATGCGAGAGCTCGGCGGAGGGTAGGCTGCGCATCTTGGAGTCTGTGTTGCCGCCCCGGCGTCGAGCAGACCAGTGGGCCGGCGAATCTGCCGGCTCAACACCATCGAGGTGTCCCCAGCCGTCGCCCGGCTGCGCCGGGAACAATCCCAGGAATGGGTGGTGGCTCGGCTTCAGACTGAGCCACTACCTAGGAATGATCGTGTAAAGGGAACCGATGTGGTATAAGTCCCCCCGCAGGACTCCTGATAGCAGACGATCATAGACGGGGAGACACCTATGAACGAAAATAAGCATGATCGCCGTAGAATGATATTGAAGGGCCTTGCCGTAACACTGCCCACCGCCTGGACGGCGCCACTTGTAAAATCCGTCGTATTACCCGCCCACGCTCAGACCAGTCAGTGCGAAGCCCCGAAACACTGCTACATCATCGAAGGCGGGGACAGGCCTGTGAGTTTCATGTGGCTTGGCGGAGCAGAAGCGCGCACGGTTACTACTCATTTCGGGACGAACTGTATAGGTGACCAGGCAGGGATAGGGGTCGTTGTCGTGGCTTCGAGCCTGGAGGAGGCGATTTCCCTGCTCCCGTGCTCGCCGCAAACCATCTTAGCCTTCTCGACGAATCCTCCGCTTCCCGAGGGCTGTGGCTTCTACGCCTGCGAAACTTCTTAGCCGATCCGCTCGGGATTCCAGCGAATTGAGCGGGGTCGGGGATGCGAATCACCGAGAGCCCGGCCCGGCCTGAAGACCGGACCGGGCAACCGGTTGCCGGGGTGCTTGCTCATCGAGACGCCGGGTTCGCGGGCCGGATATGGCCCGCGTCGCCGGCGGAAGGACCGCTCGACCTGTCTCGCTCGCGGCAGAGGGAGCTTCGGAAGCCTGACCATGCTGCGCTGCCGACCGGCGACTTGTCTATTCGAGCCAACCGGCTTGTGTCTGCATCCGATGCGCGTTGATCGCGTTGCGCATGAACATGGCCACGGTGACCGGGCCGACCCCGCCGGGCACGGGCGTGACCCAACTGGCGACCTCCTTGACGGCATCGGTATCGACGTCTCCAACGATTCGGGACTTGCCGTCCGCGTCGGTCACCTGGTTGATGCCGATGTCGAGGACCAGCGCGCCCGGCTTGACCATGTCGGCCGTAAGGAAGTGCGGTATTCCAACGGCGACGAGAACGGCGTCGGCGCGGCGCGAGTGGGCGGCGACCGAACGGGTCATGTGATGACAGACGGTGACCGTGGCACCCTCCGCCATCAGCATGAAGGCCGCCGGCTTTCCCACGATCTCGGAGTGCCCGATCATGACGACCTCGAGGCCCCGGAGGTTCAACGTGCTTTCGCGGATCAACTGGACCGAGGCCGCCGCCGTGCAGGGCGCCAGGGCGAGATCGTTGTAGACGATGTCGCCGATTGAGGCGGGGTTCATTCCTTCGATGTCCTTGAACGGATGAATGGCGGACGCCAGCGACCGGATGTTGAGGTGGCCGGGGATGGGGCGTTGCAGGATCATTCCCAGGACGCCGGCTTCATCGTTCATCGCGACCAGCCTGGCCTTCGCCTCGTCCTGCGGTATGTCCTCGGGCCAGACCTGCTCGTCGAACCGGATGCCGACCTTGCGTGCAGCCCGCCTTTGTCCGCGCACATACACCGCCACCTCCTTGTTCTCTCCAATCGAGATCGACACCAGCCGACCGATCGCGCGAGCCCCGCCGGCCGCCTCGACCTGCCTGGCGATATCCGCGAGAATCCTGTCCCGCACTGCGACACCGTCTATCAATCGATTGTCCTGCATTGTCAAATTCGTATATCCAATCGTTTCGATTCAACGCTTTCCTATATGTCCGCCATCTTCTCTCGACATTTGGAACATGTTGCAGCGAATCGGCGAGGGACCAGGTGAGCGCCACCGGGAGTGAGGGGGCAACGCTCCGTCGGCGGAGCTGTCGCACATCATAACGATAGGGGAGGACGGCACCTGCTCAATCAAACCCACCGCAAACCTGCCGACGCGACCATGCGGCCAAGATACTCGGAATCTCTCCGCCATGTTTGGTGGGCCCGGCAGGACTCGAACCTGCGACCAAGGGATTATGAGTCCCCTGCTCTGACCAACTGAGCTACAGGCCCCTCGGGGGTGGGATGATAGCAGGGATGGTGACGGCTGGGCGTGTTGCCTTATCCAGTGAGCGGCTGCGCCGCTCCCGCCTCATCCCTGCCTTCTCCCCCCTGTGGGGGGAGAAGGGGTGTGAAGGTCAGCTTCCGTCGAGGAAGCTGCGCAGGTGCTCGGAGCGCGAGGGGTGGCGGAGCTTGCGCAGGGCCTTGGCCTCTATCTGACGGATCCGCTCGCGGGTGACGTCGAACTGCTTGCCGACTTCCTCGAGGGTGTGGTCCGTGTTCATGCCGATGCCGAAGCGCATCCGCAGCACCTTCGCCTCCCGCGGGGTGAGGGTATCCAGGATGCTGTCCGTGGAGGACGTGAGGCCGGTGTTGGTGGCGGCCTCCATGGGGGCGACCACGCTGCGGTCCTCGATGAAGTCGCCGAGGTGCGAATCCTCGTCGTCGCCGATGGGCGTCTCCATGGAGATCGGCTCCTTGGCGATCTTCAGCACCTTGCGGATCTTCTCCTCGGGCATGTCCATGCGCTCGGCCAGCTCCTCCGGCAAGGCCTCGCGGCCCTTTTCCTGCAGGATCTGGCGCTGGATGCGGTTCAGCTTGTTGATGGTCTCGATCATGTGCACCGGAATTCGGATGGTCCGGGCCTGGTCCGCGATGGAGCGGGTGATGGCCTGGCGGATCCACCAGGTGGCGTAGGTCGAGAACTTGTAGCCGCGGCGGTATTCGAACTTGTCCACCGCTTTCATCAGGCCGATGTTGCCCTCCTGGATCAGGTCCAGGAACTGCAGACCGCGGTTGGTGTATTTCTTGGCGATGGAGATCACCAGGCGCAGGTTGGCCTCCACCATCTCCTTCTTCGCCCGGCGGGCTTTGGCTTCGCCAATGGACATGCGCCGGTTGACGTCCTTGAGCTCGGAGATGGTGATCCCCGCGGCCTGCTGGATGTCCCGGAGCTTGCGCTGCTGGAGCTGAATGATGTCCTTGTGGTCCTCGATGACGTCCGCATGCTCGCCGGCGTTCTCCAGGAGCTGCTCGTAGAGGCCCGGCTCGGTCTCGTTGTGGACGAAGACCTTGATGAAGGCCTTGCGAGGCATGCGCGCCTGGTGGACGCAGATCTTCATAATCTGCTTCTCGGCGGCGCGCGCCTCCTCGACCAGGTAGCGGACCTGGTCCCAGAGGATGTCCACCTGCTTGGGCACGAACTTGATCTCCATCAATTCACGCGTGATCTTGGCCTGGACCTTCTTGGCCTTGTCGCTGCTGATGCCGTGCCGGTCGATGGCCTTCTTCAGGGCCTGGTGGTGTCTCTTCAGGCTCTTGAACCGGCGCTCGACCTCGTCGGGGTCCGGGCCGGTGTCGACCGGTTCCTGGTCGTCGTCATCGTCGTCGCTGGAACCGGCCTGCTTGGGGATGGGGATCGGCTCCTCTTCGGCGTTCGGATCGATGAAATCCACGAACAGGTCGTGCAAGCGCATCTCCCCGATCTCGATCGCCTCGATGGACTCCATGATCCGGGCGATCGTAATGGGGCAGGTGGTCACCGCCTCGGTGCACTGGCGGATGCCTTCCTCGATGCGCTTGGCGAGCTTGATCTCGTCCTTGCGGGTGAGCAGGTCGACGGTGCCCATCTCCCGCATGTACATGCGCACGGGGTCGGTGGTGCGGCCGAACTCGCTCTCCACCGCGGTGGTCAGCGCGGCCTCGGTGTCCTCCTCGTCGGTGTCCGAGTCTTCCTTCAGCAGCAGGGCGTCCGGGTCCGGCGCCTTGTCGTAGACCAGGATGCCCATATCGTTGATCATATTGACGACATTTTCGATCTGGTCGGTATCGTGCATGTCCTCGGGGAGGTGGTCGTTGATCTCCCTGTAGGTCAAAAAGCCCTGTTCCTTGCCTTTCAGGATGAGCTTTTTGAGTTCAGACTGCTTGGTCTCTTGATCCACTGGCGGATACTCGTCGTCAAAAGGTTGGAGCCGAAAACAACCGTTCATTATAGCCCATCAGGGCAAATTTGAATGTGCGTGAAGTCCACAGTGAGCGCTTGTCAGGGACCCCGAATCTGCAGCTCCCGCTTGGTTTTCAGCAGCGTATCCAGCTGCTTTTTGACCGATTCGCTGGCCCGTCCGTCCTGGGCCTCCTGCTGCCGGCTCCGGTCCTTGAGCTCGTTGATCCGCTGATCGACGAGCTGCACCTTGAGGCGCGTCAGCAGCCACCTGAAGTCGTCTTCGAGCCGATCCTCGGCGGTTATGTGCGCCCGGGCGGCGAGCTTTTCAAGGTGGCGGTGGTGCTCATGTCCCCGAAACCGCTCGAGCAGCCCGGCGGTGGTGAGGCCGCTGCTTTGCACGACCGTGTGTATCACGTCCACCAGAAGGCCGATTCCCGGCGCGTCCAGCTCTTTGAGCGCCTCGACGTCATGGGCGATATGGGCGAGCCGGGGGTGTTGTAGCACCAGCGTGAGCAAATCGCGGACCACCGTCTGGCGCACCGGGACCCGCCCTCGTGCCCCCCGCTCCAGGGACCGCTTTCCGGTTTCGGGTGTCTCCTTGCTGCCGGAGCCATCCAGCAGGCGATCCAGCGTGTCCCTGTCCGTCTGGGCGAGGCCGGCCAGCCGGTCCTTGAGAAGCTCCTTCAACGCCCCGTCCGGGATCTTGTTGACGAGCGGCCTCGCCAGCTCCAGCAGGCGCGCCCGGCCGTCCATGCGGTCGATATCGGTCTGGCTGGAAAGATGCTGAATCAGGAAGTCCGAGAAGGGCGTCGCCGCCCGGATGCGCTGCTCGAAGCCTTCCCGTCCCTCCTTGTTCACGGTGCTGTCCGGGTCTTCCCCGTCGGGCAGGAACAGAAAGCTGGCCTGGCGGCCTTCCCCCAGGGTGGGCAGCAAAGACTCCAGCGCCCGCCAGGCGGCGGCGCGCCCCGCACGGTCACCGTCGAAGCAGAACACGACCTCGGTGCAGTGCCGGAACACGCGCTCGAGATGGGCCCGCGTGGTGGCGGTGCCGAGGGTGCCGACGGCGTAGCCGATGCCGTGCTGGGCCAGGGCGACCACGTCCATGTAGCCCTCCACCACCAGCGCCTTGCCGGCCTCCCTGATCGCGCCGCGGGCGGCGTAGAGCCCGTACAGCTCGGCGCCCTTGTGGAACACCGGCGTCTCGGGAGAGTTGAGATACTTGGGCTCGCCCTCCCCGAGGACCCGGCCGCCGAAGCCGACCACGCGCCCGCGGTGGTCGTGGATGGGGAACATGATGCGGTGGCGGAAGCGGTCGTAATAGCCGCCCGTGGGCCGTCGGGTCGCCAGCCCGGCGTGCTCGAGAGCCCGGTCTGCCGATTCGGATCCGCCGATGGCCTTGACCAGGTGGTCCCAGCCGTCCGGCGCGAAGCCGAGGCCGAAGCGGGCGGCCGTCTGGCCGGTCAGGCCCCGTCGCTTCAGGTACGCGATCGCCTCGCCGGCATCCGGGTGCTTGCGGAGCTGCTCGCGGTAGAACTTGTCGGCCTTGTCCAGGACCTCCAGCAGGTCCTTGCCGGCCTCGCCGGCCGCCTCCGGCTTCTGCTCCCCGCCTTCACGCGGGACCTCCAGGCCGTGGCGCGCCGCCAGGTGCTCGACCGCCTCCACGAAATCCATGTGCTCGTAGTCCATCAGGAAGCCGATGGCGGTGCCGTGGGCGCCGCAGCCGAAGCAGTGGTAGAACTGCTTGTCCTGGCTGACGGTGAACGACGGCGTCTTCTCGTCGTGGAAGGGGCAGCAGGCCTTGAATTCCCGGCCGGCCCGCTTCAGGGGCACACGGCTGTCGATGACCTCGACGATGTCCGTTCGGACAATGAGCTCATCGATGAAACGCTGGGGGATGCGGCCGGGCATGGGCGATTGGGTAAGCGGTCTCGTGCCCGGCAAACAATATCACGAAGTCAGCGTCTTGGCTCTTGGTCGTTTGCCGCCCTTGGTCACCGAATCACTTCCTGCGCCAGCTCGGCGACTACGGCATGTGACTCGTCGAGCCGGTCGAGCCGGACAGGATCAGTCACGTTTCTGATAAACGGTACCGCTCAAGCGTCCGATCGAGGCGCCCTTGTTATATGCGGTCTCAATCATCCACAGAACGCTGAAGGACCTCGCAGACCCATTCGTTGATGCTTTTATTCTCGGCCGTTGCCCTTGCCGCAATTTCTCTGTGCAACCGGCGCGGTATTCTAAGATTAAATCTTCCCGAGTATTCTTTGGTCGGTTCTATACCCTTCTCTTTACACACTTCAAGGAACACCTTGAGTGAATTTTTGAACTCCCGACGAAGGGTGGCCGGAGTCCTGCCATAGAAGTCCGCGCTGCCATTGAGCCCGAGAATCTCTCCCCGGAATTGGTCGAGCTCGGGGTCGTATTCGATCTTTGCCTTGTAACCTTCTACTTCCATAATATTCACGGCTTCACCTCATAATACTCGAACCATTCACGGATACTGGCCACAGCCCCTTTGTCGGTGTTCGGAGAGGGATGCGGCCTGTGAAATACTCGAACCTCTCCAAACAGAACTACGGCGACACGTGAACCTTCTCTCTCCGACACATCTGCGCCCAGCGCCCTGAACAGCGACTCGATATCTGTCCACGGAATCGTTCCACTCGTGGGTCGGCTGTAGATCCGCTGCAGGGTTCTCTGGTGCTTCCGCTTCACCTGGATATGGTACCACATCTTGGTACTGTACCAAGGCGCACAACAGAAAGCCGATGGCGGTTCCATGATCGCCGCAGCCGAAGCAGTGGTAGAACTGCTTGTCCTGGCTGACGGTGAACGAGGGCGTCTTCTCGTCGTGGAAGGGGCAGCAGGCCTTGAATTCCCGGCCGGCCCGCTTCAGGGCCACACGGCTGTCGTCGAGCTGAGGGGACACCCCGGTGATGCAACCAGTTCAGGATCTTGCCGGGTGAACCTCGCTCAAGGCTTAGCGCGCCGGCGTGCAATCCGGCGCTCCAGTTCCTCTGCAAGCGCCGGTTCCTCCTTGGCTTCAACGAGTGGCTGCAGCTCGGTGCGAACCAGTGCCAGGTCGAGCTTGCCGCCCTGCCGCTCGAGAATGGACGTGACATCGGCCCAGTCCTGATCCCTGCCGGCGAACGCCTTCATCACCAGCAAGTCCTCCGCCGAGCAAGTGCGCAGGAATGCATCGTTTCCCAGAGTCCACAACGTGGAACGCTCAATTACCCTGGTCTCGAAGGGCAGGCCCCCAAGGACGATGTCGATGCCTACGCCTTCCTGCGACTGTGCCAGGATCACCCGCGTACGGGCTGCGAAGTCGGCGGCGCCCCCAATGCGGGCAGGCAACTTCTCGAGCAGCGCTTCGGCAACGCGGGCTTCGTCGCCGGGCTCGACCAGGACCGACAGGTCCACATCAGCCGTGAAACGCGGCTCACCCCAACGCTGCAGAGCGACGCCTCCGATGACGCACGCCCGCAGATCAAGGCTGTTGCAGGCGGATTGCGCGGCCAGCGCCGCGTCCAATACCGGCCCGAAGGTCACCGATCCTTGCTGCGCAGCCGTGAGAAAATCCGCTGTTGCTCGACGAGGCCGCTGCTTGGTCGCAGTGGATAAGGGCCCGGCAGGCGCAACAGGAGGGCAAAGCGCTTCGCCGCCTCCGCTTCGCTCAACCGACGCAGCGCCCGCAATCGCTCGCGCTCCAACTCGGGTCCGGCGCGCCGCCACGCGTTCGCATATTGCCGGGCGCCGTTATCGGGGCCCGCCTTCGACTCGTTGACGCTCATGTCGGTATTTTACAGTAATGCCGATGGAGTTGGCGCCGCGATGGCTCCCGGCTCCGCGGTGGGA
>JBAUWJ010000276.1:0-7942 GCA_049583715.1 Arenicellales bacterium | reverse complement strand
CGGCGTTGAGGTATGGGCCGGGGGTGGCCTTTGTCGACCGTCTCGAGGCAGGAGCCGAGAGCGAGCCTACATGGACGTACTTGCGGCGTGTCGACAAAGATCGTCCCCGGATCATGCGGGGCACTCTTGTACAAGCTCGGCAGGTCCCGGTAGAGCAGCACCACTAAACACTGCTTGTCGGAATGAATTCCGACCCACTTCGGAGGTGGGGCGTATCGGAGTCCGTCGACCCTCCGGGATGGGGAGCAAGGGTGGAATCCCGACGTGCGGCGATATGACGTATCATCGTGCTATGAATCCGCTTTCGACGGGAGTCCGCCCGTGACCACACCCAAAGACTACGGACCCTACGCGTCGGGCCTGGACCGCAGGCCTGCCAACTACACGCCCTTGTCGCCGCTCAGCTTCCTGAAGCGCAGCGCCCGCGTCTACCCCGACTACACGTCGGTCATTCACGGCGAGCGGCGATACACCTGGGCCCAGACTTACGAGCGTTGCCGCCGGCTCGGCTCCGCCCTGGCGAGGCGCAGCATCGGCCGCGGCGACACGGTATCGGTCCTCGCCCCCAACACCCCGGAGATCTACGAGGCGCACTTCGGAGTGTCCATGGCGGGCGCCGTCCTGAACACCATCAACACGCGTCTTGATGCCGCCACCGTCGCCTTCATTCTCGACCACGCTGAATCCCGGCTGCTGATCACCGACACGGAACTATCACCGGTCGTGAAGGAGGCCCTCGGCGCCTGTCGCGCCAGACCTGAGGTGGTCGATGTTCGAGACCCGGGGATCGCCGGCGAATCACTCGGGGATATCGATTACGAGTCTTTGCTCGCCGGTGGCGACCCGGACTTCGAGTGGCACCTGCCGGAAGACGAGTGGCAGGCGATCTCCCTCAACTACACCTCCGGCACCACCGGCAACCCCAAGGGCGTCGTCTACCATCACCGGGGCGCCTACCTCAACGCCATGAGCAACATCGTCGGCTGGAGCATGCCGCAGCACCCGGTGTACCTGTGGACCCTGCCGATGTTTCACTGCAACGGCTGGTGCTTCCCGTGGACCCTGGCGGCGCTGGCCGGCACCAGCGTATGCCTGCGCAGCGTCACCGGGGCCAATATCTACAAGGCCATCGCCGAGCACGGCGTGACCCATTTCTGCGGCGCTCCCATCGTGCTCAGCATGGTCATCAACGCGCGCGAGGACGAGCGCCGGGAGCTGCCGCATCCCGTCAAAATCATGACCGCGGCGGCACCGCCGCCCGCCTCGGTGCTCGCCAACGTCGAGAAGCAGGGTTTCGAGGTGACCCACGTGTACGGACTGACGGAGACCTACGGTCCGGCGGTTGTCTGCGCCTGGAAGGAGGCATGGAACGACCTCGACGTCGAGGGTCGCGCGACACGCAAGTCCCGGCAGGGCGTCCCCTACCACGCGCTCGAGGACCTCGAGGTCATGGACTCGGAAACCATGCAGCCCGTGCCGCGCGACGGCGAGACCATGGGCGAGGTCATGTTCCAGGGCAACATCGTGATGAAGGGATACCTCAAGAATCCCGGCGCCACGGACGAGTCCCTGGGCGGCGACTGGTTCCATTCCGGCGACCTCGGTGTCATGCACGCCGACGGCTACATCCAGCTCAAGGACCGCTCCAAGGACATCATCATCTCCGGCGGCGAGAACATCTCCTCCATCGAGGTGGAGGACTGCCTGTACCGCCATCCCGCCGTGGACACGGCGGCGGTGGTGGCGCGCCCCGACGACAAGTGGGGAGAGACGCCCTGCGCGTTCGTCACGCTGAAATCGGGCGCCGAGGCCACCGAGCAGGAGATCATCGACTTCTGCCGCGACAACCTTGCTCACTTCAAGTGCCCGAAGACCGTGATCTTCGGCGAAGTGCCCAAGACCTCCACCGGCAAGATCCAGAAGTTCAAACTCAGAGAGCAGGCCAACCGGCTCGGCTCCCTGAACTGATGACGCGGAGCTGATGACCGACCTCGACACGCTCCTGCGCCAGGCCGTCGCCACCCGGCGGCCGCTGCTGTTCCTGCGCTCTCCGGAGGAGAGGCGCGTCATCGATGCCGTCAAGCGGGTGGCCGGAAACCTGCCGGTCGTGGAGTGGACCTGCACCCGCGGTTTCGAGAGTGGCTTCGGCAAGAACGTCGACTACCGGGAACCGGTCACCGCCGTCGAGGCCGTCGTCGAAGGCAGGAAGCCGGGTTACTACGTGTTCAAGGACCTGTCCGTCTTCATGGACACCCCCGGGGTGGTGCGGGCGCTCCGGGACGCCTATGAGGCGCTCATCGCTCGGCCCGATACCCGCCTCATCATCCTGTCGCCCGTCGGTGAGGTGCCGGAGATCCTGCGGCGCGATATCCTCCTGGTGGACCTGCCGTTGCCGAATATCGACCAGCTCGCCGAGGAAGCGGGCTACACCCTGAGACAGTATACGAGCCAGGACATCCCGGACGACGTGCTTCACAACATCGCCCTGAGCCTCGGAGGGCTCGGCCGCGACGATGCCCGCTTCGTGATCCACAGTGCCTTGAGCGGCACGGAGAAGCTGTCGAGGAAAGAGCTGCTCGAGGCCGTGCACGACGCCAAGCAGGCCCTCGCAGGGCGGGCGGGCTTTCTGCAGCACGTGCCCGTCGACCGGGGCATCGAGCACGTCGGGGGCCTGTCCAATCTCAAGGCCTGGCTGGACGACCGCGCGGGCGTCTTCAACCGCGAGTCCATGGAGGCCGGCGTGCCGATCCCGCGCGGCATGCTGATCACCGGCGTCAGCGGCTGCGGCAAGAGCCTGTGCTGCAAGGTGCTCGCGGCGAGCTGGGACGCGCCCCTCTATCGCCTCGACATGAACCTGATCTTCTCCGACCTGCACGGCAACCCCGAGGCCGCTTTCCACACCGCCCTCCAAACCATCGAGAGCGTGGCGCCGGCGGTGCTGTGGATCGACGAGATCGAGAACGGCCTCGGCTTCGAGGAAGCACCGGATCCCGCCCAGTCCCACGTCTTCTCGGCCTTCCTGACCTGGATGCAGGAGAAGCCGCCGCTGGTGTTCGTGGCCGCCACCGCCAACCGGATCGAATACCTGCCCCCCGAGATGATCCGCAAGGGGCGCTTCGACCAGGTCTTCTTCGTCGATCTGCCGAACGAGGAGGAACGAAAGGAGCTGATCTCCATCCACCTGAAGCTCAACGGCGCCGACCCCGCGGACTTCCGCCTGGACACCCTGGCGGGCGAGACCCAGGGCTGGAACGGCGCCGAGATCGAGCAGGCCATCAACTCGGCGCGCATCCACGCCCACCGCCACAAGCGCGCCCTCACCACGGAGGACGTGGTCCAGCAGGCCCGCCAGCTCGTGCCGCTGTCGCGAACCATGAGCGAGCAGATCAAAAAGCTCCGCGACTGGGCCTGGAACCGCGCCCGGCCGGCCTCCGGGGGCGCTGGTACCGACTACTCGATCCTCGAGGAGATCAAGGGTAACCAACCGTAGTCGGAGCCGCGCCATGCCGGCGAGAGGGGGAAAGCTGCTCCCGGGCTTGCAACGACTCAGCGCCCGGTAGACTGGGCGCAGCGTTCAGGATGATCTGAAGAATCGCATACGACCGCCATGCCACACTTGACGCTCGAGTACTCTGCAAACGTTGCTGTTGATCCGGATCTCACCGGCTTGTTCCGGAAGCTGCACGATGAAAGGGTCTCCCGAGCCAATGACGCAGGCCCTGAGGGACGCGCGACGAGCTTCGAGGAGCACCGATGACGGCACTTCCATTACCTGATGCTCACACCTGTAATTGTTGTCCGGACGGCAGGCGGAGGGTACCTGGTGCGTCCAACTTCTCGAGCGCGCGAACGAGGTCGTGAGGATACAACAGTCGCAAATCCGCGACACCCCCCATGACAGAACCACCGCCACGTCCAAGGGCACTGGACGATTTGCCGCGCCACTGACGACTGGCACATAAGTTGCTTCTGCTTGTCCAGGGTGTCACGGCACAAGGATCCAGTGCGCACCTGCCCGACAATACGTTGCAACAGGCCCGAGGAGGTGGACGATGTCTCCGGTCTTGTACCTCCGCGTTCGACACGCGCTTCGAAATCTGTCGATACTCACACTGTTCATGCTGCTTGCCGCCTGCAGCGGCGGAAGCTCCAGCGCCGGTGCTGGCGGATCCGGCCAGGGATCGCTGGCGATACAGCTCACCGACGCGCCCACCGCGGCGGTCTCTGAGGTCAATGTCCACATCGTCGGACTGAAGATAAAGCCGTCCGGCTCCCCGGTGCAGACCCTCGACTTCCCGGGGCAGACCGTGGATCTGCTTTCGCTTCAGAACGCCACGGAGCTGATGGTCAAGGCGCAGGTGCCGGCGGGACATTACGACCTTGTCCAAATCGAGCTCGATCAGAATGGAAGCTCGGTGCTTGAGAACAATCAGACAAAGCCGCTGCAGATCCCCAGCGGGGAGATCAAGGTACTGGGAGGTTTTGATGTCGCTGTCGACGGTACCACCACGGTGCTGCTCGACTTCAAGGCAGGCGCCTCACTGATTCAGGCGGGGAATGGAGGCTGGCTGTTGAAACCGGTAATCCTGCAGGCGAAAGTCACCAAGTCGTAAGACCGACGTCCGGATGAAGCCGCGTCGCACCACGGAGCCGGCTTCGTGGGGCAAGGGGGACTGAGCGACCCCGACAACCCGCACTCCCGGGCGACCTGGGCGAGCGTTCGTCTCAGATCGAGTTGGGTCTCTTGTGGTACTACGGGATGCGTAGTACACTGCTCCGCCATACTCAACCAGGAGCCGGATCATGACCGAAAAATCCGATCCGCCCAGTGGCACCGGCGGCATTCCTCACCCCGGGGCCGCCCTCGCCCAGGCCATGAAGGCAAAGGGACTGTCCGCGAACAGGCTGGCTCTCGGCCTGCGGGTCCCCAGCGGTCGAATCACCAGCATCATGAACGGCAAGCGCGGCATCACCGCCGAGACCGCATTGCGCCTGGCGCGCTTCTTCTCGACCAGCGAGGAATACTGGATGGACCTGCAGAGCCGCTATGAGCTGGCGGAGGCGCGGGCTCGCCACGGCCGGCAGATCGACGAGGAGGTGCCCGCCGGCGGCGCGCTGGATGCCGGCGCAGTCGAGGATTCGACCGGTGACCTGAACTCACGGGAAGGCCTGGTTACCGGCCTGGCCCGGCTCGGCTTCATGTACGCGAACCGCGGCAGCTTCGCCGAGGCGGAATCACACTACAAGATGCTGCTGGATGCGAACAAGCATCTCTACGACGAGGCCGGGAGAGCCACGGACCATGCCAACCTCGGCAGCCTCTACGCCCAGCAAGGCAAGCACCGCGATGCACGCAGGGAGTGGAAGCAGGCGCTGGCGCTGTATGACAAATCGGGCGAGAAGGAGAACGCCGCTGTCGTCAAAGAGTGGCTGTCCAACCTGGACAGTCGCAGGAACGCATGACGTTCCTCGCGCAGGAGTCGGTCGCGCAACGCTCCGGCGCATGAGCGGCCCGGTTATCCGACAACTGATCGCTGCAAGCCGCTTCGATCGTGAACATCGAGCTCGTCGCACTCCAAACGCGCGTGTGAGATCACCGTACTGCGCGTCAGGCCCCGCGGATCCGGCATCTCCTGATGCGACAGATTCCTCACCAGGGGATCTGCGCCTTCCAACTGTCGAACTGTCACCGGCTCTGGTGGACAATTCATCCGGAGACCGGTTCATCCCATAGAGAGCAAGAAGCATGGAGTATCTCCTGGAGGGTCGGTATCGGAGTGAACAGCAGCAGAATCAGCACACTGGTGTAGAGCAGGGAATACATGACGAATCCGCGCTGTGCAAAGAGACGCCCGGGGTATTGCGCAATACCGGTGATGAAAACATTTGCCTTCCTTTACCTGTTCAGACCGGTCGTTGTTGAATCATCCGTAAGCCACCTGTTTCTCGTCTGCTCCTGTTCGCCGCACTCCTATGTGCCTGTATCTGTCCATTGGCCTTGAGACCCGGGGCTATTCGAGCGAGCAGCGATCGTATTCCGGGTCGAACGTAGTTCGCGGCAGCAACGGACGCGGACGCAAAAACTGCCGACAGGTTGCCTGTCGAAACGAGTTACCGATTCGGCCCATGACAACATTTTCATCCGGCTGGCGACGAGGATGAAACCTCGCACGAAGCGACCGGTGAGTAACCCCATTCCCGAGCGTATGCGCCAAATCCATCTCATGGCCGTGGATCTGGTCTTTCACTCACCGCGCTGGCTCTTCAATCTGACGATCGGCATCACTGCCACGGTCGTCCTTGTCGCCATAAGTCAATTGCTTTTCAAGCGACTGCCCATGATGGACGACAGCGTCGCAGCGTTGTACCAGGCGCGAATTTTCGCCCACGGAAAACTCGTGTGGCCGGTTGCCGAAACCTTGAAACCATGGTTTGACGTGTTCGGGGTGATCACGCCTATTGGCAAGCCCGGCGTGTGGGCGGGCATGTATCCCCCCGGCTGGTCGTTGGCGCTGGCTTTCGGCGTGTGGCTCGGTGTGCCCTGGCTGGTGAATCCGGTGCTCGGCGGCTGCCTGGTGGTGATGATCTGCGAGCTGGGTCACGAGTTGTACGACAATGTCACCGCCCGGACCGCCGCCCTGCTGGCATTGTTCTCGCCCATGGCGGGCGTCGTTTCCGCGACGCACCTGTCTCACACGTCGGCGGCGCTGAGCTGCATGTTCGCCTGGTGGAGTGTATTGCGTCTGCAGTCGACGAGGAGATACTTCTACGCCTTCCTGCTGGGGATGAGTCTGGCCGCGGGGGTGTTGATCCGACCGCAGGATGCGCTGTTGGTGGGGATCGTGATCGGAATCGGAGTACTGGTGCAGTTTCGACGCGCGCTTGCCCTCTGGCGCCAGCTTGCGGTAGCCGTCGCTATCGCCGGCCTGGGGGTGGTGGCGCTGCTTGCCTTCCAGTACATCGCATCCGGCGCGGCGGGGGTCTTTGGTCACGAGATCGAGATGGGGGCCGTATCGCATCTCGGCTTCGGCCGGGTGGGGGATTCGTCATATGTGTATACCCCGACGAAGGCGATTCAACACACGCTTGGCCGTCTCGAGGTGCTCGACTGGCAACTGCTGGGCTGGCCGATACCGACGCTGATACTGCTGCTCACGCCCTTCGTTCTCTGGCGGGGCGGTTGGCGTGAAGTCTGGCTGCTGGCACCCACACTCGCGTTGAGCGGGCTGTTCTTCTTCTACTGGTATTGGGAAGAGTGGCTCCCGGCTCGCTATTTGTTTGCCGCCGTTCCTCCGTTGTTCATCCTTGCCGCGCGCGGTGGGTACCTGTGGCACGACAGTCTGAGACACGTGAAATATCTTTCCTGGCTCCCTGCGTTCATATTCATGGGAGGCACAGTGTACTCTGCGACGGTTGGAATGCCCGAATATCATCGTTTCTTCCAGCGCAATCACGGTGATGTCGAACACAACCTCGGCGCGGTGATGGATGCCCACGACGTCACCCATGCGCTGGTATTCATGCGCAGTACTGGAAAGCTGCCAAGCAATCAGCGGAATGACTATTATGCGACGGGATTCATGCGCAATTCGTTGAATCTCGACGGAAACATTGTCTTTGCGCGTGACGGCAGCGACAGGAGTGTCGGGAAGAGTGACGAAGAGCTGATCAAGGCATTTCCGGGTCGCAGCTACTATCTCTACCGGTATAACCAGTCCACCAGGCGTTCAAAGCTCTTCCTCCTGGTGGCAGAGCACGGGCATATCGTGAAGAAACGGAAACTGGGAAGTTACCCCTAGCAGGCTGTTGAAAGACAGCCTGCTAGTGCGGGACAGGGAGGTCTCGCCGCGAATCAAGCACTGTAAGTGCTTGATTCGGCGTAGCCGAGTAGCGGACATGCGCCGTGCTCGGCGCGTTGAAAAAGGCCAGGATGGCGTTTTTC
>JBAUWJ010000275.1:0-16418 GCA_049583715.1 Arenicellales bacterium | reverse complement strand
CGCACCACCATACCTCGACAACACCTTCGTCAGCGCCGCCGTCAAAGTCGTCTTCCCATGATCCACATGACCGATCGTCCCCACGTTCACGTGCGGCTTCGTTCTCTGATACTTTTCCTTAGACATGATCGCTACCTTCTATCTCTATCTGTCTGTATTGGTTTGACTATGGGTTCGTTCCCATGGGTGGTCCGTGAGGACCGCGGCAAGGAAGTGGCCGGACCGGATCAGCTCGCCTTCCTCATGACCACCTCTGCCACGTTGTTGGGCGCCGGCGCATACTTCTTGAATTCCATCGTATAGGTCGCACGCCCCTGGGTCGCCGATCGCAGAGTCGTCGCGTAACCGAACATCTCCGCCAACGGCACCTCGGCGCGCACGACCTTTCCGGCCGGCGCCTCCTCCATGGCCAGGATGATGCCCCGGCGGGCGTTCAGATCGCCGTTCACCGTGCCCATGTATTCTTCGGGCGTCACGACTTCCACGGCCATTACCGGCTCCAGCAGTATGGGCTTGGCCTTCAGCGCGCCTTCCTTGAACGCCATGCTGCCGGCGGCCTTGAAGGCGTGCTCGGAGGAGTCCACCTCGTGATAAGAACCGTAGAACAGGCTCGCACGGACATCGACCACGGGGTAGCCCGCCAGGATACCCCCTTCCATGGCCTCCTGGATGCCCTTCTGGACGGCGGGAATATATTCCCGCGGTATGACGCCGCCCTTGATCTGGTCCACGAACTCGAAGCCGCCACCGCGCTCCAGGGGCTCCAGCCGGATGCACACGTGCCCGTACTGGCCGCGGCCGCCGGTCTGCTTCACGTATCGGTACTCCTGCTCGACGGACTGCTGAATGGTCTCGCGATAAGCGACCTGCGGCTTGCCCACATTGGCGTCCACATTGAATTCGCGCTTCATGCGGTCGATGATGATGTCCAGGTGCAGCTCGCCCATGCCGGAGATGATCGTCTGGCCCGATTCCTCGTCGGTACGCACCTGGAAGGACGGATCCTCCTGGGCCAGCTTGCCGAGAGCGATGCCCATCTTCTCCTGATCCGCCTTGGTCTTCGGCTCCACCGCCTGGGAAATGACCGGCGCCGGGAACTCCATACGCTCCAACGTGATGATATGCGACGGGTCACAAATCGTGTCCCCGGTGGTGACGTCTTTCAGACCCACCGCGGCCGCGATATCCCCGGCATAGACTTCCTTGATCTCCTTGCGCTCCTTGGAGTGCATCTGAAGGACGCGCCCGATACGCTCCCGCCTGCTCTTCACGGGGTTGTACACATGGTCTCCGGCCTTGAGGACGCCGGAATACACGCGGAAGAACACCAGCTGACCCACGAAAGGATCGGTGGCGATCTTGAACGCCAGCGCCGAGAAAGGCTCCTTGTCGTCCGCCTTGCGGCTGATGACGGTCTGCGCCGCGTCGTCGGCGATGCCCTGCACGGCGGGCACGTCCAGCGGCGAGGGCATGTAGTCGATCACCGCGTCCAACATGGCCTGGACACCCTTGTTCTTGAAGGCCGATCCGCACAGTACGCAAACGAGTTCGTTCGCCAGGGTCCGCTGTCGCAGTCCCCGCCGGATCTCTGCATGGCTGAGCTCCCCACTTTCGAGGTACTTGTCCATGAGCTCCTCGTTCGCCTCGGCAGCGGCCTCGACCATCTTCTCGTGCAGCTCCCGGCACTTGTCCTTCAGATCATCGGGGATCTCCCGCTCTTCGAAGCTGGCGCCCTTGGTCTCGTCGTCCCAGTAGATCGCCTTCATCTTCACGAGATCGACAATGCCCTTGAATGAGTCTTCCGCACCGATCGGAACCTGAATGGGAACGGCGGTCGCGCCAAGCCGTTTCCTGATCTGCTCGACGACCCGATAGAAATTGGCGCCCGCCCGGTCCATCTTGTTGACGAACGCGAGGCGCGGAACGCGGTACTTGTTGGCCTGCCGCCAGACGGTCTCCGACTGGGGCTCGACGCCCCCGACGGCACAGAATACAGCGCAGGCGCCATCGAGCACCCGCAGGCTTCGCTCGACCTCGATGGTGAAGTCGACGTGACCCGGCGTATCGATAATATTGATCCGGTGCTCGGGATAGCTCTGGTCCATTCCCTTCCAGAAGGTAGTGGTGGCGGCCGACGTGATGGTGATTCCACGTTCCTGCTCCTGCGCCATCCAGTCCATGACGGCGTTGCCGTCGTGGACCTCGCCCATCTTGTGGGAGATGCCGGTATAAAAGAGGATTCGCTCGGTAGTCGTGGTCTTGCCGGCATCGATATGCGCCATGATGCCGATGTTCCGGTACCGCTCGATTGGGGTCATGCGTGCCACAGCTGTCTACCTGGTATAAGTGTCCAATTCGTTCAACGCTAGAACCGGTAATGGGAAAACGCCTTGTTCGCCTCTGCCATGCGATGGACGTCTTCCTTCTTGCGTACTGCGCCGCCCCGGTTGTCGGCAGCCTCCAGCAGCTCTGAAGCCAGCCGCTGGGTCATCGACTTTTCGCCTCGTTTACGCGCCGCTTCCACCAGCCAGCGCATCGCCAGCGCGGTCCGCCGAGTCGGGCGCACTTCCACCGGCACCTGGTAAGTGGCCCCGCCGACCCGCCGGCTCTTGACCTCCACCAGCGGCCGCACGTTGTCCAGCGCCACGTTGAATGTCTCCAGCGCTTCGCCCTTGCCGCGCTGCGCAATGACGTCCAGCGCCCCATAGATAATGCGCTCGGCGATGGACTTCTTGCCGTCCACCATCAGCACATTGATGAACTTGGCGAGGGTCTGGTCCCCGTACTTCGGGTCCGGCAGCACTTCTCGTTTCGGAACTTCTCTGCGTCTGGGCATTGACTGGTCGTATCTACTGGATCTTCAAGGCGAAAAAGCACCCATCGCCTTCTCGCCTGTCGGCGGGCGACCGGGTGCTGGTTACAGAGGCTCCTGTTTCAGGCAGAAGCCCCCACGAGACTATCCTTTTGGACCCCTCTTTGGGCCCCTCTTTGGACTATTCCTCAGGACTTCGGGCGCTTGGCCCCGTACTTGGACCGGCCCTGCCGACGGGAAGAGACACCGGACGTGTCCAGCGCACCCCGAACGGTGTGATAGCGCACCCCCGGCAGGTCCTTCACGCGTCCGCCGCGGATCAGGACGACGGAGTGTTCCTGCAGGTTGTGACCTTCGCCACCGATGTAGCTCGTCACCTCAAAGCCGTTGGTCAGCCGGACGCGCGCCACCTTTCGAAGGGCCGAATTCGGCTTCTTCGGGGTGGTGGTGTACACACGGGTGCACACCCCCCGCTTCTGCGGGCTGGCCTGCAGGGCGGGCACGTTCGATTTCTGTACCTGCCTGCTGCGCGGCTTTCTGACTAGCTGATTGGTCGTGGGCATCGAGAGATCCGGTCCAAAAACATCAGGCCGGCTGAACCGGCCCGAAAAGTGCGGCGATTCTAGGCACACAGCCCCTCAGTGTCAAGGCGAGCGCCGCCTTCCCCGCGGCTTTCCGTGGCCCATCCGACAGACTGTCCGAAACGGTCCATTCCTGCAGGACGCCGCGCATCGAGTTGCTCCGCCCTCCCTGGGCCCGGCTTCCGCGACCTGTCTGTAAAATGAGGGCCCTGCCGTGCTATTTCAACGCCCTTCCAGGTTCCGAGCGGACGAGGGCACGCAAGGATCCCACGGCCATTGCCTTGCCGGGGATGCGCCGCACAATGAGGGCATCGCGGATTGTGAAGCTCAAGACGATCCGACCGCGCCCTGGACGGCCGGCACGGCGTATCTCGTCATCGATCCCACGCGGCATCCGGGTGCGGCTGGTGGCCGCACCCGGACACTCGATTACGCGTTCACGGCCTCGTCGCTCTCGGACTCGGAGCCGTTTGCGGCGGCCTGCTCCTCGGAGCCCAGGAGCTCTTCCAGCTCTTGGGCCTTGGTGGCCTGCTCCGCACGTGTGCGGCGGCGCTCCTCATGGTACGCAAGCCCCGTGCCCGCCGGGATGAGGCGGCCGACGATGACGTTCTCCTTCAGCCCGCGCAGGTAGTCCACCTTGCCGTTGATGGACGCCTCCGTGAGAACCCGGGTGGTCTCCTGGAAGGAAGCCGCCGAGATGAACGACTCCGTGGTCAGCGAGGCCTTGGTTATCCCCAGCAGCTCCCGCTTGTACGTCCCCGGGGTGCCGCTCTCGGCTTCGATGCGCTCGTTCTCCTCCAGGATACGCGAGCGCTCGACCTGCTCGCCCGGCAGGAACGAGGTATCGCCCGGCTCGTTGATGGTGACCTTGCGCAGCATCTGGCGGATGATCACCTCGATGTGCTTGTCGTTGATCTTCACGCCCTGGAGCCGGTAGACGTCCTGGACCTCATCGACGATGTAGCTGCACAGGGCCTCCACGCCCAAGAGATCCAGAATGTCGGAGGCGACCGGAGGACCTTCTACGACGATCTCGCCGCGCTCGACCGTCTCGCCCTCGAACACATTGATGCTGCGCTCCTTCGGGATCAGGGTCTCATGATCCTCACCTTCCTTATCGGTGATCACCAGCCGTTGCTTGCCCTTGGTTTCCTTGCCAAAAGACACGACACCGCTATGGGTGGCCAGAACCGCAGCGTCCTTGGGCTTGCGCGCCTCGAACAGCTCGGCGACACGCGGCAGACCGCCGGTGATATCGCGGGTCTTCGACGACTCCTGCGGAATGCGCGCCAGCACGTCGCCGCTCTTCACCTTCTGGCCGTTCTGCACCATGATGATGGCACCGGCCGGCATCAGGTAGCGCGCCGGCACGTCGGAGCCCGTGAAGGACAAGGTCTCGCCCTTGCTGTCCACCAGGCTCACCATCGGCTTGATGTCCCGGGCCGCGCCGCGGCGCTGGTTCGGGTCCATTACCACATAGGTGGAGACGCCGGTCAGCTCGTCCGTCTGCTGATTGGCCGTCACGCCGTCGGTGACGTCGGTGAACTCGATGGTTCCCGCCACTTCGGTGATGATGGGATGGGTGTGGGGATCCCAGCTCGCCACGAGCTGCCCGGCGGTGACGCTGTCGCCGTCGTCGATCGTCAGCAGCGCGCCGTAAGGCAGCTTGTAGCGCTCGCGGTCGCTGCCCTGGGCATCCTGCACGATCAGCTCGCCGGACCGGGTTACCACGACGTTCTTGCCGTCCGAGTTGGTCACGAATTTGACGTTGATGAGCTTGACGGTGCCGTTGGTCTTCACCTCGACATTCGACACCGTGGCCGCACGGGAGGCGGCGCCGCCGATGTGGAACGTCCGCATGGTGAGCTGGGTGCCGGGCTCGCCGATGCTCTGCGCCGCGATTACGCCCACCGCCTCACCGCGGTTCACCATGTGGCCGCGGCCCAGGTCCCGCCCGTAGCACTTCGCACAGATGCCGTAGCGGGTGGCGCAGGTGACGGGAGAACGGACTTTCACCTGGTCGACGTTATGGCTCTCGATCTCTTCCACCAGCTTCTCATCGATCATGTCACCGTCCCTGGCCAGCACCACGTCGTTCGTCGGATCCACCACGTCTCCGATCACTACGCGCCCCAGGATGCGGTCCCGGAGAGGAATCACGACCTCACCGCCCTGCACCAGGGCCTGGCGGACCACGCCTTCCGTGGTGCCGCAGTCGCCGTCGGTCACCACCAGGTCCTGGCAGACGTCCACCAGGCGCCGGGTCAGGTAGCCGGAGTTGGCGGTCTTCAAGGCCGTATCCGCGAGTCCCTTGCGCGCGCCATGGGTCGATATGAAGTACTGCAGCACGTTCAGGCCTTCCCGGAAGTTGGCCGTAATCGGCGTTTCGATGATGGAGCCGTCCGGCTTCGCCATCAGGCCGCGCATGCCGGCAAGCTGTCGGATCTGGGCGTGGCTGCCGCGGGCGCCGGAGTCGGCCATCATGTAGATGGAGTTGAACGACTCTTGCGTGACGTCCTTGCCCTCGGCGTTCTTCACCATATCCGTGCCCAGCTTGTCCATCATGGACTTGGCAACCTGCTCGCTGGTCTGGGTCCAGATATCGACGACCTTGTTGTAGCGCTCGCCATCGGTCAGCAGACCCGAGGTGTACTGGTTCTGGATGTTCTTCACCTCCTGCTCGGCCTGATTCAGGATGCGTTCCTTGTCGTCCGGGACTACCATGTCGTCCACGCCGATGGAAATGCCCGCCTTGGCGGCGTACTTGAAGCCGGTGTACATGAGCTGATCGGCGAAGATCACGGTCTCCTTCAGACCTACTCTCCGGTAGCAGTTGTTGATCACCTCCGAGATGCGCTTCTTGTTCATCACCCGGTTGATCAGTGAAAAAGCCAGGCCCCTCGGGAGCACCTCCGACAACAGGGCGCGACCGGCGGTGGTGTCGTAACGCGCATGGGTCACCTGCATCTCGCCGTTCTCGTCCGCCAGGACTTCCCGTATGCGCACCTTGATGTGCGCGTGCAGTGAGAGTTGGCCGGTGTCGTAGGCGCGATGCACCTCGCCCACATCCGCAAATGCGCCGCCCTCGCCCTTCTCGTTCACCGCGTCGCGGGTCATGTAGTACAGACCCAGCACGATGTCCTGGGAAGGGACGATGATGGGGTCGCCGTTGGCGGGCGACAGGATGTTGTTGGTCGACATCATCAATGCCCGGCCCTCGAGCTGAGCCTCGATGGACAGGGGCACGTGCACCGCCATCTGGTCACCGTCGAAGTCGGCGTTGTACGGCGTGCAAACCAGCGGATGGAGCTGGATGGCCTTGCCCTCGATGAGCACCGGCTCGAAGGACTGAATCCCCAGGCGATGCAGGGTCGGGGCCCGGTTCAACATCACCGGGTGCTCGCGGATGACGCCTTCCAGGATGTCCCACACCTCGGGGCTCTCCTGCTCCACCATCTTCTTGGCCTGCTTGATGGTGGTCGCCAGCCCCCTGAGCTCCAGCTTGTTGAAGATGAAAGGCTTGAACAACTCCAGGGCCATCTTCTTGGGCAGCCCGCATTGGTGCAGCTTGAGCGTCGGCCCCACCACGATCACTGACCGACCGGAGTAGTCCACGCGCTTGCCGAGGAGGTTCTGCCGGAACCGGCCCTGTTTGCCCTTGATCATGTCCGCCAGTGACTTGAGCTGGCGCTTGTTGGCGCCGGTGATTGCCTTGCCACGGCGTCCGTTGTCGAGCAGCGCATCCACTGCCTCCTGCAGCATGCGCTTCTCGTTGCGCACGATGATGTCCGGCGCATTCAGGTCCAGGAGCCGCTTCAGGCGGTTGTTGCGGTTGATGACGCGCCGGTACAGATCGTTCAGGTCGGAGGTGGCGAAACGGCCGCCGTCCAGCGGCACCAGCGGACGCAGGTCGGGCGGCAGCACCGGGAGGATCTCCATGATCATCCACTCCGGGCGGTTGCCGGACTGTATGAAGGCCTCGACGACCTTGAGGCGTTTGGTGAGCTTCTTGATCTTGGTCTCCGAGCGGGTGGACTCGAGCTCCTCGCGCAGCTTCACCGCCTCCGCCTTGAGGTCGACGGCGCGAAGCAGGTCGCGGATGGCCTCGGCGCCCATCTCGGCACGGAATTCGTCGCCGTACTGCTCTATGGCATCGAGGTAGGAGTCCTCCGTCAGCAGCATGTTCTTCTCGAGCGGAGTCATGCCCGGGTCCACCACGACGTAGGCCTCGAAGTACAGGACGCGCTCGATCTCGCGCACCGTCATGTCCAGTATCAGGCCGAGCCGCGACGGCAGGGACTTCAGGAACCAGATGTGGGCGATGGGGCTGGCCAGCTCGATGTGGCCCATCCTCTCGCGGCGCACCTTGGACAGGGTCACCTCGACGCCGCACTTCTCGCAGATCACGCCGCGATGCTTCAACCGCTTGTACTTGCCGCACAGACACTCGTAGTCGCTGATGGGGCCGAACAGCTTCGCGCAGAACAGTCCGTCCCGCTCCGGCTTGAAGGTGCGGTAGTTGATGGTCTCCGGCTTCTTGACTTCTCCGAACGACCAGGAGCGAATCTTCTCAGGTGACGCGATGCCTATGCGGATGGCGTCGAAGTCTTCCACCTTGCCGGGTTGCTTGAACAGATTGAACAAATCTTTCATTTCCGAAAAACCTCTGTGGGTCGGAATGGATTCCGACAACATGTTCGGTTGAAGGACCAGCTGCAGGGATTCAACCGGTAATCACTCCTGCTCCAGCTCGATATTCAGGCCGAGAGAACGTATTTCCTTCATCAACACGTTGAACGACTCCGGCATGCTGGCCTCCATGTGATGATCGCCATGGACTATGTTCTCGTACATCTTGGTGCGCCCGGCCACGTCGTCCGACTTCACGGTCAGCATCTCCTGCAGGGTGTAGGCGGCTCCGTAGGCTTCCAGGGCCCAGACCTCCATTTCTCCAAAACGCTGGCCGCCGAACTGGGCCTTGCCGCCCAGTGGCTGCTGGGTGATGAGGCTGTAGGGGCCCGTCGAGCGCGCATGCATCTTGTCGTCAACGAGATGGTTGAGCTTGAGCATGTACGTGTAGCCCACGGTGATGGGCCGATCGAACTGCTCGCCGGTGCGTCCGTCCCAGAGGGTCGTCTGGCCGCTGGTAGGCAGCCCTGCAAGCTCCAGCATGCGCTTGATCTCCTGTTCGTTGGCACCGTCGAACACCGGGGTCGCCATCGGCACGCCGTCGGTCAGGTTGCCGGCGAGCTCCGTGATCTGCTCGTCGGTCAGCGACTTCAGGTCCTCCGACTGGCCGTCCTGGTTGTAGACCTTGTCCAGGAACTTGCGCAGATCCTTCGCCGGCGCCTGTTGCCTCAACAGGGCGTTGATCTGGCGCCCCAGGTGATGGGCAGCCCAGCCGAGATGAGTTTCCAGCACCTGTCCCACGTTCATACGCGACGGCACGCCGAGTGGATTCAGGACGATATCCACTGTCGTGCCATCGGCGGTGTAGGGCATGTCCTCGACCGGTACGATCTTCGAGATCACGCCCTTGTTGCCGTGCCGCCCCGCCATCTTGTCACCGGGCTGCAGCCGCCGCTTGACCGCGACGAAGGCCTTGACCATCTTGAGCACGCCCGGGGCCAGGTCGTCGCCGGCCTCGAGCTTTGACCGCTTCTCGTCGAAGAGTTCGTCGAAGTACTTGCGCTGGCCTTCGAGGTCCGAGCGAAGCTGCTCGAGCTGGTCGTTCGCGTCCTCGTTGCGCAGCCGCACCTCGAACCACTTGTCGCGCGGCAGGTCCTGCAGGTACGTCTTGGAGATCTTGTCGCCGCTCTTCAGGCCGCCCGGGCCACCTTCGGCCGTGCGGTTGGTGAGCAGCTTCTCGATGCGCAAGAAAGCGTCCTCCTCGACGATGCGGTACTGGTCGTTCAAGTCCTTGCGGATCCTGGCCAGCTCCTGATCCTCGTTCTGCTTGGCACGGGCATCCTTCTCCACGCCGTCGCGCGTGAACACCTGGACGTCGATGACCGTCCCGGACATGCCCGAAGGCATGCGCAGGCTGGTGTCCTTCACGTCCGAGGCCTTCTCGCCGAAGATCGCCCGCAGCAGCTTCTCTTCCGGGGTGAGCTGGGTCTCGCCCTTGGGGGTGACCTTGCCCACCAGTATGTCGCCGGATTTCACCTCGGCGCCGATGTAGACGATGCCGGACTCGTCCAGCTTGGAGAGTGCGGTCTCACCGACGTTCGGAATGTCGCGGCTGATCTCCTCGGGACCGAGCTTGGTATCCCGGGCCACGCAGGACAGCTCCTCGATATGCACGGTCGTGTAGGTGTCTTCCTGCACCAGCCGTTCGGAGATGAGGATGGAGTCCTCGAAGTTGTAACCGTTCCAGGACATGAACGCCACCAGGACGTTGCGGCCCAGAGCCAGCTCGCCCATGTCGGTGGACGGTCCGTCCGCCAGCACGTCGCCCTTCGCAATATCGTCACCGACTTTCACCAGCGGCCGCTGGTTGATGGTGGTGTTCTGATTGGAGCGCTGGTATTTGGTGAGGTTGTAGATGTCGACACCCGGCTCGCCGGCCACGGTTTCGTCGTCGTTCACCCGCACCACGATGCGGGCCGAGTCCACGGAGTCCACCACCCCGCCGCGCCGCGCCACCACGGTGACGCCGGAGTCGACGGCCACGATCCGCTCCATGCCGGTACCCACCAGGGGCTTCTCACTGCGTACGGTCGGCACGGCCTGGCGCTGCATGTTGGAGCCCATCAAGGCACGGTTGGCGTCGTCATGCTCCAGAAACGGTACCAGGGACGCCGCCACCGACACGATCTGAGACGGCGCCACGTCGATGTAGTCCACCTTGTCCGGCGTGGACAGCGTGAACTCGTTCAGGTGCCGGCAGGAGATCAGCTCATCGGTCAGCACGCGCTTGTCGTCCACCGTGGCGTTGGCCTGGGCAATGACGAAATTGCGCTCGACGATGGCCGACAGGAACTCGATCTTGTCGGTGACCCGGCCGTTCTCGACCTTGCGATAGGGCGTCTCCAGGAATCCGTAATCGTTGGTCCGGGCAAAACAGGCCAGCGAATTGATCAGTCCGATATTCGGGCCCTCCGGCGTTTCGATGGGGCAGACCCGCCCGTAATGCGTGGGGTGCACGTCGCGCACCTCGAAGCCCGCCCGCTCGCGCGTCAGGCCGCCCGGTCCCAGGGCCGAGACCCGTCGCTTGTGGGTGACTTCCGACAAGGGGTTGGTCTGGTCCATGAACTGGGAGAGCTGGCTCGAGCCGAAGAACTCCTTCACCACCGCGGACACGGGCTTGGCGTTGATCAGCTCCTGGGGCGTCAGGTTCTCGGACTCCGCCATGCTCAGGCGCTCACGCACGGCCCGCTCGACGCGGACCAGGCCGACCCGGAACTGGTTCTCCACGAGCTCGCCGACGGACCGCACGCGGCGATTGCCCAGGTTGTCGATGTCGTCGATCTCGCCATGGCCGTTCTTGACGTCGATCAGCGTCTTCATGACGTCGACGATATCCTCCTTGCTCAGGGTGCCGGCCCCGTCGTCACTGTCACGGCCGAGGCGCCGGTTGAACTTCATGCGGCCGACCGCGGACAGGTCGTAGCGATCCGAGTTGAAAAACAGGTTGTTGAACAGGGCCTGGGCCGCCTCCTTCGTCGGCGGCTCCCCGGGTCGCATGATCCGGTAAATCTCCACCTGGGCGTCCACATCAGACTTCGTGGTGTCGATGCGCAGGGTCTCGGACATGTAAGGCCCCTGATCGAGATCGTTCGTGTAGATAGTCTCGATGGTCGGAAATCCCATCTCCGTGACCTTCTGGGTGAGCTCCTCGGTGATGACGTCGTTCGCTTCGGCAATGAGCTCGCCGGTCTCCGTGTCGATGACATTCCGCGCCAGGGTCCGCCCCACGAGGTACGACAGCGGTACCTCGATACGCTTGAACTTGCCCTTCTCGAGCTCCCGCACATGGCGCGCGGTGATGCGCTTTCCAGCCTCGACGATGACATCCCCCTTGGAGCTGGTCAGGTCGAAGTTGAGCTGCTCACCCCGCAGCCTCTGCGGTACCAGCTCCATCTTGACGCCCTTGGCGGACAGGTGAAAGACGTCGTTGTCGAAGAACATTGCCAGGATCTCTTCCGTGGTGTATCCGAGGGCGCGCAGCAGCACAGTCGCCGGGAGCTTGCGGCGCCGGTCTATGCGGATGTACAGAAGGTCCTTGGGATCGAATTCGAGGTCCAGCCAGGAGCCGCGATAAGGGATGATCCGCGACGAGAACAGCAGCTTGCCGGAAGAATGAGTCTTGCCGCGGTCGTGGTCGAAGAACACACCGGGGGACCTGTGAAGCTGGGAGACGATGACGCGCTCCGTGCCGTTGATGATAAACGTGCCGTTGTCGGTCATCAGCGGGATCTCGCCCATGTAGACGTCCTGCTCCTTGATGTCATGCACGGTCTTTGCGCCGGTGGACTCGTCTTTTCTGTAGACCACCAGACGCAGCACCACCCGCAAGGGCGCCGAGTAGACCAGCCCGCGCTGCTGGCACTCCCTCACATCGAACGGCGGCGTACCGAGCCGATACTCACCGAATTCCAGCATGGCGTTGCCGTTGTAACTCTCGATGGGGAACACCGACCTGAAGGCTGCCTGCAGGCCAACTTCCACCCGTTGGTCGGGTTCGATATCCGACTGAAGAAACTTGCGATAGGATTCGATCTGGGTCGCGAGTAGATAAGGAACCCGCAGCACGGACCCGCTCTTACGGAAGTTCTTTCGCAGGCGCTTTCTTTCAGTGAAGGAATAACCCATGGTTACCTCGTGGTTTGACCGTGTGGCACTAACGTATTGCCGGAAAAGGGCTTTGCGGCCTTGCCGTTTCCCCGGCTGTGGAAGCGACATCATGACCGCCGGGAAGCGGGGATTTCGCGAGCGCACAAGCCCCCGCCTGCCGTGTCCCGGCGCGCGCGACCGTTGCCGCAGGTACGCTCAACGGACAGCAAGAGGCCCGCGGTGCCGTTTGGCGCCGCCGGCCCGTGCTGCATTCAAGATGCAAGATCCGACTATGGATTGAAGCAAACCCCTGTATCGGCTCGACCCCGTCTCAGTCCAACTATTTCAGCTCGACGGAAGCTCCCGCTTCCTCGAGCTGAGACTTGATGCTCTCGGCCTCTTCCTTGTTGGCGCCTTCCTTGACCGCCGCCGGGGCACTTTCCACCAGGTCCTTGGCTTCTTTCAGGCCCAGACTGGTAATCGCCCGCACCGCCTTGATGACGGCGACCTTGTTCTCGCCAAAACTGCTCAGGATGACGTCGAACTCGGTCTTCTCTTCCGCCGCCTCGGCCTCGCCGCCGCCCGCCGCGGGGGCCGCCACCGCGACCGCCGCCTGTGCGGAGACACCGAACTTCTCTTCCATATCCTTAATCAGCTCAGACAACTCGAGCACAGACATGTTGCCGATAGCGTCAAGCAACTCTTCTTTGGAAACAGCCATTTCTATACTCCTGAAACCGTGTATCGAATCGTTGTATCAAGCCGCCTGCCGCTGATCTCTCAGCGCCGCGAGGGTGCGCACGAACTTGCCCGGTACCTCGTTCAAAGTACGAACGAACGTGGCAACCGGGGCCTGCATCGTACCCAGCAGTGTCGCAAGCAGCTCTTCTCGTGACGGCAGCTTCGCCAGGGCCCTGGTATCGGCCTCGGACAGAAGACTGCCTCCCATCGCCCCGACCTTGATGGTCAGGACCTCGAAGTCCTTGGCGTATTTGTCGAGCAGCTTGGCCGCGGCGACGGGATCCTCGGACGCCGCCAGCGCCGTCGGACCGACGAAATGCTCAGCGAGACACGCGAAAACGGTGTCCTCGACGGCCCGCCTGGCCAGGTTGTTCTTGACAACCTTCAGGAACACCCCGGTTTCGCGGGCTTCACGGCGCAGCGCGGACATTTGAGTCACCGTCAAACCACGGTAATCGGCCACGAACGCCGCCTGTGCCCCCGCCAACGCGCTGGAGACATGCTCGACAACGGCCTTTTTGTCTTCAAGACTCAGGCTCATTGAGCTCCAACTCCCATAATGATGACCAACGCTCCGGTTCCAGGAAGGGGAGACGCTCCGGTCGCCCGCCTGCAATCTTTACGCGGTCTGCGCAGGACATTAAGGGAGACCGGCGGATCCGGCGCCTGTTCCCACCTGCGGTCTTTGACACCCCGGTGCGCCAAATATCCGCACCGGGCCCTGGTTCGGCGGCCCATCCGGGACCGCCGCGCCTGCCCGCACCTAGACGGGCAATGACGACCTGTCGACGCGTACCCCCGGCCCCATCGTGGTGGACAGGGTGACGCGCCTGAAATACTGGCCCTTGGCCGCCGCCGGCTTGGCGCGGTGAAGAGCATTAATGAGGGACTCGAAGTTCTCCTTCAAGGCCTCCGGGTCAAAAGATGCCTTCCCGATGGGGCAATGGATGACTCCCGCCTTGTCCACCCGGTACTGCACCTGCCCGGCCTTGGCGTCCTTGACGGCCTGGGCGACGTCATTGGTGACCGTGCCCACCTTGGGGTTGGGCATCAGGCCGCGCGGGCCCAGGATCTGTCCGAGCCGGCCCACCACCTTCATGGTGGCGGGCGTCGCGATGACGATATCGAAGTCAAAATCGCCCTTCTTGACCTGCTCCGCGAGGTCATCGAGGCCGACTAGGTCGGCCCCCGCCTGGATGGCAGCTTCCGCGTCCGGTCCCTCGGCGAACACCGCGACCTTCATGGTCTTGCCCGTCCCCCGGGGCAGGACGGTAGACCCGCGCACGGTCTGGTCGGACTTCTTGGCATTGATGCCGAGATTGATGGCGACATCGACGGATTCATCGAACTTGGCGGACGCGGTCTGCTTGATCAGTTGCAGGGCCTCGTCCAGGGTGTAATAAGTGTGACGGTCCACCAGCTTGCCGGCGGCGTCGAGTCGTTTACCCGTTTTGCGCGCCATTACTTGCTGCCCTCCGTTTCCAGGCCCATACTCCGCGCGCTGCCGGCGATGATACGAACCGCCTCATCCATATCGTAGGCGTTCAAGTCCGCCATCTTGGCCGCGGCGATCTCCTCGAGCTGCGCGCGGCTCACTTTACCCACCTTGTCCCGGTTCGGCACCGCACTGCCCTTACCGATGCCGGCAGCCTTCTTCAGCAGCACGGACGCCGGCGGGGTCTTCTTGATGAAAGTGAAGCTCTTGTCGCTGTAGACGGTAATCACCACCGGGATGGGCAGGCCCTTCTCCGTGTCCTGCGTCTCGGCGTTGAACGTCTTGCAGAACTCCATGATGTTCACACCATGCTGACCCAACGCCGGGCCCACCGGCGGGCTGGGATTGGCCTCGCCCGCGGGCACCTGCAGCTTGATCAATGCGTCAATCTTTTTCGCCATCTAACTCGCCTCCCGGGTTCAAGCGCCGTACCGGCTCATCGCTTTCGGGCTCCCCTGTGGGTCGGAATTCATTCCGACACGAAAGTTTAAGTGAACAATGCCTGGTTGAGCGCTCGTCCCGCTCGAACCTACCCCTTCTCCACCTGGGAGAAATCGAGCTCCACCGGAGTGGAGCGGCCAAATATGGACACCGCCACCCGGAGCTTGCTCTTCTCGAAATTCACGTCTTCCACGGTCCCGTTGAAATCGGCGAACGGGCCGCTGGTAACCCTCACCAGCTCTCCGGGCTCGAAGGAGAACTTGGGCCGGGGCTTCTCGGCACCGACCTTCACCTGCTGCATGATCGACTCCGCCTCACGCTCGCTGATAGGCGTCGGCTTGTCGCTGGAGCCGCCGACGAACCCCGTCACCTTCGGCACGCTCTTGACCAGGTGCCAGGTCTCATCGCTCATCTCCATCTGCACGAGTACGTATCCGGGAAAGAACTTGCGTTCACTGGTTCGCTTCTGGCCGCCCTTCATCTCCACTACGTCTTCGGTCGGCACGAGGATCTCACCGAACTTGTCCTCCATGCCCGCCCGCATGACGTGCTCCTGGATCGATTTGGCCACGTGCTTCTCGAAGCCCGAGAAGACATGCACCACGTACCAACGCTGCTTAGCCATTGAATTTCCGCACCGCGCCTTTATTGCTGCCTGACCATAAACGGACTAGCTGACCGTACCCAGAATCACGTCGTAGATCACGTAGAAAAGAATCGTGTCCACGACGAACAGGAAAATGCCGATCGCGAGGACCAGCAGCAGCACGATGCCCGTCGCCTGGGCGGTCTCCCGGCGGGTGGGCCAGACAACCTTGCGAACCTCGGTGCGCGCCGTCTTGGAGAACTCCCACGCCGCCTGCCCGGGGCCCGAGGTCAGTCCAACGGCCAGCGCCGCCACCACGCTGACAATCACGACCCCCGCCCGGATCAGAACGAACTGTTCGCCCAGGTGGTAAAAGGCCCAAACGCCGGCGGCGACGATCACCACCGCGGCGAAAAGCTTCAGTTTGTCTGCTACTGACTGCACGCTCGTATGACTGGCAGGCCAGGAGGGAATCGAACCCCCAACCTGCGGTTTTGGAGACCGCCGCTCTGCCTATTGAGCTACTGGCCTAGTTTGTTCGGTGGATGGGACTCCCTGTCGCCACCACCTCCGACGGAATCGAAAACAACGTTTTCGAGTCCTCTCGCTTCGCGCCGGCACGTCCTCGTGCCGGGATACCGTCTGTACGCAACAGGGCAGAATCCAGCCCCCTGTCTCCGTTCACCGTGGATGGGACTCCCTGTCGCCACCGCCCGCATGGAACCGCAAGACCGATCCCAAGCCCCGGCACCTGTGGGAGCGAATTCATTCGCGATTCCTCAACTGTCCCTAAACCTCCATGTCGGAATGAATTTCGACCCACATCACTGCCCGAACTACTGCACCCGTGGGAGCGAATCCATTCGCGATTCCCTACCCTCACTCGGGCCTCACTCGATAACCTTCGTCACCACCCCGGCGCCCACCGTGCGTCCACCCTCGCGCACCGCAAACCGCAAACCCTCCTGCATCGCCACCGCCGCAATC